>NZ_JBHLVH010000004.1:76409-227593 GCF_042433515.1 Kytococcus schroeteri | reverse complement strand
TGTGCCGGGGGAGGGGAAGGGGGCATGACGCCGATTCGGCGCACCGTGTCCTAGCGTGTTAGCGTGTTAATACATTCGATGACGGACCCGCGGCGCCGACCGCGACCACCCGTCACTGCCCACCCCCGTTCGCACCAGGAGGACGCCATGAAGCGACGCGACACCCCACGTTCGCGCACCGTGGCCGAGGTGCGTGCCGAGCTCGTGGCCGTCCTGGCCTCGATGCAGGACCCCGCGGAGGTGGACGCCCTGCTCACCGACCTGTGCACGCCCGCCGAGGTGGAGGCCCTCACCGACCGGTGGGCCGTGGTGCCGCAGCTGGCCGAGGGCCGCAGCTACCGCGCCATCCACGAGGACACGGGCGTCTCGGTGACCACCGTCGGCCGGGTGGCCCGGTGCCTCGAGGACGGGGCCGGTGGCTACCGCGCGGCCCTGCGACATCTGGACGGGTCCGCCTCCGCCTGACCGGCGCGGTCCGCCGCGCCCCCCCTCGGACGCCCCGGCGTCCTCGATCCCACCGCTGGTGGGTGAGGAGCACCATGACCCCCGTGGAGACCCCGCGCGACCGCCTGCGCGTCGCCATCCAGAAGTCCGGTCGCCTCGGCGACCCGGCCCGAGACCTGCTGAGCGCCTGCGGCCTGACCTGGCGCGAGAGCCGTGACCGCCTGTTCTGCTTCGGCGAGGGCCTGCCGGTGGACCTGCTGCTGGTCCGCGACGACGACATCCCCGGCCTGCTCACCGACGGCGTGGCCGACCTCGGCATCGTGGGACGCAACGTGCTGGCCGAGGAGCAGGCCACCGGTGTGGGCACCGACCTGCACGAGGTGCGCCAGCTCGGCTTCGGTCCCTGCACCCTGCAGATCGCCGTGCCCGAGGAGTGGGACTGGCAGGGCCCGCAGCAGTTGCAGGGACTGCGCGTGGCCACGAGCTACCCGGCCCTCACCCGGGACTGGCTGGCCGCCCAGGGCGTGGACGCCGAGGTGGTGACGCTCAGCGGGTCGGTGGAGATCGCGCCCAGCCTGGGCCAGGCCGATGCCGTGTGCGACCTCGTGAGCTCCGGCGCCACCCTGCGCGCCAACGCGCTGCGCCCCGTGGCCGTGGTGCTGGAGAGCGAGGCCGTGCTGGCCGGCCCGGCCCGCCGCCTGGAGGGGCCGCGGGCCGAGCTGCTCGAGCTGCTGCTGCGGCGCCTGGACGGCGCCCGCCGGGTGGCCGACAGCAAGGTGGTCTCCGCGCGGGTGCCCGCCGACCGCCTCGCCGAGGTGCTGGCCCTGCTGCCCGATGCCGAGGAGCCCACCGTGGTGCCCACGGTCGACCCCGCTGACCCGACCGCCCCCGCGGGGCTGTTCGCCGTTCAGGTGCTCTGCCACGGCGAGGTGACCTGGGGGCTGCTCGAGGCGGTCAAGGCCGCCGGGGCACGCGGCGTCGTGGTGCTGCCGGTCGAGGGGATGCTCGTCTGATGCGCGTCCTGAACTGGAACACGCTGGACGCCGCCGAGCGCGCCGCCGCGCTGCGCCGCCCCGCCCAAGAGGTGGGGGAGGAGGTCAGCCGCGCCGTGGCCGAGGTGCTCGACGCGGTGCGCCGCGGGGGCGCCGAGGCCGTGGCCGCCTTCACCGAGCGCTTCGACGGCGTGCGCCGCGACGACCTGCTGCTCACCGACGCCGAGGTGGAGGACGCCCTGGCGCAGGTGGACCCGCAGGTGCGCCGGGCCATCGCGGAGGCGGCCGAGGCGATCCGTGCCTTCCACGCCCCCGGGGGTGCCCGGCCGTACGTGGTGCAGGAGGGCGAGGACGCCGTGCGCTGCGAGCGGGTGGTGCGCCCGGTGCGCAGCGTGGGCCTCTACGTGCCCGCCGGCTCGGCGCCGCTGCCCTCCACCGCCCTGATGCTGGGGGTGCCCGCCGTGCTCGCCGGCTGCCCGGAGGTGGTGGTGTGCACCCCGCCGACGCGCGACGGGGGCGCCGACCCGCTGGTGGTGGCCGCGTGCGTGGAGGTGGGCGTCCGCCGCATCGCCGTGGTGGGCGGTGCCCAGGCCGTGGGGGCCATGGCCTTCGGTGCCGGCCCCGTGGGCCCGTGCGACAAGGTCTTCGGGCCGGGCAACACCTTCGTCACCGAGGCCAAGCGCCAGGTGGCCGGCATGCAGGGTGGTCCCGGCATCGACCTGCCGGCCGGCCCCAGCGAGCAGCTCGTGGTGGCCGATGCCGGGGCGAACCCCGTGTGGGTGGCCGCGGACCTGCTGAGCCAGGCCGAGCACGGCCCGGACTCCCAGGTGGTGTGCGTGGCCGACGACCGCGACCTGCTGGAGCAGGTGGCCGCGGAGCTCTCCCGGCAGGCCGCCGAGCTGCCGCGCGCCGGCATCGTGACCGAGGCGCTGGGAGCCTCCCGGCTGGTGCTGGTGCGTGACCTGGAGCAGGCGGTGGAGGTCTCCAACGCCTACGCCCCGGAGCACCTCATCCTGGCCGTGCGCGAGCCGCGGGACCTGCTCGAGGGGGTGACCGCGGCGGGCTCGGTGTTCCTCGGCGACCACACGCCGGAGTCCCTGGGCGACTACTGCTCGGGCACCAACCACGTGCTGCCCACCTCGGGGGCGGCGCGGTGGACCGGTGGGGTCAACCTGTCGAGCTTCCAGCTGTCCATCACGGTGCAGGAGGCCAGCTCGCGGGCGTTGAGCGCCACGGGCGGGACGGCCGTGGCGCTGGCGCGGGCCGAGGGGCTCGAGGCGCACGCCCGGGCCGTGACCCGGCGCGTCGGCGAGCCCGAGGGCGGGGAGGCGCGCGCATGAGCCGCCGACCCTTCCCGCTGGGCTACGTGCGGGACGACCTCGCGGACTTCACCGGCTACTCCAGCGCCCGCACCAGCGCACCGGCCGGTGCCGTGGCGCCGGCTGCCGCCGCATCGGGTGAGCAGGGGGTGCCGGTTGAACAGGGGGCGCCGGTGGACCTCGCGTGGCTCAACGCCAACGAGGCCGCCACGCCCAACCGGGCCGATGCCGGCGCGAGCGTGCGCCGCTATCCCGACCCGCAGCCGGCCGCGCTCCGGGGGCGCCTGGCCGGGCTGTGGGGGGTGGCCACCGACGAGCTGCTCGTGACCCGGGGCAGCGACGAGGGCATCGACCTGCTGGTCCGTGCCTGCTGCGCACCCGGCGGGGCGACCCGCGGCGACGCCTCCGGCCCAGCGGCGGGAGCCGCCCGCGGGGGCGTGGTGGTGGCCCCGCCCACCTTCGGCATGTACGCCGTGACCGCCCGCCTCCACGGCGCCGCGGTGCACGCGGTGCCGCAGCTGGTGGAGCCCGCCGAGGGGCCCGGGGGCGGTGAGCGCTGGCGGGTGGACGTGGACGCCGTGCTGCGCACCGCCCGGCAGCAGCAGGCCGACCTGGTGCTGCTGCCCTCACCGGGCAACCCGACCGGGCAGGGCGTGCCGGTCGAGGACCTGGTGCGCCTCGCCGAGGGCCTGCGCCGCGACGAGGCCCCCGCTCTGCTCGTGGTCGACGAGGCCTATGCCGACTTCACCGACGCCCCCTCGGCGGCCACGTTGCTGGCCACCCACGAGAACGTGGTGGTGCTGCGCACCCTGAGCAAGGCACACGGCCTGGCCGGTGCCCGCATCGGGGCCGTGCTGGCGCGTGCCGAGCTCGTGGCGCTGCTGGGCCGCGTGCAGGCGCCCTACCCGTTGGCCGTGCCCGCGGTGCAGCTCGCCCTGGCCGCCACCGAGCCCGCGGCCCTGGAGGACACGGCCGACCGCGTGCGGCGCACCCTCGCCGAGCGGGACCGGGTGACCACGGCGCTGCGCGACCTGGCCGGCCGGCCGGGCTCCGGCATCGAGGCGGTGCTGGTGGCCGAGGCCAACTTCGTCACCCTGCGCTGCACCGACCCCGGGTCCGTGCTCGACGCCCTCGAGGAGCAGGGGGTGGTGGCCCGGGCGCTGGCCACGCACCCCGGCCTCGCCGACGGCGTGCGCGTCACGCTGGGCACCCCCGAGCAGGACGACCGGGTGCTCCGAGCACTGGGAGCCCACCCGCCCGCGCACCGACCCCCCACCGGCCGCCCCACCCGCACCACCCCCGAGGAGACCCCGTGAGCACGCCGCTGCTGCTCGTCGACCGTGACGGCACGATCATCGCCGAGCCCGAGGACCACCAGGTGGACTCCCTGGCCAAGGTGCGCTTCGTGGACGGCGTGGTGCCCGCACTGCTGCGCCTCCAGGAGGCCGGCTACCGCCTGGTCATGGTGAGCAACCAGGACGGCCTGGGCACCGACGCCTTCCCGCAGGAGGACTTCGACGGCGCCCACGGCCTGGTGATGCAGGTGCTCACCAGCCAGGGGGTGCACTTCTCCGAGGTGCTCGTGGACCGCTCCCTGCCCGAGGACCACGCCCCGACCCGCAAGCCCGGCACCGGGCTGGTGACCCACCTGCTCAAGGACCGGACCGTGGACTGGGATCGCTCGGCCGTGGTGGGCGACCGGGAGACCGACGTGGAGTTCGCGCGGGCCCTGGGCGTGCCGGCCTACCAGCTGGCCACCGAGGAGGAGCTCGGCGGCACGTGGACCTGGGCCGCCGTCGCCCACGAGCTCGTCGACCGCCCCCGCCGCGCCACCGTGGAGCGCGCCACCAGCGAGACCCGCATCCGGGTGGCGGTGGACCTCGACGACCCGGCGCCCGCACGGGTGAGCACCGGTCTGGGCTTCTTCGACCACATGCTCGACCAGCTCGGCAAGCACGGCGGGTTCGCCCTGCAGGTGGACTGCCGGGGCGACCTGGAGATCGACGAGCACCACACCGTGGAGGACACCGGCATCGCCATCGGGCAGGCGCTGCGCGAGGCACTGGGCACCAAGACCGGCATCGGCCGGTACGGGTTCACCCTGCCCATGGACGAGTCGCTCGCCACGGCCGCGGTCGACCTCTCCGGGCGCCCCTACCTCGTCTTCGACTGCACCTTCACCCGGGAGATGGTGGGCGACCTCCCCACCGAGATGGTGGAGCACTTCTGGCGCTCGCTGTGCGACGGCGCCGGTCTCACCCTCAACCTCTCGGTGCAGGCGGGCAACGACCACCACCGCGTGGAGGTGGGCTTCAAGGCCGTGGCCCGGGCCCTGCGGCAGGCCATCGCGCGCACCGGCACGGGTCTGCCCTCCACCAAGGGGACGCTGTGAGCCGCCGGGGCACCGTGCCGGACGTGGTGCTCGTGGACGCTGGCGGGGCCAACATCACCTCGGTGCAGTGCGCGCTGGAGCGGCTCGGCGTCGACGCGCCGATGACGGGCGACGCCGAGCGCATCCGCCGCGCCGACCGCGTGGTGCTGCCGGGCGTGGGTGCCGCCGCGGCCGCGATGGCGCGGCTGCGGGAGCTGGGCCTGGTGGAGGTGCTGCGCTCGCTGGAGCAGCCGGTGCTGGGCGTCTGCTTGGGCATGCAGTTGCTGCACGAGGCCTCCACCGAGGGGGCCGGCGGGCGTGCCGTGGGCGCGGGCGACGCGCCGGTGGAGTGCCTGGGCCTGCTGCCCGGGACCGTGGAGCGTCTCGAGCCGGGCCCGGGTGCGGTGCGGGTGCCCCACATGGGCTGGAACCTGCTGGAGCCCGGTCCGGCCGCCGCGGGCGACGACCCGGTGCGCCGGGTGCTCCGCGGGGCCGCGGACCCGCGCGCCTACTTCGTGCACTCGTGGGCCGCCCCGGTGGGCCCCGACACGGTGGCGCTCACCCGCCACGGACGCGAGTTCGCGGCCGTGGTGCAGCGCGGCACCGTCACCGGCATGCAGTTCCACCCCGAGCGGTCCGGCGACCTCGGGTCGTGGCTGCTGGCCGCCTTCTGCGGCATCGACGAGGAGGACCCCCGATGAACGACTTCACCTGCTACCCGGCCCTGGACGTCCGCGGCGGCGCGGTGGTGCGCCTGCACCAGGGCGACTACGCGCGGCAGACCTCCTACGCGGTCGACCCGGTGGAGCAGGCCCGCGCGTACGCCGCAGCCGGGGCGCGCTGGCTGCACCTGGTGGACCTCGACGGTGCGCGCGCCGGCGGGTGGTCGCTGGCGCCGCTGGTGCGCCGCATCGTGGAGGAGACCGGCCTGTCGGTGCAGACCGGCGGGGGCGTGCGCGGCGAGGCCGACGTGGAGATGGTGCTCGCCTCCGGGGCCTCGCGTGCCGTCGTCGGCTCGATGGCGATGACCGCGCCCGAGGAGGTGGCCCGGTGGCTGAGGCGGTGGGGGCCGGAGCGGCTCACGCTCGCCCTGGACGCCCGGCCCGTGGACGACGTGTCGGAGGCTCCAGGGACCCCCGGCGCGGGCGGAGTGCGCTGGGAGCTGCCCACCCGCGGCTGGACCCGGGACTCCGGGGTGGACCTGGCTGACCTGCTGGCCCGGTACCGCAGCGAGGGTCTGCGCCACGTGCTGGCCACCGACATCAGCCGCGACGGGACGATGACCGGGCCCGGGCTGACGCTCTACGACCACCTCACCGCCCTGGCGCCCGACGTGGCCGTGCAGGCCAGCGGGGGAGTGCGCTCGGTGGCCGACGTCGCCGCCGTCCGCGGGCGGGGGTGCGCCGGCGTGGTGCTCGGGCGGTCCCTGCTGGAGGGTGCGCTCGACCTCGCCGACGCGCTGGTCGCGGGGCAGCCGGCGCCGGCACCTGCGGTGGCGACCGCCGCGGTCGGGGCCGGCGCCGCGGACGCGTCCCCGGCGCCGGCCCCGACGCGCCTGGCGCGCCGCGTGGTGCCCTGCCTCGACGTGCGTGACGGCCGGGTGGTCAAGGGCGTGCGTTTCGCCGACCACCGGGACGTCGGCGGCATCGAGGAGCTGGCCCGCCGGTACCGCGACGCCGGCGCCGACGAGATCGTCTTCTACGACATCTCCGCCAGCCCGGCCGGCCGTTCGGTGGACCGCTCGTGGGTCACCCGCGTGGCCCGCATCCTCGACGTGCCCTTCAGCGTGGCCGGTGGCATCCGCTCGGTGGACGACGCCCGCGAGGTGCTCCACGCCGGCGCCGACAAGGTGTCGGTGAACACCCCCGCCCTGGAGCGTCCCGGCCTCGTGGACGAGCTGGCGGACGCCTTCGGGGTGCAGTGCGTGGTGGTCGGTGTCGACTCGTTGCGCGACGAGGACGGCGCCTGGCGTGTCCGCTCCCACACCGGGGACCCCTCCACGCTGCGCAGCGCGGGGCGCTCCACCCTCGAGTGGGTGCAGGAGGTGACCGAGCGCGGCGCCGGTGAGGTGGTGCTCAACTGCATGGGCTCGGACGGGGTGCGTTCCGGCTACGACGTGGAGCAGCTCGCCGCCGTGCGCCAGCTGTGCCCGGTGCCGTTCGTGGCCTCCGGGGGAGCCGGTGCGGTGGAGCACTTCGTCGAGGCCGTGCAGCGGGCCGACGTGGACGCCGTGCTGGCGGCCAGTGTGTTCCACTCGGGCACGCTGACGATCGGACAGGTCAAGGACGGGCTGGCAGCGGCCGGCGTGGAGGTGCGGCGATGACGGTGGACGTGCAGGTGCTGGAGTTCTCGGCGGAGCAGACCGGCGGGCGCGCCCTGGTGCCCGCGGTGGTGCAGGACGCCGACACCCTGGCGGTGCTCATGCTCGGCTGGATGGACCGTGACGCGGTCGAGGCCACGCAGACCACGGGCCGGGTGACCTTCTGGTCGCGCTCCCGTGCCGAGCCGTGGGTCAAGGGCGCCACCTCCGGCAACACCCTGGAGCTGGTGGACCTGCGGACGGACTGCGACGCCGACAGCGTGCTCGTGCTGGCCCGCCCCACCGGGCCCACCTGCCACACCGGGGCCACCTCCTGCTTCGGCGACGAGCCTCCCGCCTCGGAGGTGGGACGGCTGGCCCGCACGGTGGCGGCGCGGCACGTGGACCTGCCCGAGGGCTCGTACACCACCTCCCTGTTCGAGGGGGGCACGCGCCGCATCGCGCAGAAGGTGGGTGAGGAGGGCGTCGAGGTGGCCCTGGCCGGCGTGGCCCAGGGGTCGCAGGAGCTGGCGCAGGAGTCCGCCGACCTGCTGTACCACCTGCTCGTGCTGCTGCAGGACCGCGGCGTGACCCTGGCGCAGGTGGAGGACGTGCTGCGGGCCCGGCGGGGCTGAGGCGCGGACGGCACGAGGGCGCCCACCGGCCGACCAGCCGGTGGGCGCCCTCGTCGCAGGGTGCGGTGTGCCGGGTCAGCCCCGGCGGGCCCCGTCGGCGTCGGTCGTGCCCTCGGCGGCATCGGCCTTGGCGTCCTGCGGCTGGCCGCCCGGGTTGCGCTCGGCCTGCCCGGCCTTCACCGCGGCCTCGATGCGGGCGCCGGTCTCGGCGTCCACGGCCTTCCAGTAGTCGAACGCGCGCTCCAGCACGTCGCCCTTCACGCCGCCCAGCAGGTGGCCGGCGACGGTCTCCACGAAGCGGTCGCGCTGTGCGTCGTCCATCACCTCGCGCACCAGGATCCCGGGCTGGGTGAAGTTGTCGTCCTCCTCGCTGCGCACGGTCTCGGCACGGCGCACCAGCTCGCCGGAGACGGGGTAGGAGTCCTCGGCCGCGCCCGTGCCGTCCGAGTAGGGCGTGCCCATCGAGTTGGCGGCGTACATGGCCGCGTCCCCGGAGTGGTCGTACGCCATCGGGCCGTCGTAGGAGTAGGTGTGTCCCTCCACGCGGTGCCGGTTCACGGGCAACTGGTGGTAGTTCGGGCCGATGCGGTGGCGGTGGGTGTCGGCGTAGGAGAAGACGCGCCCCAGCAGCATCGTGTCCGGGGACAGGCCGATGCCGGGCACGGTGGCCGACGGCTCGAAGGCCGCCTGCTCGATCTGCGCGAAGAAGTTCTCCGGATTGCGGTCCAGCGTCATGACGCCGACCTCGTGGAGCGGGTAGTCCTCGTGGGAGACCGTCTTGGTGACGTCGAAGATGTTGGTCCGGTACGAGAAGCCCTCCTCGAAGGGGATCACCTGCACCGAGAGGGTCCACTTCGGGAAGTCGCCGGCCTCGATGGCCTCGAACAGGTCGCGGCGGTGGAAGTCGGCGTCCTCGCCGGCGATCTGCGTGGCCTCCTCGCCGGTGAGGCCCTCCACGCCCTGCTGGGAGTGGAAGTGGTACTTCACCCAGAACTTCTCGCCGGCCTCGTTGACCCACATGTAGGTGTGGGAGCCGTAGCCGTTCATGTGGCGGTAGCTGCGCGGGATGCCGCGGTCGCCCATGAGGTAGGTGACCTGGTGGGCGGACTCCGGGTTCATCGTCCAGAAGTCCCACTGCATGTTGTTGTCGCGCAGGCCGTTGCCACCCATGCGCTTCTGCGAGCGGATGAAGTGGGGGAACTTCATCGCGTCGCGGATGAAGAAGATCGGGGTGTTGTTGCCCACCAGGTCGTAGTTGCCCTGGGTGGTGTAGAACTTCAGCGCGAAACCACGGGGGTCGCGCCAGGTGTCCGGGGAGCCCATCTCACCGGCCACGGTCGAGAACCGGGCCAGCATGTCGGTCCGCGTGCCGGGCTGGAAGAGGGCGGCCTTGGTCCAGCGGCTCACGTCCCGGGTCACCTCGAAGGTGCCGAACGCGCCGGAGCCCTTGGCGTGCACCACGCGCTCGGGCACGCGCTCGCGGTCGAAGTGGGCCATCTGGTTCACGAAGTGGGCGTCGTGCAGCAGGATCGGCCCGTCCTGGCCGGCGCGGAGGGACTGGCGGTCCGAGGGGGCGGGCGCGCCGGTCTCGGTGAGGGAACCCGAGGTGTCCGCGGAGGTGGGGTGCGGGTCCTGGGCGTCGGCGGGGTCTCCGGGGGCAGGGGAGGTCTCGTAGGTGGCCATGTCCCCAGCATGGCACTGTGCGGTCTGCGGGCAACTCGAGCGCGGACTGCCCGCCCGCCGTCGTCCCGGACCCACCGCGGGGCGCGTCACCCCGTCGAGGAGGACCACCGTGCAGCACCCCGTCGAGGCCATTTACCTGGACCACGCGGCGAGCTCGCCGCAGCGCCCGGAGGTCACCGAGGCGATGGCCCGCGTGGCCGGCTTGCCGGGCAACCCCTCGGCCACGCACGCCTTCGGGCGGCGCGTGCGGGCCCTCGTGGAGGAGGCCCGCGAGGAGGTCGCCGAGCTGCTGGGTGCCGAGCCGGCCGAGCTGCTCTTCACCGCCGGGGGCACGGAGGCCGACAACCTCGCGGTCATCGGGGGCTACCGGGCGCTGCCCCGGGGTGCCGGGGTGGTGACCACGCGCACGGAACACGCGGCGGTCACCGAGGCCGTGGGTCGTCTCGTGCAGGCCGAGGGGGCCGAGCTCGGCTGGGCGGAGGTGGACGCCGGGGGCCTGGTGCCGCCCGCGGCGCTGGCCGGCGTGCTCGACGCGTGGGGGAGCGGGGGCGGCGCGGGGCCGGACGCGGGCACCCGGCCGGCGCTCGTCAGCATCGTGTGGGGCAACAGCGAGACCGGGGTGCTGCAGGACGTGCCGGCCCTGGCCGAGGTGGTGCGGGCGCATGGGGGCGTGCTGCACGTCGACGCGGTGCAGGTGGTGGGGCACGCCCCGGTGGACGTGGCGGCCAGTGGCGTGCACCTGCTCTCGATGGCGGCGCACAAGGTGGGTGGTCCGCAGGGTGTGGGGCTGCTCGTGGCGCGGCGGGGCGTGGGGCTGCGGCCGGTCAACCACGGCGGTGGGCAGGAGCGGCGCATCCGGTCGGGTACGGTGCCGGTGGCACTGGTGGTGGGGCTGGCCGCGGCGCTGCGCGCGGCGCTGGCCGACGGCGCGGCCGAGCAGGCCCGGCTGCGGGGGTTGCAGGAGCGGTTCGAGGCGCAGCTGGCGGCGGTGGCCGCGGCCCGGGTGACGGGAGCGGGGTCGCCGCGGCTGCCGCACGTCTCGCACGTGACCTTCGCGGGCTGTCGCAGCCAGGACCTGCTCTTCCTCCTCGACGACGCGGGGGTGGCCGCCTCGGGCGGGTCGGCCTGCGCGGCGGGCACGAGCCAGCCGAGCGCGACCCTGGCCGCGATGGGGCGCGGCGCCGACGAGGCCGCCTCCGGCATCCGCTTTTCCTGGGGGTGGTCGACGACGGTCGAGGAGGTGGACCGCGCCGCGGCCGCGCTGCCGGGGGTGGTGGAGCGGGCCCGGGTGGCCGGGCAGGTCTGAGGGGGCGCGGCAGCGGCCGCGTGCCGGGGCCGAGGGACACGGCGGGACCGAGCGGAGACCGGTGGGTGCCCATCCACAGATGTACTACAGGTGTTGCATGGAATCGAACACCTGTAGTAGGGTGGGTGCGTCGACGGGGAACGACACGAGGCATCGCAGGGAGCACCGAGGGGGTGGCGCATGGACCTCGACCACGGCAGGGCACAGGCCCCGGCTGCGCCCGAGCGGGAGGCCGTCCGGCGGACGCACGGGGGGCCGCGCAGCCTCGACCTGCTCGAGGACGTCCGCGTGCTCGCCCCGCAGCTCGTCGCCTGGCGGCACCGGATGTGGCAGCTCGGCTCCGACGAGTTGGGCACCGTGCTCGAGGCGCTCGAGGACCTGACCCGTGCCGCGCAGGCCGCCATGGCGGGCGTGGCGGCCGAGGCGGTCGGCCGCGGGGTCGTCCGGGACTCGCGGGCGGCGTCCACCACCGACTGGATGCGCCGCCAGGGCGGGGTGACCGAGCCCGGGCGGGCGCACACCCTGGCCCGTGTGGCCGAGGCCTCACTCGAACCGGGGACCGAGTCGCTGACCGAGGCGGTGTGGGGCGGAGGTGTGGCCGTCGACCACGCGGCGGTGGCGCTCAAGGAGTCCGAGAAGGTGATGCCGCTGCTGCCGGGTGCCGACCGGTCGGAGGTGCTGGGGCACTACCTGACCGTCGCCTCGTCCAAGGACGCCTCGCGCCGCACGCTGCGCCGGCTGACGCGCGAGATCATGGCCCGCTACGGCGAGGACCGCCTCGACGACCTCGACGAGCGCGCCCGGCGGTGCAGCAGTCTCACCGAGCGGGAGCTGCCCACCGGGCTCGTGCGCTTCCAGCTCGACCTCAACCAGCCCGACGCCGCCCGTTTGCGTGCGGCCGTCCACGGGCTGTCCGCCCCGCGCTCCGCCAAGGGGCCCGACGGGACACCGGTCCGGGACACGCGCACGCCCGGGCACCGGCGCGCCGATGTACTCATGGAGCTCGTGCGCCGCGCCCAAGCGGCCGATCGGACCCAGTCCGCCAACGGGTGCGGGCTGTCGGGATCCACCACCCTGGTGGTGACGATGACCGCCGACGGGCTGCGGCAGGCGCTCGCCCAGGCAGGGTCGCGCCGTCAGGGCTGGGGTCGGGGGATCGGTGACCTGCACGACGGGGGAGAGGCGACCTTCGGCACCACCACGCACGGGGACGTGCTCACCGCCACGCAGCTGCGGCGGGCTGCGTGCGACGCCGCCGTCATCCCGATGGTGCTCGGCACCAACGGGGCGCCCCTGGAGGTGGGGCGAGTCCGCCGCCTGGCGACGGGCCCTCAGCGGGCCCACATGACGAAGCGCGACGGCGGGTGCACCTTCCCGGGCTGCACGCGGCCGCCGGGGTGGTGCGAGGCCCATCACGTCGTCCACTGGGCCGACGGAGGGGCGACCGGGGTGTCGAACATGGCCCTGCTCTGCGGTCGCCACCACGACGTGGTGCACCGGGACGGGCTCTCGGCCCGACTGGTCGACGGCACCTGGGAGTGGGACGACCCTCCGTAGACTGGGCAGCCCCATGACGAGCCCGCAGATCTCCACTCCCGCCCAGCCCACCGCCCTACCGGCATCCGGTCGGCGGCTGCGGGTGGTCGCGGCCATGAGCGGTGGGGTCGACTCGGCGGTGGCCGCAGCCCGCATGCTCGAGGCGGGCCATGACGTGGTCGGGGTCCACCTGGCGCTCAACCAGTCGGCGCAGACGCTGCGGGAGAGCGCCCGTGGCTGCTGCACCCTGGAGGACGCGGGCGACGCGCGGCGCGTGGCCGACCGGCTCGGCATCCCGTTCTACGTCTGGGACATGGCCGAACGCTTCCGGCGCGACGTCATCGAGGACTTCGTCGCCGAGTACGAGGCGGGCCGGACGCCCAACCCCTGTCTGCGGTGCAACGAGTCCATCAAGTTCGCGGCCCTGCTCGACCGCGCGGTGGCCCTCGGCTTCGACGCCGTGGCCACGGGGCACTACGCGCGCATCGTCGAGCGGGCACCGGGGCAGGCCCCTGTGCAGCCCGCGGAGGGCCGGGACGGGGTGCGCCCGATCGAGGAGGCTCGGACGGTCCGCGAGCTCCACCGGGCGGTCGACCCGGCCAAGGACCAGAGCTACGTCCTGGGGGTGCTCGATGCCGAGCAGCTCTCCCGCTCGTTCTTCCCGCTCGGCGACAGCACCAAGGAGCAGGTGCGTGCCGAGGCCGCCGAGCGTGGGTTCTCCGTGGCGCGCAAGCCCGACAGCCACGACATCTGCTTCATCGCCGACGGCGACACCCGGGCCTACCTGAACCGTCGGCTGGGGGAGCGGCCGGGCGACGTCGTCGACGTGGAGGGCACCGTCCTGGGGCGGCACGCCGGGGCGCACGGGTTCACGGTCGGGCAGCGCAAGGGCCTGGCGCTCCGCGTCCCGGCCGCCGACGGGGCGCCCCGCTACGTCCTGCGCACCGACCCGGCCAGCAACCAGGTGGTGGTCGGCCCCCGGGAGATGCTCGGGGTGGACGTGCTCCGCGCCGACCACGTGCGCTGGTGCGGGGCGGCGCCGGAGCCGGGGGAGGTGCTGCGCCTGGGCGCGCAGGTCCGGGCGCACGGGGCCGAGTACCCGGCCACCCTGACTGTCGGGACCGGGTCCTTCCTCACGGTGGTGCTTGACGAGGAGGTCCGCGGGGTGGCGCCGGGGCAGTCGGTGGTGCTCTACGACGGCACGCGGGTGGTGGGCTCGGGGACCATCGCGGCCACCGATCGCACCCGCGAGCCCCAACCCGCTCCCTGACCCCGGCGTCCTCGTGGTGGCCCGCGCCGACGCGCGGGGAACACGACCCCCCGCCCGTGGACGTTGACGCAGCCAGACCGCCCACCGGCGGATTCCGCGACGGGCCCCACGGCCCGGGATAGGAGCACATCGTGACTCACGCCTACCGCACTGAGAACCCCGCCACCGGCGAGGTGGTGCGCACCTTCCAGGAGCACACCAACGAGGAGGTGCAGGTCGCCATCGACCGGGCGCACGCCGCCGCCTCCACCTGGGCCGCGACGCCGGTCGCCGAGCGGGCCGTCCTCCTGGGCCGCGTGGCCACGGCGTACCGCGAGCGGTCGACCGAGTTGGCCGACGCCATCGCCCTGGAGATGGGCAAGCCGCTGAAGCAGGCTGCAGGCGAAGTGGAGCTCGCTGCCTCCATCTACGCCTGGTACGCCGAGAACGCCGAGCGCCTGCTGGCCGATCGCGAGCTGGAGCAGGCCGAGGGGGCGCAGCGGTCGGTCCTGCGCACCGAGCCCCTCGGTGCGCTGCTGGGGATCATGCCGTGGAACTACCCGTACTACCAGGTGGCGCGTTTCGCCGCCCCGAACATCCTGCTGGGCAACACGATCCTGCTGAAGCACGCCCAGATCTGTGCCGGGTCCGCCCAGCTCATGGAGGACCTCTTCACCGAGGCCGGGGCACCCGAGGGGGTGTACGCCAACCTGCGGATGAGCAACGAGCAGGCTGCTGAGGTGATCGCCGACCCGCGGGTCCGTGGTGTCTCCCTCACCGGCAGCGAGCGGGCCGGTGCCGCCGTCGCCGAGCAGGCCGGAAAGCACCTCAAGAAGGCGGTGCTGGAACTCGGTGGCTCGGACCCGATGATCGTCCTGGACGACGCCGACGTGGAGTCGGTGGCCCGCACCATGGCGAAGGCCCGCATGTCCAACTGCGGCCAGGCCTGCAACTCGCCCAAGCGCATGTTCGTGCCGCGTGCATCCTTCGACCGGTACGTCGAGACCCTCGTGGCGGGGGTCGAGAAGCAGGTGGTGGGCGACCCACGCACGGAGGGCACCCACATCGGACCCATGTCCTCGGCCCAGGCCAAGGAGGACCTGCTGGAGCAGGTGCGCGACGCCGTGGAGAAGGGCGCCACCGTCCACACGGGGGGCGCCGGCATCGAGGGCCCCGGGGCGTTCGTCCAGCCGACCGTGCTGTCGGGGATCACCCCGCAGATGCGTGCCTGGTCCGAGGAGCTCTTCGGCCCGGTCGCGATGGTGTTCCCCTACGACGACCTCGACGAGGCCGTCGCGCAGGCGAACGACTCGTCCTACGGTCTGTCCGGCTCGGTGTGGACCGGGGACCCCGAGCGGGGCGCAGAGGTGGCCGACCGCCTCGAGGTGGGCATGGCCTACGTGAACGAGCACGGCACGACCATGCCGGCGCTGCCCTTCGGAGGGGTGAAGAACTCCGGCTTCGGGCGCGAGCTCGCGTCCTTCGGCGTCGAGGAGTTCGCCAACCACAAGCTGGTGCGGGTGGCCGCCCGCTGACGCCCCGGCACCGAGCCCCGACGACCTCCTCGTCCACCACGACGGGGAGGTCGTCGGTGTCCTGCGGCAGAATCGATGCCGTGAGCGACACCTCGAGCACGACCGACGCCCCGGCCGACCCGCACGCCACCGACTCCCCGGACCAGCCGGACGAGGCGGTGCGCCACCGCTGGGAGGAGCTCGCCGAGCAGGTCCGCCAGCACCGCTTCGCGTACTACCTCGACAAGCCGACCATCCCGGACGCGGACTTCGACGCCCTGTTCCGTGAGCTCGAGGAGCTCGAGGAGGCCCACCCCTCGCTCCGCACCCCGGAGAGCCCCACCCAGGAGGTCGGCGCCCCGGTCTTCGAGACGGGATTTGCCGCCGTCGACCACGCCGAGCGCATGCTCAGCCTGGACAACGCCTTCTCGTCCGAGGAGCTGGCCGCCTGGTACGAGCGCTCCCGCGCCGACGCCGGCACCACCGACCTGCACTACCTGTGCGAGCTGAAGATCGACGGCCTGGCGGTGAACCTCACCTACGAGGACGGCCGCCTGGTGCGCGCCGCCACCCGCGGCGACGGCCGTACCGGTGAGGACATCACCCTCAACGTGCGCACCATCGAGGGCGTGCCGCACCAGCTCACGCGCCCGGACGACGCCGACGACGCCCGCACCGCCACCGTCGACGTGCCGCCCCTGGTGGAGGTCCGCGGCGAGGTCTTCCTGCCCATCGAGGAGTTCGCCGAGCTCAACGCCCGCCAGGTGGAGGCCGGCAGGGCGGCCTTCGCCAACCCACGCAACGCTGCCGCCGGCTCGCTGCGCCAGAAGGACCCCCGCGTGACGGCCAGCCGCCCGCTGCGGATGATCGTGCACGGCATCGGGGCGCGGAAGGGCTTCGACATCACCCGCCAGTCGCAGGCCTACGAGGTGCTCGCCGGCTGGGGGCTGCCCGTCACCTCCCACGCCCGGGTGGTGGACTCCCTCGAGGAGGTGAGCGCCTACATCGAGCACTGGGGCACGCACCGGGAGAGCGCCGAGCACGAGCTGGACGGCGTGGTGGTGAAGATCGACGAGGTGGCCGTCCAGCGCCAGCTCGGAGCCACCTCCCGTGCGCCGCGCTGGGCCATCGCGTGGAAGTACCCGCCGCAGGAGGTCACCACCACGTTGCTGGACATCCAGGTGAACGTCGGCCGCACCGGACGCGTCACGCCCTTCGGTGTCATGGAGCCGGTCACGGTCGCCGGCTCCACGGTGGCCATGGCCACGCTGCACAACGCCCACGAGGTGAAGCGCAAGGGCGTGCTCATCGGCGACACGGTGGTGCTGCGCAAGGCCGGCGACGTGATCCCGGAGATCCTCGGTCCGGTGGCCGAGAAGCGCGACGGTTCCGAGCGCGAGTTCGTCATGCCCACCCACTGCCCCTCCTGCGGTACCGCGCTGGCCCCGGCCAAGGAGGGCGACAAGGACATCCGGTGCCCCAACTCCCGCTCCTGCCCCAGCCAGCTGCGCGAACGGCTGTTCGGCCTGGCCGGGCGCGGGGCGTTCGACATCGAGTCGCTCGGCTGGGAGGGTGCCGGCGCTCTGCTCGATGCGGGGGTCCTCACCGACGAGTCCGGCGTCTTCGACCTCACGGCCGACGACCTGCTGCGCACCGAGCTGTACACACGGGCGGCGAAGAAGGCCGAGGCGGCCGCCGCCGAGGAGGGCGACCCCGAGGGGGTGCTGCCGCCCGGCGGGGTCCGCGACGGCCGCGTGCTCTCCGCGGTGGGCGTGCGCCTGCTCGACAACCTGCACCAGGTCAAGGCACAGCCGCTGTGGCGCGTGCTGGTGGCCCTGTCCATCCGCCACGTGGGACCCACGGCCGCCCGGGCGCTCGCGGCGCACTTCGCCTCGCTGGAGGCCATCCGTGCGGCGTCCACCGAGGAGCTCGCCGCGGTCGAGGGCGTGGGACCCACCATCGCCGAGGCGGTCACCGAGTGGTTCTCCGGCGAGGACAACGGCTGGCACCGCGACATCGTGGACCGCTGGGCCGCGGCCGGCGTGCGCATGGCCGACGAGCGCGACGAGTCCGTGGCGCGCACTCTGGAGGGCCTCACCGTCGTGGTCACCGGCTCGCTCGAGGGCTGGAGCCGCGACGAGTCCAAGGAGGCCATCCTCACGCGCGGTGGCAAGGCCGCTGGGTCGGTCTCGCGGAAGACCGACTACGTCGTCGTCGGGGCCAACGCGGGGTCCAAGGCCGCCAAGGCCGAGGAGCTCGGCGTGCCGATGCTGGACGAGGACCAGTTCGCCGAGCTGCTGGCCACTGGCCGGGTCGAGGGCGTGACGCCCGAGGACGATGCCGAGGAGGCGCCCGCGGGCCACGGCGACGCCGCACCAGACGCCCAGGGCGCCCAGCACGACCGGAAGGAGGCCTGAGGTGGGCCTGTTCGGAGCGACCGGCGCCCCGGAGGGCCGCGCCACGACACACGCCGAGGTGACCGCCCTGCCCGCCGACGAGCGCGAGGTGGTCGTCTACTGGCGCCCGGGCTGCGGCTTCTGTGCCCGCCTGCGCCGCGGCCTCGGCGACCTCGCCGAGCGCGCCTGGTGGGTGAACGTCTGGGAGGACGACGAGGCCTCGGCCTTCGTCCGGTCGGTGAACGGCGGCAACGAGGTGGTGCCCACCGTGGTGGTCGACCTCGAGCCGGTCACCAACCCGGCCCCGTCCTTCGTCCGCGACCGCCTCGCCGGTGAGGGCGCCGCCGACGGGGGAGCGGCACGCGCCGGGGGAGCCGCCCCCGAGGGCGCCGGCGCGTGACGAACGTCCGCACCCGCCGGGTCCGTGACCACGTCGAGGACCCGGGCGGCACCGAGGGCCTCGTCGTGCTCGTGGACCGGCTCTGGCCGCGGGGCACCCGCAAGGAGACCCTCCCGCACGACCTGTGGCCGAAGGAGGTCGCTCCGTCCACCGGGCTCAGGAAGTGGTTCCACGCCGTCGAGGGGGACGAGCGCGCCGCGCGCTTCGAGGAGTTCGCCGAGCGCTACACCGCCGAGCTGCAGGAGGAGCCTGCTGCCGACGCGCTGGCCGAGCTCGCCCGCGAGGCCCGCCGGCACGAGGTCGTGACCCTGCTGTTCGGTGCCCGCGACACCGAGAACAACCACGCGCAGGTGCTCGCGCGGGCCCTGCGTCGGAGGCTCTGACCCGACCCCGCCTGCGGCTCGTCCGCGGGCCCCGTCCTCGGCCGCGCCCGCGCGGGGGAGTCCCCGGCACCTTTCGTAGACTGCGCCGCATGTCCGCTCTCTCCCGTGATGACGTCGCGCACGTCGCGAGCCTCGCGCGCATCCACCTCGAGGACGGTGAGCTCGACCGCCTCGCGGGCCAGCTCGACCAGATCGTCGAGTGGGTCGCGCAGATCAACGACGGCGCCTCTGACGACGTGCCCGCCCTGTCCCACCCCATCCCCCTGACCAACGTGATGCGCGCCGACGAGGTGCGCCCCGGGCTGACGCAGGAGCAGGCGCTTGCGAACGCCCCGCTGGCCGAGGAGGGCCGCTTCGGCGTGCCCCGCATCCTGGACGAGGAGTGAGCGAGCCGATGACGACCACCCCCACCCCCCGCGACACCACCGCCGTCGACGCGCTCGACCCGCTGGTGACGAAGACCGCTCTGGAGATGGCCGAGGGCCTGCGCGCCGGGGAGTTCACCTCCGAGCAGCTCGTCCAGGCCCACCTGGGCCGCATCGAGCAGGTCGACGGCGTGCTCCACGCCTTCCTGCAGGTCGACGCCGAGGGCGCCCTGGCCACGGCCCGCGAGGTCGACGCCGCCCGCGCCGCCGGCGAGGAGCTGCACCCGCTGGCCGGCGTGCCGATCGCCGTCAAGGACATCGCGTGCACGCAGGGCCTGGCCACCACGGCCGGCTCGCGCATGCTGGAGCACTTCGTGCCGCCCTACGACGCCACGATCGTGCGCCGCCTCAAGGACGCCCGTATGCCCATCCTGGGCAAGACCAACATGGACGAGTTCGCCATGGGCTCCTCCACCGAGCACTCGGCCTTCGGCCCCACCCGCAACCCGTGGGACGTCACCCGCATCCCCGGCGGCTCCGGCGGTGGCTCCTCGGCGGCCGTGGCGGGCTACCTGGCCCCGCTGGCCATCGGCTCGGACACCGGTGGCTCCATCCGCCAGCCCGCGGCCGTCACCGGCTCGGTCGGCTCCAAGCCCACCTACGGCAGCGTCTCGCGCCACGGCGTCATCGCCCTGGCCTCGTCGCTGGACCAGATCGGCCCGTGCTCGCGCACCGTGGCCGACTCCGCCGCCCTCCACGAGGTGATCGGCGGCCACGACCCGCAGGACTCCACGAGCATCGACGCCCCCGCCCCGGCCGCCCTCGAGGCCGCCACCGCGGGCGCCGCCGGCCAGGGCGCCGAGGCGCTCAAGGGCTTTCGCGTCGGTGTGGTCAAGGAGCTCACCGAGGTGGACGGCTACCAGGCCGGCATCAAGGACCTGTTCGAGCAGCGGGTGGCCCAGCTGCGCGAGGCCGGCGCCGAGGTCGTGGAGGTGTCCTGCCCGTCGTTCGCGCTCGGCATGGCCGCCTACTACCTCATCCTCCCCAGCGAGGCCTCCTCCAACCTGGCTCGCTACGACGCCATGCGCTACGGCCTGCGCACCGGCCCCGAGGGCGTGGACGCCCCGAGCGCCGAGCAGGTCATGGCCGCCTCCCGCGACGCCGGCTTCGGCGAGGAGGTGAAGCGCCGCATCATCCTGGGCACCCACGCCCTCTCCTCGGGTTACTACGACGCCTACTACGGCAAGGCCCAGCGCGTGCGCACCCTCATCCAGCGCGACTTCGACGCCGCCTTCGAGCAGTGCGACGTGCTGCTCTCCCCGACGGCGCCGACCACCGCCTTCCCCATCGGAGCCAAGGTCGACGACCCGTTGGCGATGTACCTCAACGACATCGCCACCATCCCGGTGAACCTGGCCGGCAACTGCGCCATGGGACTGCCCATGGGCCTGGCCGCCGAGGACGGGCTCCCCGCCGGCCTGCAGGTCATCGCCCCCGCCGGTGAGGACGCGCGCATGTACCGCGTGGCCGCCGCCGTGGAGGCCCTCATCGAGACCGCCGACGCCGCCGAGGGCCGCGAGCCGGTGCGCCGTCTGGTCCCCGCCGTGCCCGATGCGGTGCCCGGCGCCGCGCACAGCGTGTCCACCGGTGTCGACGCCGCCGGCACGCGCACCGACGCCCCCGCCACCACTGACCCGCAGCAGGAGGCCTGAGCATGGCGAGCACCACGGACAAGGTCGTCCCGTTCGAGAAGGCGATGGCGGACTTCGACCCGGTGATCGGGCTCGAGGTGCACGTCGAGCTCAACACCAACACCAAGATGTTCTGCCCGTGCCCCACGGAGTTCGGCGCGGAGCCCAACACGCAGGTGTGCCCGGTGTGCCTGGGCCTGCCCGGCGCGCTGCCGGTGGTGAACGCCAAGGCGGTCGAGTCGGCCATCCGCATCGGCCTGGCGCTCAACTGCGAGATCGCCGAGACCTCGCGCTTCGCCCGGAAGAACTACTTCTACCCGGACATGCCCAAGAACTTCCAGACCTCGCAGTACGACGAGCCGATCGCCCACGACGGGTACCTGGACGTCACGCTGGACGACGGCGAGGTCTTCCGCGTGGAGATCGAGCGCGCCCACATGGAGGAGGACACCGGCAAGTCCACGCACGTGGGTGGTGCCACCGGCCGCATCCAGGGCGCCACGCACTCGCTGGTGGACTTCAACCGCGCCGGCATCCCGCTCATCGAGATCGTCACCCGCCCGATCCTCGGTGCGGGTGACCGCGTCGGCGAGGTGGCCCGCGCGTACGTCTCCACCCTGCGCGACCTGCTCAAGGCCCTGGACGTCAGCCACGTGCGCATGGAGCAGGGCAACGTCCGCTGCGACGCGAACGTGTCCCTGCGCGCCAAGGCCGGCTCCGAGCACGTGCTCGGCCGGGTGAACGACGAGCAGGCCCAGGTGCCGCTGGGCACCCGCACGGAGACCAAGAACGTCAACTCCCTGCGCAGCATCGAGCGTGCCGTCCGCTACGAGGTCACCCGCCACGCCGCCGTGCTGAAGGCCGGCGAGTCGATCCTCCAGGAGACCCGCCACTGGCACGAGGACACCGGCATCACCACCTCGGGCCGCCCCAAGTCCGATGCGGACGACTACCGCTACTTCCCGGAGCCGGACCTGGTGCCCGTGGCCCCGGCCCGCGACGAGGTGGAGCGCCTGCGCGGCTCGCTGCCGGAGATGCCGGCCAAGCGTCGTGCACGCCTGCAGGGCGAGTGGGGCTTCTCCGACCTGGAGATGCGTGACGTGCTCAACGCCGGTGCGGTGGACCTCATCGAGGCCACCATCGCCGCCGGCGCCACCCCGGCCGGCGCCCGCAAGTGGTGGACCGGTGAGGTGGCCCGCCGGGCCAACGACGCCGGGCAGACCGTGGAGGAGTACGGCACCGGCGCCGGCCTGACCCCGGCCGCCGTGGCCGAGCTCGACGGCATGGTCGCCGAGGGCCGCCTCAACGACTCGATGGCGCGCCAGGTGCTCGACGGCGTGCTCGCCGGCGAGGGCAGCCCCACCGAGGTGGCCGACGCCCGCGGGCTGGCGATGGTGTCCGACGACGGCGCGCTGCAGGCGGCCGTGGACGACGTGGTCGCGGCCAACCCGGACATCGTGGAGAAGATCCGCGGCGGCAAGGAGCAGGCGGCCGGCGCCCTCATCGGGCAGGTCATGAAGGCGATGAAGGGCCAGGCCGATGCCGCGCGCGTGCGTGAGCTGATCCTGGCCACCGTGGCCGGCTGAGACGGCCGGCGGGACCCGGCAGGTCCGACCGTTCGGCGGTCCCCCGGCCCACGCCCCGCACGACGACCCCGGGCGGACCGCACCACGCGGTGCGGTCCGCCCGGGGTCGTTTGCCGTCCGGGCCGTGGTCGGGTCATAGTCGACCGACGGCCTCGCGGGGGGACCCGTGCCCCACCCGGTGGGGCGGCCGGTCACGACCAGACACCCACGACAGCACCACACCCGGAGCGGGGAGCACCTCATGGAGAAGAAGACGGCGCAGACGGTGGCCGGAGTCGGCCTGCTCGGGGCGGGGGGCGTGGTCCTGGCCATGGCGTTCTCCGGCGCGTTCGACCACAGCGAGCCGCCGGTGGAGGAGCACTCGCCGGTCATCGCGGCGCCCTCCACTCCGGGGGAGTCCCCGGCGGACGCCTCGCCGAGCCCGGCGGAGTCCACCTCCGACTCCGCCGGTGGGGAGAGCACCTCCTCCGATGCGGCCTCCACCAGCAGCTCCTCCTCGGGCAGTTCGGGCGCCGCCTCGGCCAGTGAGCCCACGGACGCCGCCAGCACGTCCGAGGGCATCGCCTCCGGTGAGCCGCACCCGGCCGAACCGACCGCCCCTTCCAGCAGCGCCGCCCCGGAGCCGACCTCCCAGCCCGGCCAGGAGTCCTCGACGACCGACGCGGAGCCGACCTCCGAGCCCAGCCAGGAGTCCTCGACGACCGACGCGGAGCCGAGCCCGACGCGCAGCGCGACGGCGACCGAGCCGTCCCGGGAGCCTTCCAGCACCTCGGAGCCCTCCGCCTCCGCGCCCTCGACCCCGGCACCGCGCCCGAGCAGCCCGAAGCCGAGCTCGACCCCCGAGCCGTCGCCGACCACGCCGGAGGACGACCACGCCAAGCCCGGGGACCCGGTGGCCGCCCCGGTGCAGCTGACCATCCCCAGCATCGGCTTCGACCAGCAGGTCTCCGAGGTGGGCCTGACCTCCAAGGGCACGCTCAATCCCCCACCCGGCGTCACCGGCTGGTACGGCAAGACGGTGAAGCCCGGTGAGGACGGTGTGAGCGTCATCGCCGGCCACGTCACCTTCGGCCCGCCGGACGTCTTCTACCACCTGCCCGACGTGAAGCCGGGCCAGACCTTCACCACCAAGGACGCCGACGGCCGGGTCCGCGAGTGGAAGATCGACCTGGTCGAGCACATTGACAAGGTGGCCCTCTCGCGCGACTCGCGCATCTGGGGCCCCTCGAGCACGCCCAAGCTCGCCCTGGTGACCTGCGACCCGGACACCCCGCGCACCGACGGGCACTCCGCGGTCAACGTGTTCGTCCTGGCCTCCCCGGCGTGACGGGCACCCCCGCCCCGCGCGAGCTGGCCGTGGTGCGCCACGGCCAGGCGCACCCCGCGGCACCCGGCGGGGACGACGCCGCGCGGGAGCTCACCGACCACGGCCGCGCGGAGGCCCGCCGTGCCGGTCGTCAGCTCGCGGCCCGATGGGGTGCGGTCGACCACGTGCTGCACTCCAGCGCGGTACGCACCACTCAGACCTGGCAGGAGATGGCCGGCGAGCTCCCCGCGGTGGCCGCCGAGGCGGTCTGGCCCACCCCACAGGTCTACGAGGCCGGGCTGGTCGAGCTCCTCGCGGCCCTGGGCGACCTGCCGGACGAGGCCCGGCGGGTGGTGCTCGTGGGGCACGCGCCGGGCGTCCCCACCCTCGTGGGGCACCTGACCGGCGTGTGGCCCGAGGGTTGGGCGACCGGCGAGGTGGGCGTGCTGGCCCTGCCGGACGACCTGGCCTGGGCGGACCTGCACGAGGGCTGCGCGACGCGCCTCGGCTGAGACGGCCACGCGCTGTCCGCGGACCACCCAACGGTTACCGTGGGCGCCGTGTCCACCACGAGCGCTGCCACCGACCCCAACCTGCTGCCCGACGACGCCCGGGAGGTGACCGTCTCCGTGCCCACCGCCGCGTGGGTGCAGGCCCTCGGGGGGCCGGAGGGGAGGGTGACCGGAGCTGCCCGCACCGTGCACCTGGAGCACTGGGAGGGCACGGCGCCCCGGCAGGACGACCCGGAGCGTCCGCTGGTGGCCGCCGTGCCGCCGCAGTTCTCCATGACGCCCGGTGCCGTGGCCGAGTACGCCACGCAGCCGCACCTGCGCTGGGCATGGGCGCTGAGCGCCGGGTTCGACCACCTCGACAAGCGCCTGCCGGCCACCGTGGGCATCTGCAACGCGCGGGGCGTGCACGAGGAGAGCACCGCCGACCACGCCCTGGCGCTGACCCTCGTGGGCCTGCGCTCCCTGGAGACGCTGCGCGACGCGCAGGTGGAGGGCCGCTGGGAGGTGCGCACGGGCCCGGAGTGGCGCGCCCGGCAGACCTCGCTGCACGAGGCGCGCGTGCTGGTGGTGGGCTACGGCGCCATCGGCAAGGCCATCGCGCGGCGTGTGGCGGCCTTCGGGGCGCACGTCGAGGCCGTGGCCACCTCCGCCCGCCCGGGTGACGAGCACGTCCGGGCGGTGCACGCCATCGACGACCTGCACGCCCTGCTGCCGCAGTTCGACGTGGTCGTGCTCATCACGCCGCTGACGGAGCGGACCAAGGGGCTGATGGGTGCCCGCGAGATGGAGCTCATGAAGCCCGGCGCGCTGCTGGTGAACGTGGCCCGTGGCCCGGTGGTGGACACCGACGCGCTGGTGGCGGCGGCCGGTTCCGGGCACATCCGGGCCGCCGTGGACGTCACCGCCCCCGAGCCGCTGCCCGAGGGCCACCCGCTGTTCAGCACGCCGGGGGTGTTCGTGACCCCGCACCTGGCCAGTGCCACGGCCGGCATGGAGGACCGTCAGCTGTCCCTCGTCGGGGCGCAGCTGCAGCGTCTGGCCGACGGCGAGGCCCTGCAGAACGTGGTGCGCACCCCGCAGGAGCAGGCGTGAGCGCCCCGCAGCAGCCCGGCACCCCCGCGCACGACGCCGCGCACGCCGACGCCACGCGCCCCGGCAGCACCGCGTGGTGGGGGCCCTGGGACGCCGACCGCTCCGTCGTGGCCGACCGCGAGGTGGCCGTCATCGGCTTCGACGCCACGGCCGAGCTGCACGCCCAGAACCTGCGCGACTCCGGCGTGGACGTGCGCGTGGGCGCCGAGCCCGGCACCCCCGAGCACGACGCCGCGCAGGCCGAGGGCTTCTTCACCCTGCCGGTGGCCGATGCCGTGCAGGACGGTGAGCTGGTGGTCATCGGCACCGCCCACCTGGAGGCCGTGGCCGCCGTGCTCACCGACGAGCAGGTGCTGGTGCTCACCTCGGCCGCGGCGGGGCGTGCGCTGCGTGGGTCGGGCATCCGGCACCGCGGCGTGATCCTCCTCGTGGAGGTGCTGGGGGAGCCGGTGGCCACCCGGCAGGCGTACGTGGACGGCCGCGGTGGCCCGGCGGTGGTGGCCGTGGTGGCCCGTGGCACCGGGTCCGGCCACGAGCTGACGCTCACGCTCAACCCCACCGCCGCCCCGGCCGCCCCCGATGCCCGCGGGGACGCCGCGCAGCGCCTGGCCGTGGCCTACGCCGACGTGGTGGGGGCCACCCGTGCGGCCGCCATCGGGGTGGACGCCCTGGACTGGGCCGCCGCCGCGGACTTCGCCGACACCCGGGTGACCCCGCTGCTGGAGGCCGTGCTGGCCGCCGGCCGAGACGCGCTCGTTGCGCAGGGCTTCGACCCGGTGGTGGCCGACCTCGCGGTGCTGCACCGCCTCCAGTCCACCTGGGAGGCGCTCGGCCACGAGGGTGCACGCCCGAGTGCCGCCGACGAGCACCGTGAAGAGGTGGCCCGCCTCACCGGTCCGGCGCCCCGCTCGCGCTCCCGCCGCACCGCCCCCGTGGACGACGACGCCACCGCGGCCGCCCGGCACGCACGCCTCGGCGAGGCCTTCGGGGGCGCCCGGTAGCCTCGTCCCCACATCGCGTGGTCCGCGTCACACCCATCCCGGAGTCCGGCGGGTGCGCACACCCACCGAGCAGAGCCCGACACCGCCCAAGTCCCGAGGAGCCCCCATGGCAGACCGCCCCGAGTTCGTCGTCGCCCCGACCGAGTCCCCCGCCCCCGAGGCCGACCGCCTGAAGGTGCTGGAGGACCCCGGCTTCGGCGTGCACTTCACCGACCACATGGCCGTGGTGGACCACACCACCGCCGACGGCTGGCACAACGGCCGCGTGGTGCAGTACGCCCCCATCGCCCTGGACCCGGCCGCCTGCGTGCTGCACTACGCGCAGGAGATCTTCGAGGGCATGAAGGCCTACCGCCACGCCGACGGCAGCATCTGGACCTTCCGCCCGGAGAAGAACGCCGCCCGTCTGCAGCGCAGCGCCCGCCGCCTGGCCATGCCCGAGGTGCCCGAGGAGATCTTCCTGGAGGCCATCCGTCAGCTTGCGCAGATCGACCAGGCGTGGGTGCCGGAGGCCGCCGAGGGCTCCGAGACCTCCCTGTACCTGCGCCCCTTCCAGATCGGCACCGAGGCCTTCCTCGGCGTCCGCCCGTCGCAGGCCAGCCAGTTCTACGTCATCGCCTCCCCGTCCGGGCCGTACTTCCCGTCCGGTGTGAAGCCGGTGGACATCTGGGTCTCCCGCAACTACCACCGCGCCGGCTTCGGCGGCACGGGCTTCGCCAAGTGCGGCGGCAACTATGCCGCCTCCCTGGCCGCCCAGGTGGAGGCCGGCGAGCACGGCTGCGCCCAGGTGCTCTTCCTCGACGACCGCGAGGAGAAGTGGGTCGAGGAGCTGGGCGGCATGAACCTGTTCTTCGTGTTCTCGGACGGTTCGATCGTCACCCCGCCCACCAGCGGCACCATCCTCGAGGGCGTGACGCGCATGTCCCTGGTGGAACTGGGCCGCGACGCCGGCCACGAGGTGACCGAGCGCCCCATCAGCCTCGACGAGGTGACCACCGGCATCGCCGACGGCACCATCACCGAGGTGTTCGCCTGCGGTACCGCGGCGGTCATCACGCCGGTGGGCTCCTTCCGCACCGAGGAGGACACCTGGACCGTCGGCGGCGAGGGCCGCTCGGAGGACCTGGACGAGTCCTACCCGGTGACCATGACGCTGCGCCGCACGCTCACCGACATCCAGTACGGCCGCGCCGAGGACACCAAGGGCTGGATGCACCGCCTCGTCTGAGACGACGGGCTGGGCTCAGCGGGCCTGCAGTGCTGCGGCGGTGACTCCCAGGAGTCGCCGCCGCAGTACGTTGCCCCGCTCGCTGAAGCCGCGCTGGGCGGCCACGTACTGCGCCTTGCCGTCGGGGGTCTCGATGCACACGGGCTCGTAGCCCCAGGCGCGCAGGTCGTAGGGAGAGGCGCGCATGTCCAGTTCGCGCACGTCGCGGGCCAGTTCCAGGCAGTCCACCAGCAGGTCGCCGGGCACCAGCGGGCCCAGGGTGGCGGCCACCTTGTAGAGGTCCATCGTGGCGTGCAGGCACCCGGGCTGCTCGAAGGCGGTGCGGTCGCGCGGGCCGGGGGAGAGGGTGTTGAGCCCGCGGGCGGAGTCGGTGAAGAACCGGAACGCGTCGAAGTGGCTGCACGCGATGGTGTGGCTCTCGGTGACGGCGTCGGTGCCCTCGCGGCCCAGGCGCAGGGGCACGCCCCCGTGGCGGCGGTCGTCGGCCTCCAGGCCGTGCACCATGGCCCACTCGTGCAGGCCGAAGCAGCCGAACCGTGCCGGGCGGTTCGCCGTGGCCTCGAGGACGGCGTGCCAGCGGCGCACCGTGTCGCCGCGGCGGGCCATGAACGCGGCGGCGTCCACGGTGACGGCGTCGCCCTCGGGGGTGTCGAGGACCCGGTGTTCCTTCCACCCGGCGCGCTCACCGGCATCGAGCAGGGCCACGCCGACGCCGGGGTGCCACCGCCGCACCTCGGCCGGGCGCCAGCGGTAGTAGACCCACAGGAAGTCCTCCACCGGGTGCTTCTCCCCGCGGGCGCGGCGGGCCAGGTGCGGCCCCGCGATGGCGTCGACACGCGCCTCGTGCGCGGCCTGCAGCGGCTCCCACGCGGAGCGGGGCAGGACGGTCGGCGCGGGGTGCGTCACGGCACGGGAGGTGGGGGAGGGGCACATCGCGGCGCAGTCTAGGTCCGCCGGGGCAGGGTCGGGCCGGGCTGGGCCGCGTCTGCCTTCGTCGCACGCGAGGCCTCTCCGCGCACGGGACAACGGCTGGGCTCCCCGAGTGCACCCCCGGCCGCGCACGCGAAACCTCCCCGCGTACGGGAAGAGTGCTCCCCGCACGCGCACCATCCCGTGCCACCAGCACCCTTCCCGTGCGGCGAGGGGTTTCCCGTGCGGCGGGAGCCCGGCCGGCACGGAGCGCCGCTCGATCCGCGCGACCCACCCTCCGGCACGTCACTCCGTCATCCCACCCACCTCACGCCTCTCCGCCACCGGCAATCGCCCGGTGCCGGATGAGGCCATGACCCACCGCGCCCCCGCCTCGTCCCCCGTCCACGACCGCCTCGAGCCCGGGCGCGTCCACGACGCCTCCAGTCTCACCGCGGGGACATCGCCATGTTCGATGCGGTGACCCTCCGCCCGCTGGAGAAGATGCTCGTGCCCGAGCTGCCGCGCAGGGGCGAG
This sequence comes from Kytococcus schroeteri, assembly GCF_042433515.1. NCBI lineage: Bacteria > Bacillati > Actinomycetota > Actinomycetes > Micrococcales > Kytococcaceae > Kytococcus > Kytococcus schroeteri. The sequence goes on along the minus strand of NZ_JBHLVH010000004.1, from coordinate 198,839 downwards.
ACCGACCCCACCGAGTGCTGGCACTGCGCCGACGACCCGAGCACCATCTGGCAGGACGAGCACTGGTAGCTCCGCTCCGGCGGCCACCCCACGGGCCTGCCCTTCCTGGGTGGCTTCGCGCCGCGCCGGCACGTGCTGCTGGAGGACGCCCCGCTGGACCTGCTGGCCACGCTCGGCCCGCTGATGCAGCGCCTGTCGCAGGCCGTCAAGCAGGTGCCGGGTGTGGCCCGCACGCACTTCGGTTGGTGGAACGACGGGTCGGCCCACTTCCACATGCACGCCCTGGCCCGTCCGGCCGGCATGATGCGGGCGCGCGGTGTGAACCTCGCCTACTGGGACGACGTCCTGCACCCGTTGGAGCCCGGGCTGCAGGCGGAGAAGATCCGCATCGTGGCCGCGGCGATGGCGGCGGGAGGCGGCCTGGACCTCACGGGATGAGGCCGGCGCCCCGGGCCACCGCGCGGGTCCAGATCCACCCGACGGTGGTGGAGCTGACCACGACGAACAGACCCCACTGCACAGGATCCTCGAAGTCGTGCCAGAGGTAGAGGAAGCCGAAGCACAGCCACATCGTGATGATGGGCATGCCGAGGTCACGGTCGTCCTCGTCGGCCAGCCCCGCCCCCACGCGAGCCATCTGCCGCCCAGCGCGGTAGCACGCGACGGTGCAGATGACCCCGATGAGCAGGGAGATGACGAGCAGGCAGGTCCTTCCAGGCAGTGGGGTCGGGCAGTGGGTCGGCGGGGAGGCCACCCGCCGCCGCGGAGGTTGTGCGCGGCAGGCGTTCTCGGTGCGCCCCCTGCGGGCTGAGGCCTCTCCCGGGGAGGGAGCGGTGGCCTCGGGCCCTGCGATGGGGAAAGCCATCGACCTCGTGCGTGCGCGTGTGCCACACTCTGCGAGCCCCTTGGGGAGCAGCCGAGGCGGTGTGCCGCACGAGGTCCTGCGTGTCACCCAAGGGGACGGATGCTGTGGACATCACTGGCAAGGCACCTCCTGGTGCTGGGGTTCGAGTCCCCCGGGAGGGGGTGGCCGACAGGACGCCGGGCGAGGCCCTGCGGAGTCCGGACCACCGTCCTCGGAGGGTGCCGGGCTCCCCGCCCGCTCGGTCGTCGGTCGCCCCTTCCCTCTCCGCGCCGGGGCCACCCGTCGGTGCACCAGCGGCGTCACCCACCCGACCCAGCCCGGCCCCAGCGCCCTGACCTGACCGACTCCGGAGAGCACCACGATGAGCCTGTTCACACGCACCGTCCCGCCCCGTCACGCCGCCGTGGTCTATCGCCACGGCGCCTTCCTGGAGGTCCAGACGGCCGGGCGCCACCGGCGCCCGTGGAGGAGCGTCGCAGAAGTCGTGGACCTCCGTGAGCGGGTTCTGGCCCTCGCCACCCAGGAGGTCCCGACCGCCGACGGGCTCACGGTGAAGGCGTCGCTCAGCCTGCGGGTGCGGGTCGTCGATCCCCGTGCCTACCTCGAGAACGCCCAGGACCCCGAGGACGTGCTCTACCTGTCCGCCCAGGTGCAACTCCGCGAGAGTGTCGCGGCGATGGGCGTGGAGCAGCTCGTGCAGCGGCGCGAGCTGCCGTTGGAGGCGATGCGGGACCACATCGCCCAGACTGCGCGCACCGTGGGCCTGGAGGTGCTGGAGGTCGTGCTGAAGGACGTGGTCCTTCCCCCGGAGCTGCGGAGCACCGCCATCGCCCTGGCCACCGCTGCCGCCGAGGGGCGGGTGAAGCTCGAGCGTGCCCGCGCCGAGACCGCCACCCTGCGCTCCCTGGCGAACGCCGCGCGTCTGCTGGAGGACCACCCCGCGCTGGAGCGGATGCGGCTGGTGCAGGAGGCTGGGCCGACCGGTCAGGTCGTGCTGCACCTGGGTGGGTCCGCGGACTCCCACAGCTGAGCAGACCGCGGCATGGAGCGCCACCCCGCCCGCGCTCGTAGACTCGCCCCATGCGCATCTGCCGGTTCACCGACGACTCCGACGAGCCCCGCTACGGCCTCATGGACGGCGAGGGCACCAAGATCGCCGAGATCACCGGCGACCCCCTCTACACCTCCATCGAGCTCACGGGCCGCACCTTCACCACCGAGGACGTGCGCCTCCTGGCCCCGGTGATTCCCCGCTCCAAGGTGGTGGGGGTCCGTCGCAACTATGCCGACCACGCCGCCGAGCTGGGCAACGAGGTCGATGCCGAGCCGGGCCTCTTCCTCGTGCCCAACACCGCCGTCGTGGGCCCCGGCGACCCGGTGGTCATCCCGGCGCTCACCCAGGAGGTCTCCTACGAGGGCGAGCTGGCCGTGGTCATCGGCCGCATGTGCAAGGACGTCTCGCCGGACGAGGTGCGCTCGGTGATCCTGGGCTACACCTGCGCCAACGACGTGACTGCCCGCGACCTGCAGAAGTCCGACGGCCAGTGGGCCCGCGCCAAGGGCATGGACACCTTCTGCCCGCTCGGCCCGTGGATCGAGACCGAGCTGGACACCGAGGACCTCGTGGTCCGCACCCGCCTCGACGGCGAGGTGGTGCAGGACGGCCGCACCGCCGACATGGTGTTCGACGTGCCGGCCATCGTCTCCCACGTCTCCAAGGCGTTCACCCTCCTGCCCGGCGACGTCATCCTCACCGGCACGCCCGCCGGCGTGGGCCCGGTGACCGCCGGCCAGCGCGTGGAGGTCTCCATCCAGGGCATCGGGCGGCTGTCCAACCCCTTCGTCTCCGCCGAGGAGTGAGCGGCACCCCTCCACCCTCGATGCCGGGGTGGGGCTACCGGGGAACTGCCGGTTGCCCCACCCCTGTGTCCTCGGCCACCTCCCGACGGCGCGAGGCGGCCTCTCCACCGGGGGAGGGGGTGGGGGCCTCCGACCACGGACGTACCCTGTGGCGCATGTCCACGGCACCCATCGGCATCTTCGACTCCGGCCTCGGCGGCCTCACGGTCGCCCGTGCGGTGCTGGACCACCTGCCCCGCGAGTCGACGATCTACCTGGGTGACACCCTCCACGCACCGTACGGTCCTCGCCCCATCGCGGAGGTGCGCGGCCTGGCCCTGGACTCCCTGGACGCCCTCGTGGAGCGCGGTGTCAAGGCCCTGGTCATCGCCTGCAACTCGGCCTCGGCCGCGGTGCTGCACGACGCCCGGGAGCGTTACGACGTCCCCGTCATCGAGGTGATCCGCCCAGCCGCCCGCCGCGCCGCCGGCATCACCCGCTCGGGCCGGGTGGGCGTCATCAGCACCCTCGCCACCCACACCTCGGGCGCCTACCGCGACGCGTTCGCCGCCGTGCCCAGCGTGCAGCTGCACTCCCAGCCGTGCCCCCGCTTCGTGGAGTTCGTGGAGGCCGGCACGGTCACCGGCCCGGAGGTGTTCGCGGCGGCCACCGAGTACCTCACGCCGCTCAAGGAGGCGGGCGTGGACACCCTCATCATGGGGTGCACCCACTACCCGCTGCTGCGCGGCGTGCTCGCCTACGAGATGGGGCCCGAGGTCTCGCTCGTGTCGTCCGCGGAGGAGACCGCCGCCGAGCTGCTGCGCACCCTGGCCGACCGCGACGAGCTGGCCCCCGAGCACTCGGCACCCACGCACACCTTCCTCACCACCGGCGACCCGGCCCAGTTCGGGGAGCTGGCCCGCACCTTCCTGGGCCCCGAGGTCTCCGCCGGCAACACCCACCGCCTGCCCGTGCCCACGGAGGTGCCCCCCACGGGTGCCGTCCCCACCCTCGATGCCGGGGGAGGGGCCACCGCATGAGGCTCACCGTGGTGGGGTGCTCGGGGTCCTTCGCGGGGCCCGAGTCGGCCGCGTCCTCCTACCTGGTGGAGCACGAGCACGAGGGCCGCACCTGGCGGCTCGTGCTCGACCTGGGCTCCGGCGCGCTGGGTGCCCTGCAGCGGTACACCGACCCCACGGCCGTGGACGCGTACTGCATCAGCCACCTGCACCCGGACCACGTGGTGGACCTGTGCGGCCTGTTCGTGCTGCACCACTATGACCCGCGCGCCCCGCACACCGAGCGCATCCCCGTCCACGGCCCGGCGGCGCTGCGTCAGCAGATGGACTGCGTCTACGGCTCCCCGTCGGGGGAGAGCCTCACCCGCTCCTTCGCCTACCACCCGGTGGGCGACGGCCACACCACGCAGGTGGGGCCGTTCACCCTCACGTGGACCCGGGTGAACCACCCGGGCGACGCGTACGGCCTGCGGGTGGAGGCGGGCGGCTGCACCGTGGCGTACACCGGCGACACCGATGACACCCCTGCCCTGGATGGCCTGCTGGCCGGCGCGGACCTCGTGCTCTCGGACTGCGCCTTCGTGGAGGGGCGCGACACCGCCCAGGGCATCCACCTGTCCGGGCGTCGCGCGGCCGTGGCGGCGCAGCGTGCCGGGGGAGTGGGCGCCCTGGTGCTCACCCACGTGCCGCCGTGGAACGACCCGGAGGTCTCCGTGGCGGAGGCGCGCGAGGTGTGGGACGGCCCGCTGCAGGCCGCCCACCCCGGCCTGGTGCTCGAGCTCGTCCCGCGCGACTGCTCGGTGACCCCCGCCTGAGCTGGCCCGGCGCACCCCGCCGGCCCCACTGGATCGAGGAATCGCGAGAGGAGCGACCGTGAGCCGTTCGTCAACCCTGGTGCCCGGACTGGTGGCCTGCCTGGTGGCGGGCCTGGTGTCGATGGGGGCGGCCCGGTTGGTGGGCGCGGCCGTGCCCGCCGTGAGCCCGCTCCTGGTGGCCATCCTGCTCGGCATCCTCGTGGGTAACCTGGCCAGCCTCCCGGCCGGCTGGGGCCCGGGGCTGGGGGCGGGCAGCAAGACGTTGCTGCGCACCGGCATCGTGCTGCTGGGGCTCCAGGTCTCGCTGGCGACCATCGCCGACCTGGGGTGGAAGGTCGTCCTCGCCGTCGTGCTCGTGGTGGCGGTCGGCCTGGCGACGGCGGTGCTGGCCGGGCGCCTGCTGGGCGTCCGCCCCGGGCTGGCGCTGCTCGTGGGGGCGGGCTTCTCCATCTGTGGTGCGGCGGCGGTGGCCGCGGCCGACGGCGTGGTGGACGCCGAGGACGAGGACGTGGCGGTCGCCCTGGCGCTCGTGGTGCTCTTCGGCACGCTCATGATCCCCGCGGTGCCGTTGCTGGGCGGGCTCCTGGGCCTGGACGACCGCACCATCGGCCTGTGGGCCGGGCTGTCGGTGCACGAGGTGGCGCAGGTGGTGGCCGTCGGCGGCATCGTGGGCGGGGCCGCGCTGGCGGTGGCCGTGGTGGCCAAGCTGGCGCGCGTGGTGCTGCTGGCCCCGGTGATGGTGGGCTTCGCGACCCTGCGCCGCCGCCAGCTGCGCGCGGGCGAGGGCGCGGCGGGTGGCACGGCTGGCGGCTCCAACGACGTGACGCTGCCGCCGATCGTCCCGGCGTTCGTGGTGGCCTTCCTGGCGATGGTGCTCGTGCGCACCTGGGTGCCGCTGCCCGAGCAGCTGCTCGAGGTGGTCAAGGTCCTGCAGACCCTGCTGCTCGCGGCCGCGATGTGGGCGCTGGGCACCGGGGTGCGCTGGGAGCGGCTGAGGACGGTCGGCGGTGCGCCGTTCGCGCTGGCCGGCATCACCACCGCCGTCGTGGCGGCGGTCGGGCTGGGCGGGGCGCTCGTCGCCTGATGCTCGGCCACCCGGCCGCACCCGGTGCGGGGAGCGTCGGCGTCGCCTGAGCGGCCCGTAGGCTCAGGTGCATGACCGACGCCCCCGCATCGCGCACCGTGAACGCCCCCGCCGACGCCGCCCCCACCCCCCGCCACGACGGCCGCGCGCCCGACCATCTGCGCGAGGTCCGCATCACCCGTGGCTGGCTCGACCATGCCGCCGGCTCGGTGCTCGTGGAGTTCGGCCGCACCCGCGTGCTGTGCGCCGCCTCCTTCCAGCCGGATGTCCCGCGCTGGCTGAAGGGTCAGGGCACCGGCTGGGTGACCGGCGAGTACGCCATGCTGCCGGCGGCCACCCACACCCGCAGCGACCGCGAGTCGGTCAAGGGCAAGGTGAAGGGCCGCACGCAGGAGATCTCGCGCCTGCTCGGCCGGGCGCTGCGGGCCGCGGTGGACACCTCCGCCCTGGGAGAGAACACCATCGTCATCGACTGCGACGTGCTGCAGGCCGACGGCGGCACCCGCACCGCCGCCATCACCGGCGCGTGGGTGGCGCTGGCCGATGCGGTGGCCGCCGGCAAGGCGTCCGGCGACATCGCCCCCGACGCTGTGGTGCTGCGCGATGCGGTGCAGGCCATCAGCGTCGGCATCGTCGACGGGCGCCCCGTGCTCGACCTGGACTACCCGGAGGACTCGACCGCCGGGGCGGACATGAACGTGGTGATGACCGGCGCGGGCGACCTGGTGGAGGTGCAGGGCACGGCCGAGGGGCAGACCTTCGACCGGGCGATGTTGAACCAGCTGCTCGACCTGGCCGAGGCCGGCTGCGCCACGCTGGCCGCCGCGCAGCAGGCCTCGCTGGGGCTCGATGCGGGGGAGCGGCTCGTGGTGGCCTCCGGCGAGCGTCCGTCGCAGCCGGCTGGCGGGTCCGAGCCGTCCGGGGAGGGCGCCTGATGGCCGCGCGCCGCATCGTCCTGGCCACCCGCAACCGGGGCAAGGTGCCCGAGCTGCAGCGGATCCTGTCCGAGTCCCTGCCGCACGAGGTCGAGGTGGTGACCTTGGCGGACGTGGCCCCGGACGCCCCGGACGTGGTCGAGTCCGGCACCACCTTCGAGGCCAACTCGCTGCTCAAGGCCCGTGCGGCCTGCGAGCTGACCGGGCTGCCCGCCATCGCTGACGACTCCGGCCTGTGCGTCGACGTGCTCGGTGGTGCTCCGGGTATCTTCTCGGCGCGCTGGTCCGGTGGGCTCGTGGACTCCCAGGGACAGGGGCCGGGCGTGGCCAAGGACGCCGACAACAACGCGCTGCTGCTGGCCCAGCTGGCCGACGTGCCCGACGACGCCCGCGGCGCCCAGTTCGTGTGCGTCATGAGCTTTGTGGACCCCGACGGCACCGAGATCGTCGAGCGCGGTGAGATGGACGGCTTCATGCTGCGGGAACCGCAGGGGGAGAACGGGTTCGGCTACGACCCGATCTTCGCGGTGCGCAGCGGCGAGCTCGCGGAGGCCGGGTTCACGCCCGTGCGGGGTCCGGTGAGCAGCGCCGAGCTGCCCGCAGAGGTGAAGAACCGCGTGAGCCACCGCGGCAAGGCCACCCGGGCCCTGGCGCAGCGGTTGTCCGAGCGGGGCTGAGCACGGGTGAACCCGCCCGGGTGAGCGCCTGTGGCCCCGCGACCCGTCGCCGGACGGGTCCCGGGGCCACGTGGATGAGCGGGCCGATCCTCAGGGGGCGTCGGGGAGGGGGTCTCCGTCGGGGTGGGTCCACTGGGCCCGGCGCCCGATGGCGAGCAGCGGGCAGAGCACCGCAGTGGCCCCTGGGAGGTAGCTCGCGAAGAGACCGAACCCATTCGCCGGGATGGGCCACAGATGGAGCAGGACCAGCACCACGATGACGAGCAACACCGGGATGGCCAGGAAAGCCGCCGCAACGCCACCGCCCCAGCCGTCGTGGCGGACAAGGGCCCGCCAGCAGCGGACCACCCCAAAGGTGATGAGCGACACCCACAGCACGTGCAGCGCCCCGATCCACTCGTACCAGACTGTCTCGACGAGTGCGACCAGCAGACCCAGCGCCAACAGCGTGCTGCGGATGTCCAACCCTACGTCTCGGGGATGCCGGTCCTGTGAGATGCCGCCCATCAGAGGGTCTTGGTGAAATAGGCGGTCCACGATCGTTGTCCCGGGCACTTCGTCAGAGGTGAAATCACCTGGGGGGCGCTCAGGCACATAAAGCTTTCTGAGTACCTGTTCTGCACCTTGCGCCACGTCCCTCGGCGGTCACTCATGGCGTGTACCTCGTGCCGGGGCACATCGATGGAGTGCCCGTAGTAGCTGGCACTCCCATTGCGGTACACCGTCCCTCGCAGCTGATAGGTGATCGGGCCCGCCGAGGAGCACAAGGGATTACCGATCTTGTGCTTGAGGGTGAACTGGGCCGAGCTGCTGTTGATCGAGACGTCGCGCAGGTACATTCCGGCGGGGCTGGCGGTCGCCGAGGCCACGGGGCGGGTACTGGTTCCGTCGGCATAGCGCACGGTGGGACTCACGTGACGCGTGAGGGTCACCTCCCGCTTGCCGTTGCGCCAGTCAGCGATCACGAGGGCCGCTGTGCGTGATCGTGTGGTCTGGTTGTACCCCGAGACCCATGACCGATTGTCTCCCTTGAACCAGATCTTGCCCCACGTCCAGCGTGGGTTGCAGGCAAGACCGGAGGGAACCGCAGCTCGTGCACCCGGGATGTAGGTCTTGTAGGACGTGTACATGGCGCCGTTGAGGGCAGCCGTCGTTCCAGCATCGTTGATGGTGACCGACTGTGTCTCTCCATTGGGGGCCTCGGCTGCGAACTCGTAACTGTCTGCGGCCAGCAGGCTGGGCTCCTCGTCCACGATGGACCCATCCTCGGAGATGGCGCCGAGCGGCTCACCATTCTTCAGGACCGTGGTGCCCTCGGCATCGGTGGACGCGACGGCGAGAACAGTGCGATCGGTCCCCTCCACGAGGGTTGCGACGGGCGCGAGTGCTGGTCGGACGGTTGTGCTGCCGCTGTACGTGACCTCGTCGGACCGGCTGTCCGTGACCGTTCCCTCGGTCTCGCTGTAGTAGCCGGAGGTCTTGGCCTCGTCCACGCTCTGGGCGCTGTCCGCCGTGCTGTCCAAGGCGACCGGCGCAAGGGCCTCCGTGAGGTATTCGGTGGCCTGGTACTGGTTGCCGGCTGCGTCTTGAAGCACCATCGTGCGCACGAGAGGGTCGGAGTCGTCTGTGGAGAGCACAGTGACCGGACGACCGTCTACCGTGATGCGTACGTCATCGCCGGAGTAGGTCGCGCTCAGGCCCTCCTCATTCGCCGTGGCCGGGAGGCCGAGCCCCGCGATCGAGCCAGTGAGAAGTGTTGCGGTGGTGAGGAGCCTCAGGGCGGTGCTGGGACGCATGATCGTCTCTCTGATTGGCGCACTGTCGGCGCGGATGGAAGAAACTTATGGTTCTCGGTCTCCGCAGGGTCTCCACCCGGGGGGGGATATGGGGGTACTCGGTGCGGGCGGCTTGCCGCCTCGCCACCGGCCGCTGATCCAGCCGCCCTTCCGTGCGAGGGTGGGGTGCATGACCTCGCCCCTCGTGCAGCGGATGCAGCCTTTCGGTACGTCGATCTTCGCTGAGATGACCCAGCGGGCCGTCGCGGCTGACGCGGTGAACCTTGGCCAGGGTGCCCCGGATTCCGGCACGCCGCGGGAGCTGGTCGAGTGGGCGCACGAGGCGATGCTGGAGGGCCGTAACCAGTACCCGCCGTTCTGGGGCGTGCCGGCGCTGCGCGAGGCGGTCGCCGCGCACCAGGGGCGCTTCCACGGGCTCGCTGTCGACCCGGCGCAGGTGCTGGTGACCGTCGGCGCCACCGAGGCGCTGACGGCATCGATCCTGGCCCTCGTCGAGCCCGGCGAGGAGGTTGTCGTCATCGAGCCGGCCTACGACTCCTACGCCGCGGCCGTGGCGCTGGCCGGGGGTGTGGTGCGCCCGTTGCCGCTGGCGCTGCCCTCGTTGGAGCTGGACCTCGAGGCGCTGGGGGCGGCCTTCTCCGACCGCACCGCGATGGTGGTGGTCAACACCCCGCACAACCCGACCGGTGCGCAGTTCAGCCGCGAGGAGCTGGTGGCCGTCGGGCGCCTGGCCGAGCGCCACGACGCGGTGATCCTCTCCGACGAGGTGTACGAGCACCTGGTGTACGACGGGGGTTCCCACCTGGGCCCGGCGATGGTGCCGGAGTGCGCCGACCGGACGCTGACGGTGAGCTCGGCGGGCAAGACGTTCGCGGTTACGGGGTGGAAGGTGGGGTGGGTGCACGGCCCGCAGGCGTTGGTGGATGCGGTGGCGAAGGTCAAGCAGTTCACCACCTTTGGCGTGGGGACGCCCTTCCAACCGGCGGTCGCACGCGGGCTGGCGCTGCCGGACGCGGTGTTCAGCGACCTGGCTGCGCTCCACGAGTGTCGGCGGGACAGGCTCGTGGCCGGCCTGCGCGATGCGGGGTTTGCCTGCGAGGTGCCGCCGGCGGGGTACTTCGTCATCGCCGACGCGGCCCCGTTGGGTGTCACGGACGCGTTGGCGTGGTGCCGCGCGATCCCGGAGGAAGCCGGGGTGGTGGGTGTTCCGGTGCAGGCGTTCTGCAGTGATCCCGAGCACGCGCCGAGCTACGTGCGGTTCGGGTTCTGCAAGACCGAGGACGTCATCGCCGAGGGCGTGGCGCGCCTGAAGGCCTGGTCCGAGCGCCAGGGCTGACACCAGCCGCTCACGCCGACGCCCCGGGAGCCGTGGTGGCTTCCGGGGCGTCGGCGTGAGGAGGACCGCTCGTCAGGCGCGGTCGGGCGTCGCGCCCGCGCTCCCGGCATCGGCGCCGGCGGTGGCACCCGGGCCGCGGCCGTGGCGTGCCAGCACGTCGTCCCACACCGGGGCGTTGTCGATGCCGATGTCGCGCGGGTTGAACACCGGGTCCACGCCCTCCTTGCGCTGACGGTCGTAGTCGCGGAACACCTTGAGCACCACCGGGCTGAGCATCACCAGGGCGATGAGGTTGACCCACGTGTAGAAGCCCAGGCCCAGGTCGGCCCACGCCCACGCGGTCTCCGAGCTGCGCAGCGAACCCAGCACGATGGAGACGGCCAGCAGCGCGCGCGCCACCGCGATGGCCACCGGCTGCCAGCGGTGCTCCTTGAGCAGGTAGGCCACGTTGGTCTCGGCGTAGAACCCGAAGGACAGCAGCGTGGTGAACGCGAAGAAGAACATGGCCACGGCCACGAACGCCGGCCCGAACCCGGGGAACACCGAGTCGATGGCGGCCTGCGTGTAGTTGGCGCCCGGGTTCTCGCCGGGCATGTACTCCACGATCATCTTGCCGTCCGGGTCGGCCACGTTGTAGCTCTTGGTGAGCAGGATCATCAGGGCCGTGATGGTGCACACGAACAGCGTGTCCACGTACGCCGAGAAGCCCTGTGCCAGACCCTGCTTGACCGGGTGCGAGACCTCCGCGGCGGCCGAGGCCTGCGCGGCCGAGCCGGTCCCCACCTCGGAGGAGTAGATGGCGCGCTTGACGCCCCACATGATGACCGCGCCGAGCATGCCGCCGAACATCGCCTCACCGCCGAAGGCACTGCGGAAGATGAGGCCGAACATGTCGGGCACGTCGCCGGCGCGCAGCACCATCATCGCCAGGCCCACGAGGATGTAGGCGCCCGCCATGAACGGCACCACCATCTCGGTGACGCGGCCCAGGCGGTGCATGCCGCCGAAGGTCACCAGGCAGAACAGCGCGGCCACCACGGCGCCGCTGACCCACATCGGCACGTGGAAGGCGGCCAGGTTGGAGTCCGAGATGCTGAACGACTGGATGGACGGGCCGGTGATGGTGGTGGCGAAGATCGTGCCGATGGCGTACAGCACGGCCAGCCACTTCCAGCCCAGCCCCTGCTCGATGTAGTAGGCCGGGCCACCGCGGTACTCGCCGTTGACCTCGCGCTTCCAGACCTGCGCCAGGGAGCTCTCGGCGATGGCGACGGTGGCGCCCAGGAAGGCGGTCACCCACATCCAGAACACGGCGCCGGGGCCACCGAAGTGGATGGCCGTGGCCACACCCACGATGTTGCCGACGCCCACGCGCCCACCCAGGGCGATGGCGAACGACTGGAACGGGGAGAGGCCGCGCTTGGAGTCACCACCCTCCTTGAGGGCGGTGATCATGTCCGGGAGGCGTCGGAGCTGCGGGAAGAGCAGCAGCAGACTGAACCCCGCGCCGAGCGCGAGGATCAGGAAGATCATGTACTGGGACCACAGCCACTCGTTGGCCGTGGTGAGGAAGGACTCCATGGTGTGCCTTTCGTCAGGTACCGAACGACCCTAGCCACGAGGGGCGCCGATGTCCGGGGGTTCGGCCGGGGTGATGCCGGTTCCGGCGGCGGATGCGGCTGTGGCACGGGAGGTTCTGCGGCCCCTCGCGATCCGGCCGGACGGACTCCGGGAGCCCGGCCGGTTGCGGGAGGTCCTGCACCGGGGCCCCGGGGACGCCCGGGCGTGTGCGTACGATCGCGGTAGACCGAGGGAGAGGGGCGACGGGGTGGAGTCGACGGTGCAGGGGCCCGTTGCGGGGGAGGCCGTGCCGGGACACCGCCGCCGGGGCTGGCGCCGGGGAGCAGCTGCCGTCCTGGCCGCGCTCGTGGGGCTGGCCCTCGTGGCCGCCGCGGTCCTCGTGTGGTGGCCGTCCGTGGGCTTCTCCCGGTGGTTGAGCACCCGCACTCTGGTGGCGCACGCGCTGTCCTTCCCGGTCCCTGCCGGGGTGGCCCTGGGGCTGGCGGGCCTGGTGCTCCTGGCCGTGGGGGTGTGGGCGTGGCGCCGCCGGCACCGGGCCTGGTGGTGGTGGCTCGCGGCGTCCGTGCCCGGCCTCGCTGCCGCGTTGGGTCTGGTCCTCGCGCCGGCCGGTCCGCCGTGGGCCGCGCCCGCGCCGGACACGGGCAGTGCATCGGCTGACGGCACCACTCTCACGGTGGTGACCTTCAACAGCCTCGGCGCGTTCACCGCCGCGGACCTCACGGCCCTGGAGACCCGCTTCCACCCCGACGTGGTGGTGCTGCCGGAGACCTCCCACGCCCGGGCGCAGCGGGCCATGCGCGCCGCCGGCTGGCGCGGCACCCTGCACACCAGTGACGCCTCAGGCCGCTGGGCGCCGGAGGACTCCGGCATCGAGGCCACGTCGGTGCTGCTGCGCGAGGGGCTGCCGGAGTACACCCCGCGCTCCGTCACCCCCTCGATGCAGGGGAGCGTGCGCCTGGAGCCCACCGACCCCGCGCACCCGCTGCTGCTGGCGGTCCACCCGGCGGCGCCCGTGCCCGGCTGGATGGACGAGTGGCGCCGCGACCTGGACGGGCTGGTGACCGAGGCCGAGACGGCAGCAGAGGAGGGGCCGGTGCTTCTGGTGGGCGACCTCAACGCCACGGTCCGCCACGGTGGGCTCGCGGGGATGGAGGGCCTCGCCGACACGGCCCGGCGGTGCGGTACGCCGCAGGGCACGTGGCCGGTCGGGTGGCCCGCCTGGGGGCGCAGCGCCATCGACCACGTCATCGTGAGCCACACGGCGACCGTCGACTCCTGCGAGGTGCTGGAACTGGGCGTCTCGGACCACCTGGCCTACGCGACCACGGTGCACCTGCCACCTGCGTGACGGGCCCTGGTGCGCGAGGCGGGACTCGAACCCGCACGCCGGAGCACACGGACCTAAACCGTGCGTGTCTGCCAGTTCCACCACTCGCGCGCGGCGGCCATTGTGCCCCGTCAGACGGCGCTGGTGAGCGGCAGCCCCAGCTCGTTCTTGCCCAGCGACGCCACGTGCCCCTTGGCCCGCACGTTGTACCGCGCGTGCTCGATGCGCCCCTGCTCGTCGATGACGAACGTGCTGCGGATGACGCCCTGCACCACCTTGCCGTAGTTCTTCTTCTCGCCGTACGCGCCGTAGGCCTTCAGCGTCTCCAGCTCCGGGTCGCAGAGCAGCGGGTAGCCCAGCTCGTACTTCTCCGCGAACTTCGTGTTCTTCTCCACCGTGTCCTTGCTCAGGCCGTAGACGGCGTACCCGGCATCGGCCAGGGCGGCGGCGTTGTCACGGAAGTCACAGGCCTCCGTGGTGCAGCCCGGCGTGGAGGCCGCGGGGTAGACGAACAGCACCACCTTGCGTCCGCGCAGGTCAGACAGCGAGACGGTGCCTCCCTCGGTGCTGGCCAGGGTGAAGTCGGGGGCGGCGTCGCCGGGCTCGAGGCGGGTCATGACGGGTCTCCTTCGGGTCGCTTCTGGGTTAGAGTTTCAGGGAGTTTCCCAAGGAAAGGCAATCTCGTGGCCAAGCAGCCCAAGGACACCCGTTCCGTCGAGCAGATCACGCGCGACATCGACGCCTCCCGCCTTCGCCTTGCGGGCGACGTCGACGAGCTCGTGTACCGCGTGCACCCCAAGGAGGTGGCACGCCGCGCCCAGGAGGACGCGCAGATCAAGTTCAACCAGACCATGTACGACGAGGGCGGCCAGCTCCGCGGTGACCGCGTGGCCATGGGCCTCGGCGGCGCCGGTGCCACCGTCTTCACCCTCGGCCTGCTGCGCCGCCTGTTCCACAAGGGCTGACGCGCGCCACACCGAGAGCCCCCACGACCGGTCGGTCGTGGGGGCTCGGCCGTTCCCGGGGCCGACGCGTCCGCTCAGACCACGCGCAGGATCGCGATGTCGTCGTGCACCTTGTGTCCGCCGGCCCGCAGCCGCTCGGCGTGCTCGGTCTCGTGCGCCCGGATGCCGTGCGCCAGCGCCCACGGGTCGCGCGCCACGGCCTCGGCCCAGGCGGGTGCGTCCAGGGTGCGGAACATCTCGATCGGCCGCGTCGCCCCGTCGGTGGCGAGCCAGGCGGCCTCCACCTCCTCCAGCGCGAACGACCCGGTGAGTCCCTCGTCGGCGGCGCGCACGTCGGCGCGGGCGCTCCACCACCCGCCGGGGGTGTTCATGACCGATGCGGGGGAGGGCCCGGTGCCGGCCCAGCCGCCCACCAGCGCGTCGAGCCGCCCGTCGATGACCTGCAGCACCTGGCCGTCGGTGAAGCGCACCACCAGCGAGGAGTCGCACAGCACGAAGTACTCCAGTCGGTCGCCCACGGCGCGGGCCACGGCGAGAGTGGCCCACGGTCCGGTGTCGGCGTCGCAGCCGGGGTGGGCGCCGCGCACGCACTCCAGGGCGCCGGCCACCGCATCGGCCAGGGTGGGCGGCTCGCCCACCACAGGCCCGAGGGCGTCCGCCGGTGCGAGGCGTGCGAGCACGGCATCGACCAGGCGGGTGCTGAACCAGTCCACGGGGTGCTCGCAGCCGGGGCGCAGCTCGGGGCCCACCCCGGCGCCGTCGGCCACCACACCCACGGCCGCGCGCCCGCCCGCGGCGGGCAGCGCGCGCCACGCGGCGGCGTCCTGGCAGTCGATGGCGGTGTGCGCCGCCCAGCGGACCCGCCCGCCGGGCTCCAGGGGCGCCCCGTGGCTGGGCCCCACCTCGGGGGAGACAGGACCCAGCATGCGGCGGTCGATGCCCATCAGGCGCCCGCGACGGCCTCGCGGGAGTCGACGAAGGCCTGCACGCAGGCGCGCACGTCCTCCTCGGAGTGGGCCGCCGAGAGCTGCACGCGGATGCGCGCCTCGCCCTTGGGCACCACCGGGTAGCTGAACGGGATGACGTACACGCCGCGCTCCAGCATCGCCTCGGCCACCTGGCCGGCCTGGCGGGCGCCGTCCTCGCCGGGGAACATCACCGGGATGATCGGGTGGCTGCCCTCGAGCAACTCGAAGCCGGCCTCGGTCATGAGCTCGCGGAAGAGCTTCGCGTTGCGCTCCAGCTGGGCGCGCAGCTCGTCGGAGGACTCCACCAGCTCCAGGGCCTTGAGCGAGCCGGCGGCGGTGCTGGGCGCCACGGCGTTGCTGAACAGGTACGGGCGGGAGCGCTGCTTGAGCAGGGCCACCACCTCCTTGGGGCCGGCCACGAAACCACCGGAGGCGCCACCCAGGGCCTTGCCGAAGGTGCCGGTCACCACGTCCACGCGGTCGATGACATCGAACTTCTCCGCGGTGCCGCGGCCCTTCTCGCCGGTGAAGCCGGTGGCGTGGGAGTCGTCCACCACCACCATGGCGCCGAACTCCTCGGCCAGGTCGCAGATCTCCTCCAGCGGGGCGTAGTAGCCGTCCATGGAGAACACGCCGTCGGTGACGATGACGGTGCGGCGCGCGCCGGCGTCCTTCGCGGCCTGCAGCTGGGTGCGCAGGTCGTCCATGTCGCGGTTGGCGTAGCGGTAGCGCATGGCCTTGCTCAGGCGCACGCCGTCGATGATGCTCGCGTGGTTCAGCGCGTCGGACACGATGGCGTCCTCCTTGCCGAAGAGCACCTCGAAGAAGCCGCCGTTGGCGTCGAAGCAGGAGGCGTACAGGATCGCGTCCTCGCAGCCCACGAAGGCGGCGATCCTCTGCTCCAGCTCGGTGTGCAGGGTCTGGGTGCCGCAGATGAAGCGCACCGAGGCCATGCCGAAGCCCCACTCGTCGAGGGCGGACTTGGCGGCGGCCTCGACCTCCGGGTGGTCGGCCAGCCCGAGGTAGTTGTTGGCGCAGAAGTTCAGCGCTTCGGCCTTCTTGGTGGTGACGTGGGCGGACTGCGGGGAGGTGAGCTCGCGCTCGTCCTTCCACAGGCCGGCGTCCTTGATCTCGGTGAGCTCGGAGGTCAGCTGGTCCTTGAACGCGTACATGCCGGCAGTGTCTCAGGGGGCGGGGGTGCCGCGTGACCCAGTCCCGCCGGGCGCGCGGGGACGGCCTCCGCGCCGCGAGGAGTGGGAGCTCAGGCGATGTCGAACACGCGGCCGACGTGGCTCTTGCGGTAGCGGGTCGGCAGGGACGTCGCCGCATCGAGGGCGTGCACGTCGTCGCGCATGGCCACGACGCCCCGCTGGTCGGTCGAACGGCTCACGGGGTCCACGGCGTCGTCGAGGGCGGTGCCGGAGACCTCGTCACGCAGCAGGCTGGACGCCACCACGTCGACCCGCCGCCCCAGAGCCATGCTCAGTTCCTCCCCGATGGCGGCGAGTCGCATCAGTTCGTTCCCGCCACCCGGAACGAGCTCCACGAGCAGGTCGATGTCGCTCGATGCCGTGGCCTCCCCCCACCGCGCGGGAGCGGCCACCCCCTCGGTGGCCGCTCCCTCACCCCTCCTGACGGGGTCGTCGCTCAGTCCGCGCCGTACTCCATCGCCGCGGCGTCCAGGGCGTCGTCCTGGGCGTCCAGGTCCTTCCACTGCGGGTTGCTGGCGATCTGCTGCGCGCCGCCGGGCTCCAGGGTGCCCAGCAGGTTGCCCTCCTGCACCACCACGTGGCCCTCGTCGTGCGGCTGCTTGGCGTACATCTCCAGCATCGAGCGCGAGTCGGCGATGTCCAGGTTGCGCATGGTCAGCTGCCCGATGCGGTCGGTGGGCCCGAACGCGGCGTTCTCCGTGCGCTCCATGGAGAGCTTGTCCGGGTGGTACGAGAAGTTCTCGCCCTCGGTCGCAAGGATCGTGTAGTCCTCACCACGCCGCAGGCGCACGGTCACCTCGCCGGTCACCAGCGAGGCCACCCAGCGCTGCAGCGCCTCGCGCATCATGAGCGCCTGCGGGTCGAGCCAGCGGCCCTCGTACATGAGGCGGCCCAGGCGGCGGCCGTCGGCGTGGTACTGCGCGATGGTGTCCTCGTTGTGCACCGCGTTGAGCAGCCGCTCGTAGGTCAGGTGCAGCAACGCCATGCCCGGCGCCTCGTAGATGCCGCGCGACTTCGCCTCGATGATGCGGTTCTCGATCTGGTCGCTCATGCCCAGGCCGTGGCGCCCGCCGATCTTGTTGGCCAGCAGCACCAGCTCCACCGGGTCCAGCCGCTCGCCGTTGATGGCCACGGGGCGCCCGCCCTCGAAGCGCACCGTGACGTCCTCGGTCTCGATGGCCACCTCGGGGTCCCAGAACTTCACGCCCATGATCGGCTCCACCGTCTCCAGGCTGACGTCCAGGTGCTCCAGCGTCTTGGCCTCGTGGGTGGCGCCCCAGATGTTGGCGTCGGTCGAGTACGCCTTCTCCTGGCTGTCGCGGTAGGGCAGGCCCCGCTCGGTGAGCCACTGGCTCATCTCGGTGCGGCCGCCCAGCTCGCCCACGAAGTCGGCGTCGAGCCACGGCTTGTAGATGAGCAGGTTGGGGTTGGTCATGAGGCCGTAGCGGTAGAACCGCTCGATGTCGTTGCCCTTGAAGGTGGAGCCGTCGCCCCAGATGTCCACCCCGTCCTCCTGCATGGCGCGCACCAGCAGGGTGCCGGTCACCGCACGGCCGATGGGGGTGGTGTTGAAGTAGGTGCGGCCGCCGGAGCGGATGTGGAAGGCACCGCAGGCGATGGCGGCGAAGCCCTCCTCCACGAGGGCGCGGCGGCAGTCTACGTGGCGGGCCAGCTCGGCGCCGTACTCCATGGCGCGGGCGGGCACGCCGGCGATGTCGTCCTCGTCGTACTGGCCCAGGTCGGCGGTGTACGTGCAGGGCACGGCGCCCTTCTCGCGCATCCAGGCCACGGCCACGGACGTGTCCAGGCCGCCGGAGAAGGCGATGCCGACGCGCTGGCCGGAGGGGAGGGAGGTCAGGACCTTGCTCATGGGGGTCTCCTCGGGGTTCTGCGGTCAGGGGGTCTCGGGTGGTGGGGGAGCGGCGCCGGGTCAGTCGGCGCGGTGCTCCCACAGCCAGGTCAGGATCGCCTTCTGGGCGTGGCGGCGGTTCTCGGCCTCGTCCCAGACCGCGCTCTGTGGGCCGTCGATCACCTCGGCGGCGATCTCCACCCCACGGTAGGCGGGCAGGCAGTGCATGACGATGGCGTGGTCGGCCGCGTGGGCGAGCAGCTCGGGGGTGAGCGCCCACGGGCCGAAGGTTGCCACGCGCTCGGCCTTCTCGTCCTCCTTGCCCATGCTCACCCAGGTGTCGGTGACCACCACGTCGGCACCGGTCACGGCCTCGACGGGGTCGTCCACGAGGGTGACCGAGCCGCCGGTGGTGGCGGCGATCTCCTGCCCACGGGCCACCACGTCGGGGTCCGGCAGGTAGCCCTCGGGGCCGGAGAGGCGCACGTGGAGCCCGGCGGTGGCGCCGGCGAGCACCCACGAGTTGCCCATGTTGCAGGCCGCGTCGCCGAGGAAGGCCACCGTCTGCCCGTGCAACCCGTCCTGGTGCTCGGCGATGGTCTGCAGGTCGGCCAGCAGCTGGCAGGGGTGGAAGTCGTCGGTCAGGGCGTTGACCACCGGCACGCCGGCGTACCGGGCCATCTCCTCCACGTCGGCCTGCATTGGCGTGCGCCACACCATCGCGCCGGCCTGACGTCCGATGACGCGGGCCACGTCCGCGATGGACTCGCGGGTTCCGGCGGCGGCCAGTCCGGCGTCGATGGCGAACTCGTGGCCGCCCAGCTCCGCGACGCCGGCTGCGAAGGACAGCTGCGTACGGAGGGTGGGTCGGTCGTAGATGGTCGCGACGGTCACCGGGCCCGCGAGCGGCTTGGGTCCGAAGGGGTCTGCCTTCAGGGTCGCGGCGAGGGCCAGCACCTCGGCCTGCTCGGCCGGGGTGAGGTCGTCGTCGCGGAGGAAGTGGCGGGTCATGACGCATGACCTTACATGGCATGGCATGAACATTCACAATCCGGGTGCGCGTCCTCGGTCACGCGCTCGCGTCCACCGGGCGGCGGGGCTCGTGCGCAAGGAGCGGCACACCGAGTGCCGGCGTGCCGCTCCTTGGCGATGGGGGTGGCGCTCAGTCCACCTGGATCTCGCCCATGGGGCCCCAGCCCTCGGACTCCACCTGCTCGCTGACGATCTGCGGGGTCGCGGCGAGGTACTGCGGGAACTCGGCCTGCATCTGCTTGAAGTGCTCGGAGTTCACGTGCGGCTCGGCGCCCTCGTCGGTGAACGCCTCGATGAGCACGTAGGTGTTCGGGTCCTCCACGCTGCGCGACCACTCGAACCACTTGTTGCCCGGCTCGGCACGCGTGGCCTCGGTGAACGGGCGGCTGATCTCCGGCCAGTCGTCGGCGTGCTCGGGCTTGACGGGGAACTTCACGTTGATGAGGATCATGCGCCCCATTCTGGCCCCGCACTGCGGGCTGTGTCGGGCCGGGGGAGCCGGTACGGGGGTCGGTAGGATCGCCGGTGGCCGCCACCACACGGGCGCGGCCGGTTGACCACACTCGCACCACGAAGGACGGGACACGACGTGACCAACAGCGCATCCGAGCACCAGCAGAAGTGGGCCGCCCAGGAGGGCGCGGCGGAGGACCTGGTCCCCGTCGCCGGGCGCCTGGCCCGCACGAACGGTGTGGACGCCCGCGTGAACGGCCGTTCCCTGGCCCGTCAGAGCGCCACCGGCATCCTCGGCGCCCACGCCGAGGCCGGTGAGGGTGCCGACGTCACCGAGACCCTCGCCCTGCTCCAGGCCGTCGAGGGCATCGAGGCCGGCGCCTCCGTGCTCGACGTCGTGGCCCTGCAGAAGGCGTACAAGGACTCCGGCTCCTCCGACCTCGAGGGCTTCCTGCGTGAGCAGCTGTCCGAGGTCGCCGGCCAGGCCGGTGGCGAGAAGAAGACCCAGGACGTCGTGCTCTACGGCTTCGGCCGCATCGGCCGCCTGCTGGCCCGCATCCTCGTGGGCCAGGACCACGGCACCGGCCTGCAGCTGCGCGCCGTCGTCGTGCGCAAGGGCAAGGCCGCGAACGACCTGGTCAAGCGCGCCGACAACTTCCGCGTCGACTCCGTGCACGGCCCCTTCGACGGCACCGTCGAGGTCGACGAGGCTGCCGAGACGCTGCACCTCAACGGCACCGCCGTCAAGGTCATCTACTCCAACTCCCCGGCCGAGGTGGACTACACCGCCCACGGCATCACCGACGCCGTCGTCATCGACAACACCGGTGTGTGGCGCGACGCCGAGGGCCTCTCGCAGCACCTGCAGTCCAAGGGCGTCAAGCGCGTCGTGCTGACCGCCCCGGGCAAGGGCGACATGGTGAACGTCGTGACCGGCGTGAACGACGAGATGATCGGCGACGCCGAGATCGTGTCCGCCGCCTCCTGCACCACCAACGCCATCACCCCGGTGCTCAAGGTCCTGGCCGACGAGTACGGCATCGTCGGTGGCCACGTGGAGACCATCCACAGCTACACCAACGACCAGAACCTCATGGACAACTACCACAAGGCCGACCGCCGTGGCCGCGCCGCCGCCATGAACATGGTGCTCACCGAGACCGGTGCCGCCAAGGCCGTGGCCAAGGCCCTGCCGGAGCTCAAGGGCAAGCTGTCCGGCAACGCCATCCGCGTCCCCACCCCGGACGTGTCCATGGCCGTGCTCAACCTGACCCTCGGCAAGGCCGTGGACCGCGAGACCCTCAACAAGGTCCTGCAGGACGCCGCCGCCTCCGGCCCGCTGGCCGACGCCATCGGCTACGTGGACCACCCCGAGGTCGTCTCCACCGACCTCGTGGGCGACACCCACGCCGGCACCGTGGACGGCCGCGCCACCATCGCCGGCGGCGACGAGCGCGTCGTGGTCTACGTCTGGTACGACAACGAGTACGGCTACTCCTGCCAGGTGGTGCGCATGGTCGAGCGCATGACCGGCGTCGAGCTGCCCGCCTTCCCCAAGGCCTGACGCAGCGCACGCGAGAGGGGGCCAGTCACCTGGTGGTGGCCGGCCCCCTTCGTCGTGCCCGGTGGGGTGCCCCTGCGGTCGCGCGCCCGGTGGGTGCCCCTCAGAGCTCGTAGTCCACGACCACCGGCGCGTGGTCGCTGAGCCGCTCCGCGCGGCTGGGCTCCTTGTCCACACCCGCGGTCACGGCGGCACGGGCCAGGGCGGGGGAGGCCAGGTGGTAGTCGATGCGCCACCCGGTGTCGCGCTCGAAGGCCTGCCCCATCCACGACCACCACGCGTACGGGCCCTCGGTGTCCGGGTGCTTCGAGCGCACCACGTCCACGAGGGTGCGCGGCGAGAGGATCGAGCCGAACCACTCGCGCTCCTCGGGCAGGAAGCCCTCGGAGTTCTTGTTGCCCCGCCAGTTCCTCACGTCGAGCTTCTCGTGGGCCACGTTGAAGTCGCCCATCACCAGGAACTCGCGCCCGGCGGCCTTCGCGGCCCTCCGGGAGCGGTCCAGCTGCTTGGCGAACCCGGCCAGGAAGCGCATCTTGCGCTCGTACTTGGCACCGCCGTCGGGCTCCTCGCGCATGCGGCCGGCCATCTTCTCCTGCAGGTCCGCCGGCAGGCCGCCCTTGGGCAGGTAGAGCGAGGCCACCGTCAGCGGCGCGTCGGCCAGGTCCACTTCCACGTACCGGCCCTCGCCGGCGAACTCCTTGAGCTCCCGCGGCAGGGTGGGCCCGGCATCGGCCGGCACGAGGTCCACGTGGTCCTCACCCGGGGCGCGCTGCAGCACGGGCTCGCCGAAGGTGCGCACGGCGGCCGGACGCACCCGCGTCAGCAGGGCCACGCCGTTGCGGCCGGCGGCGGTGCCGGCGTCGTAGGTCAGGTACCGGTCGCCGAACACCTCCAACGGCAGCTGGGCGACCGGGCAGCGCACCTCCTGCAGCGCCACCACGTCGGGGTCGCGGCGTTCCAGCCACCCCTCGAAGCCGCGCTTCTGGCAGGCCCGGATGCCGTTGACGTTGAAGCTCGCGATGCGCAGCGCCACGGCTCAGCTCCAGTCCAGCAGGACCTTGCCGCACTTGCCCGAGCGGGCGGTGGCGAAGGCCTCCTGCCAGTCCTCGGCGGCGAACTTGTGGGTCACCACGCTGCGCACGGCGGTCACCAGCTGCTCGTTGTCCTGCAGCAGCTGGGTCATCTTGTACCAGGTCTCGAACATCTCGCGGCCGTAGATGCCCTGCAGGGTGAGCATGTGGGTGATGACCTTGCCCCAGTCCACCTCGTAGCCGGTACCCGGCAGGCCCAGCATCGCGATGCGGCCGCCGTGGTTCATCGTGTCGATGGCCTCCTGCACGGCCGAGCCGAAGCCGGACATCTCCAGACAGACGTCGAAGCCCTCCTTCATGCCCAGCGGCTTCATCGCGTCGGCGATGCGCTCGTGCGACACGTTCACCACGCGGTCGGCACCGGCCGCCTTGGCCAGCTCCAGGCGCTCGTCGCTGATGTCGGTGGCCACCACGTAGCGGGCGCCCACGGCCTGGGCCACGGCCACCGCCATCACGCCGATGGGGCCGGAGCCGGTCACGAGCACGTCCTCGGCGGCCAGCGGGAACTTCAGGGCGGTGTGCACGGCGTTGCCCAGCGGGTCGAACAGGGCACCCAGGTCGGCGTCCACCCACTCGGGCTGCACCCACGCGTTGTCGGCGGGGATCACCACGTAGTCGGCGAACGCGCCGTCGCGGTTCACCCCCACGCCGATGGTGTTGCGGCACAGGTGGCGCGCGCCGGCCCGGCAGTTGCGGCACACGCCGCAGACGATGTGGCCCTCGCCGGAGACCTTGTCGCCGACCTTCAGGTCGCCGCGGGCCTCCACGCCGTCGCCCAACTCCACGATCTCGCCGTAGAACTCGTGACCGATCACCTGGGGCAGGTTCATGGCGCCCTCGGCCCACTCGTCCCAGCCCTCCAGGTGCAGGTCCGTGCCGCACAGGCCGGCGCGCTCCACGCGGATCTTCACCTCACCCGGGCCGGCGGTGGGCTCCGGGGCGTCGATGAGCTGCAGCCCGGGTCCGGGCTCGGTCTTGGCCAGTGCACGCATGGCGACTCCTTGGGATCGAGGGGGTGTGCTCCCCATCCCATCACGCCGACCGGCCCGCCCCGGAGCCCCGCCTGCTCAGCCGGGGAACCTGTGGATGCTGGGTGTTACACCGACGTCCCTGGGGATACCCTGAGGGCATGCCCACCACACGTCCGCGCCACCTCGTCACCGAGTCCGACGAGCTCGGTCAGGCCCTCGACCACGCCGCCCGCCGCTGGCCGGACCTGTCCCGCGGGCAGCTCGTGGCGCGTCTGGCGGTGGAGGGCGGGCGCCGCCTCGCGGTGGACGAGGGGGTGGAGGCCGAGCGGCGGCGACGCCTGCTGGAGGTCGCCGGCGGTCACCTGGCCGGGGTGGGGGACAGCAGCCGGCTCAGGACCCAGCGCGATGCGGAGTGGCCGGAGTGATCCTCGACGCCAACGTGGTCATCGCTGCCCTCAATGCGGAGGACGCCCACCACGCCGACGCCGTGGACGTCCTGGCCGAGGCGGCTGGTGAGCCGCTGCGGATGCCGGAGCTGACCCTCGCCGAGGCGTTCGTGGCCCACGCTCGGGCCGGCACCGCGGCCCGCGCGGCGGCCGTCCTCGACGAGCTGGGGGTCGAGATGGCGCCCGCGGCGGGCGACCCGATGGCGCTCGCGCGGCTGCGCGCCGAGTCGGGCCTGCGGATGCCGGACTGTGTGGTGCTCCAGTGCGCCGAACGGCAGGGCGAGCCACTGGTCACCTTCGACCGACGGCTCGCCCAGGTGGCCGTGGAGCGCGGTGTGCGGGTCCTGCCTGCCTGACGCTCAGCCCTCCAGGGCCCAGGCGCGCACGGCCTCGGCGTCGGCGTCCAGGGCCGGGGGTACGGTGTGCGTGGTCCGCGTGGTCTCCACCTCGCGACGCGCCTCGCCCTCGCCGGTGACGTCGAAGAAGCGCAGCGGCGGGCCGGGCAGCTCCACCTCGCCCAGCACCGGGTGGTCCACGGTGGCCACCAGGCCCTGCGAGCGGGTCTGCTCCCAGGCGTACACCTCGTCCAGCGTGCGCACCTTGCCGCTGGGCACGCCCGCCGCGCCCAGGCGGGTCAGCAGCTCCTCGCCGGTGTGCTCGGCGAACGCTGCCTCCACCGCCTCGATGACGGCCGGGCGGTGCGCGTTGCGCTCGGCGTTGGTGGCCATGCCCTCGGCGGCCGGGTCGAGCCCGAACTCGGCGCACAGCTTCTGCCACAGGTTCTCGTTGCCGCAGCTGATCTGCACCGCACCGTCCTTGCAGCGGAACAGGCCGTACGGGGTGATGCTCGGGTGGTGGTTGCCCTGCGCCGCGGGCACCTCGCGACCGACGGTCCAGCGCGTGCCCTGGAAGGCGTGCACCCCCACGATGCTGGCCAGCAGCGAGGTGCGCACCACCTGCCCGCGGCCGGTCCGCTCCCGCTCGAACAGTGCCGTCATCACGCCGTAGGCGCCGTGGATGCCGGCCAGCAGGTCGCCGATGGGGGTACCGACGCGCTGCGGGTCGTCCGGCCCGGACCCGGTGAGGCTCATGAGCCCGGCCTCGCCCTGCGCGATCTGGTCGTAGCCCGGCCGCCCGCCCTCGGGGCCGTCGTGGCCGAACCCGCTGATGCTCAGCACCACCAGCCGTGGGTTGAGCTCCAGTAGCCGCTCCATCGAGAAGCCCAGGCGGTCCATCACCCCGGTGCGGAAGTTCTCCATGAGCACGTCGGCCTTGCGCACCATGCCCTCCAGCACGGCCTTGTCGGCCTCGTCCTTGAGGTTCAGCGCCACGGACTGCTTGTTGCGGTTGCACGAGAGGTAGTACGTGCTGATGTGCTCCTCGCCGCCCACGAACGGCGGGCCCCACGAGCGCGTGTCGTCGCCGGTGCCGGGGGTCTCCACCTTGATGACCCGCGCACCCTGGTCGCCGAGCATCTGCGCGGCGTGCGGGCCGGCTAGGGCCCGGGTCAGGTCGATGACGGTGATGCCCTGCAGTGCGCCGGTCACGGAGTGCCTCCTGGGTGCTGGGGGACGGTCTGTGTCGCGGGTCACGCTACGTGGCGCGCTCCCACGCCGGCCGCCCGGCCCCGCGACAGGCGCCGTGGGTGCCTCTGCCACACTTCCCTGCGACGCACGTCACACCCCGGCGACCGGCGGGCCGAGCCCGCGGAAGGAGCTCCCATGGCCGAGCTGCAGGACCTCTCCACCCTCGAGGTCACCCCGTACAAGATGTTCATCGGCGGCGAGTGGGTCGATGCCGTGGACGGCGCCACGGTGGACGTCATCACCCCCATCGACCGCACTGTCACCATCGCCACCACGCCGCGTGCCCAGCAGGCCGATGCCGACCGCGCGGTCGAGGCGGCCCGTGCGGCCTTCCCCGCGTGGGCGGCCCTGCCCTCCGCCGAGCGCCAGAAGGCCCTGCTGAAGTGCGCCGACGCGCTCGAGGCCGCCAGTGAGGATCTGGCCCAGCTGACCGCCCTGGACACCGGTAACGCCATCCGCACCCAGGCCCGCCCGGAGGCCGCCACGCTGGTGGCGCTCTTCCGCTACTTCGCCGGTGTGGCCGGGGAGGTCAAGGGCGTCACGCTGCCCGGCGGCGACGGCTCCCTCCAGTACACCCAGCGCGTGCCGCTGGGTGTGGTGGCCGGCATCCTGCCGTGGAACTCGCCGCTGCTCATCGCCGCGTTCAAGACCCCGGCCGCTCTGGCGGCGGGCAACACCATCGTGCTCAAGGCGGCCGAGGACGCCCCGCTGACCATCCTCAAGATGGCCGAGGTGTGCGCCGAGTTCCTGCCCGCGGGTGTGCTCAACGTGGTCACCGGCTACGGCGCGGAGATCGGCGAGGCCCTGGTCACCCACCCGGGCGTCGACAAGGTCTCGTTCACCGGCTCCTCGCTGGTGGGCAAGATGGTGGGCGGCAAGGCGGCCAACCGCATGGCGCACCTCTCGCTGGAGCTGGGCGGCAAGTCGCCGTGCATCGTGTTCCCGGACTCCTGCACCGACGAGGTCGTGGACCAGGTGATGCTGGCCACCCGCTTCGCGCGCCAGAGCCAGTCCTGCACCACGGGTTCGCGGGTGTTCCTGCACGAGGACATCGCCGGGGAGTTCCTCGCCAAGATGGTGGAGCGCACCCGCGCGATGACGGTGGGCGACCCGCGCGACG
Source organism: Kytococcus schroeteri (assembly GCF_042433515.1). Taxonomy (NCBI): domain Bacteria; kingdom Bacillati; phylum Actinomycetota; class Actinomycetes; order Micrococcales; family Kytococcaceae; genus Kytococcus; species Kytococcus schroeteri. Next base: position 172,312 of record NZ_JBHLVH010000004.1, on the reverse strand, counting down.
AGGCGTCCGACATCGGCTGCATCATCAACGCCAAGCAGTACGACCGCGTGCAGGGCTTCATCGACGAGGCCCTGGCCGAGGACGGCGTCAAGGTGGAGTACGACGGCCGGGAGGACCTGCAGGTCGGCGAGCCGGGCTTCTTCCACGCGCCCATCATCATCAGCCAGGTGGACCCGTCCTGGCGCGTGGCCCGCGAGGAGGTCTTCGGCCCGCTGCTCAGCGTCATCACGTGGAAGGACGTGGACGAGGTGGTGGCCATGGCCAACGACTCGCACTACGGTCTGGCCGCGTACGTGTTCAGCAAGAACCTCGACGACGCGCTCACCACCGCGCACCGCATCGACTCCGGCTGGGTGCAGGTCAACCAGGGCGGCGGGCAGATCCCCGGCCAGTCCTACGGCGGCATGAAGGAGTCCGGTGTGGGCCGTGAGGCCTCCCTGGAGGGCATGCTCGAGGGCTTCACCCAGATCAAGCAGGTCAACGTGAAGCTGGGCTGAGCCCTGTGGATGCATGGTGAGGCCTCGCGGAGTCGCACTCCGTGGGGCCTCACCATGCACCGGGCGTGGGCGGAGCGGTCGTCAGCCCTGGAACCCGATGAGCCAGCGCACCCCGTACCGGTCGGTGACCTGACCGTCGTGGTCGCCCCAGGGGCGTTGCTGCAGTGGGTCGATTTCGCTCCCGTCGGCGGCCAGGGCGTCGAACCATCCCCGCTTCACGTCGGATCTTGGTCGTGGTCCAACGTGACCTGACGATCATCGCCTGTTCATGGGGCGCCGTCAGGACGATGCTGCCAAGACCAAGATGAGAGAACGTGATTCGTGAGGACTCTTTTAGCGCCGGTCGCAAAGAAGTCTCCGGTGCGGGCCACCCCTAGGGTGACCCATCACAATCCTCGTCGTTATCAGATCGTCACGCGTCAGGGCTTGCTCGTGGCTAGACTCGTGAGGGAGGGGTCCCCCTCTGCACACAACGGAATGAGAAGGATGATCACTCATGAGAACAAAGTTGTTTGCTGCGCTGGCTGTAGTAGCGGCATGGGCGGCGGCCCCTGTCGGCGCCCATGCCGCATGTGCGCCAATGGTCGAGCCACGTCACGCGGAGGCACCGCCCTCGGTCACGGCTCCGGCTGAACGGCCTGTCCCTCTGATGACAAGTCCGGGTCGTCAAATGAATCGCGACGAACCGGCACCTGCGGACCTGCGGGAACAGGAAGTGCCGACTACCTACGAATCTTGGGCCGGTCGGTCGGAGGGTGACGACGTATGGGTGCAGTGTGGGAGTTACAAGAAGTTCACTGGTGGGAATTTCCCTCACAACCTCGGAGTCAGGGCCGGCACCGGGAACATCTCATCACCAAAAGGTTACCATGCGCACCATAATCTGCCTCAGAAGTTTCAGGGTTACTTTTCTTCTCGGGGGTTGAATATTCACAATCCCAAATACGGCTGATGGGTGTGGTCAAGCAAGCATTTGGCGGATGCGCGTAGGTTCAATGCGCACTGGGAGTGGTTCCGTACCACGTATCCACACGCCTCGATGTATCAGATCGAGCAATATGGACGGTTTCTGGCTCGCGAGTTTGGGTACAGGATCTACTTCTGATGCAACAGCGCACTGAACCTCACTTCTTCCTCGTGGACCTGGACCCCGGTAGCGGGTTGAAGATCACTGTGGAGGGGTTGACGCCAGTCAGTCGGTCGTCGGCCGCGCTGGATATGACGACGGTTAGTGCCGGGCCGGTGCCCGAGGTGGCGGGTCACGAGATGTGGACGGTGGTTCACGACGATCTCCGTCAGGTGGTCGAAGCGACCGGTGCCACCGGCGTCAGGTTTCATGCCGCGCCCGAGCCGAGCCCTGCATTGCAGGAGATTCACCCAGGTTACTGGTATCACCTCGAGGTGACGGGGACCTCGCCGGGGGTGAGCCGTGGCTTCCATGACGACCACGTGTCCTTCGAGCGCATGCCGGGCGGGATGTTGAGCCTGGTTCACCCCTGCATGGACCCCTCCCCGCAGGGGTGGGACGGGTCGGACGTCTACATGCCGGCCGGTACGCGGCTCATCGTGGTCACCGAGCCCGTGGCGCGAGCGATCCAGGATGCCGGGTGCTCGGTCGAGCTGGTCGAGGTCGGCCGAGCCCGCACCCCGGGTGGGATGGACGTCGTCATGGAGCTGTCGGATCGTCTCGGCGAGGAGGAGGCCAGCCGGATCCTTGAGCAGATGACGCCCGAGGACCTCTGGGAGCAGCGGACCGGGCGAGACCGTGAGACGTGGGAGGGACCCGGCTACTGCCCTGACGTCGTCCGTTGACGGGACCGGCGCCCTCTCGGGGGGCCGCTTCGGTCTGCGCTGCGACGGTCAGAACAGGCCGGCGCCCTCGGCGATGAGGACCAGCCCGAACAGCGCGAAGAGCGCCGCGGCGCCATAGGTGATGACCTTCTCGGGGAGCTTCCTGCCCAGCACCGCGCCCACGACGATGGCCAGCGCGTCGGCGGCCACCATGCCCAGCGTGCTGCCGATCCACGTGCCCAGCCAGCCCTCGCGGGTGGCCAGGGTGATGGTGGCCAGCATCGTCTTGTCGCCCAGCTCGGCCAGGAAGAACGCCGTTCCCACGGCCAGGATGGCGGCGCCGGTGGCGTGGCGGGCCTTGTCGGCCTCCTCGTCGGTGAGTTCGTCGCCGCGCAGGGTCCACAGGGCGAAGCCGAGGAACGCCACACCGGCGGCGACGGCGATCCAGTGCTGGTAGTTGGCGAACGCGTCGCCGATGAAGTAGCCGATGCCCACGCTGGCCAGGTGGACGATCGCGGTGGCCACGGTGATGCCGATGAGCACGTCGCGGGCCTTGTAGCGGGCGGCGAAGGTCATGGCCATGAGCTGGCTCTTGTCGCCCAGCTCGGCGATGAAGATCACCGCGGTGCTCAGGAGGAAGGCTTCCATCAGGGGGTCTCTTTCCGCCCGGTCAAAGGCGGTGGACGCTGTCCCGTGGACGCCTTCGACCGGGCACACGTCTCAGGCCCCGTCGGGCGGGGGAGGGGTGCGTCGTTCCGGTCGAAAGTCTCGTCCGCCACCGGTGGTGGCCTCCTGCGCCGGGCCGATGGTGCTGGCCAGTCTGTCGACGCAGGTGTTGGGGACTACTCCCTTTCAGGGGTGAAGGGTACCAACCGTCGGGCCCCCTGCGTGACGGAGCCGGTCGGGCTCACCGTCTGCTGCTGCCGGTACGGCCTGCCCTCAGGCCTCGCGGCGGAAGACCGGTTCGTCGCGGGTGGAGACCTCCGGCGCGTAGGCGTAGCCGGCCGCGTCGAAGCGGGTGAGCGCCTTCACGCTGCGGGCCCGCTGCTGCACCATCCACGCCGCCATGGCGCCGCGGGCGCGCTTGGCGTGGAAGGAGATGACCTTCCACTCGCCGGCCGGGGAGCGGTCCTCGAAGCGCGGGGTGACCACGCGGGCGTCGAGGCGGCGGAGGTCCACCGCCTGGGAGTACTCGCCGGAGGCCAGATTGACCACCACGTCCGGGCCGGGGGAGTCGGCCAGGTCGGCGGCCACCTGCTCGGTGATGGCGTCGCCCCACCAGGCCACGAGGCTGGACCCCCGGTCGGTCCGCAGCCGCGTACCCATCTCCAGGCGGTAGGGCTGCATGAGGTCCAGCGGCCGCAGCACGCCGTACAGCCCGGAGAGGATGCGCACGGTCTTCTGCGCCTCGGTGAGGTCGCGGGTGTCCAGGCGGGCGGCGTCGAACCCCTGGTAGACGTCGCCGGCGAAGGTGAACACCGCCGGTCGGGCGTTCTTGTGCGTGAACGGCGTGTGGAAGTCCGCGTAGCGCTTGGCGTTGAGCTGCCCCAGCTCGGCGGAGATCCCCATCAGCTCGGAGAGGTCCTCCGGCGACTTGGCCCGCATCACCTCCACCAGCTGCTCGGCGTGCTCCAGCAGCCGGGGCTGGGTGTGCACCCGGGTGGGCAGGCGGGAGTCGAGGTCGAGGGACTTGGCGGGGGAGAGCAGGGCCAGCACGCCCCGGACCGTATCCCAGCCCGCCCAGGTGGGCCGCGGGGTCTCGGCTCGGGCGTCAGCCGGCGGCCCAGGTCACTGGGCCGTCCAGCCGCCGTCGATGACGAGGTTCGCCCCCGTCATCGAGGACGAGTGCGGACCGCAGAGGAACAGGGCGGCATCGGCGATGGCCTCCACGGACGCGAACTCCTTGAGGGCCTAATTCTTCAGCAGCACCTTCTCCGCCACCTCGTCCTCGCTCATGTGGTGGCTGGCGGCCTGGTCGGCGATCTGGGCCTGGATCAGCGGGGTCCACATGTAGCCGGGGTTGATGCAGTTGCTCGTGACGCCCTTGCCGGCGCCCTCCAGGGCGGTCACCTTGCTCAGGCCCTCCAGGCCGTGCTTGGCGGCCACGTAGGCGGCCTTGTACTCGCTCACCCGCAGGCCGTGGGCGCTGGAGATGTTGACGACGCGGCCCCAGCCGGCGTCGTACATGTGGGGCAGGGCGGCGCGGGTCAGCAGGAACGGTGCGGTGAGCATGAGCTGCTGGATGAGCTGCCACTTCGCCACGTCGAACTCGTGCAGGGGCTGCACGTGCTGGATCCCGGCGTTGTTCACCAGGATGTCGATGTCCAGGGACAGCGCCGCCAGGGCGTCGGCATCTGAGAGGTCGAGTTCCCAGGCCTCGGCGCTGCCGCCGGCGTCCTGCACCTTGCCCACCACGCGCTCCAGGCCCTCGCCGTCGATGTCGGCGAGCACCACGTGCGTGCCGGCTCCGGCCAGGGCGCGCCCGATGCCGGAGCCGAGCCCGCCGGCGCCGCCGGTGGCCAGGGCGCGCTTGCAGGCGAGGTGGGTGGGGGAGGTGTTCGAGGTGTCCATGCGGTGACTCCAGGAAGGCCCACCGACGACGTCGCCGGCTGCTCCGGCACGCCCGGGAAGGTCACGAGATGGCGTCGGCTTGGCAAGGATTTGGTCAACGCCGGCGGGCCCGTTGGCGTGGTGGAGGGCCGGGTTCCAGTCCGTCCTCCCGGGAAATCGCGTTCCCGGGAGGCTGCCAGCACGCCCCCGCTGCCCGTGGGTGAACGGGCCATAACGATCCGCCCAGCAAACGTTCAGGGTGGCTCTCGGGGCCTGTGGACAACGGCGGACGCGGGGGTGCGGTCCTTCCGTAGCGTGCCCCACGTTCCCCTCACATCACCACCGGAGCCGAACCGGAGCCGCCATGCCGCACACCCTGCAGGACGTCGCGCCCACCCCCGCCGGGCCCGTCGCCGAGGACCGTCCCACGTTGCGTTCCCTGGAGGACCGCGTGCGCGACGTCGTGCGTCGACGGGAACTCGACCCGGACACCGACGTGCAGGAGGTGCGCGACCTCGTTGACGAGGTGGTCGAGGCCCACCAGCAGGCTGCCGGTGCGGGGCGTGGGCGCCTCATCGTCGACGAGCCCGCGGTCCGCCGACACCTCGTCGATGCCGTGAGCGGCCTGGGCGAGCTGCAGCAGTACCTCGACGACCCCGAGGTGGAGGAGATCTGGATCAACTCGCCCCAGCACGTGTTCGTCGCGCGGGGTGGACGCTCGGAGCTCACCCCGGTGCTGCTCACCGACCAGCAGGTGCAGGACCTCGTCGAGCGCATGCTCAAGTCGAGCGGCCGCCGCATCGACCTCAGCTCGCCGTTCGTGGACGCCTCCCTGCCCGGAGGTGAGCGCCTGCACGTGGCCATCCCGGACATCACGCGCCGCCACTGGTCGGTCAACATCCGCAAGTTCGTCTCCCGCGCCCACCACCTCGAGGACCTCGTGGCCCTGGGCAGCCTCACCGCACCGGCGGCCTCCTTCCTGCGGGCGGCGGTCGCCAGCGGACTCAACGTGCTCGTCTCCGGCGGCACGCAGGCCGGCAAGACCACGATGCTGAACTGTCTCGCCGCGGCCATCCCTCCCCACGAGCGGGTGGTCACCGCCGAGGAGGTCTTCGAGCTCCACGTGCCCCTGCGGGACACCGTGGCGATGCAGTGCCGCCAGCCGAGCCTGGAGGGCACCGGGGAGATCACGCTGCGGCGCCTGGTCAAGGAGGCGCTACGCATGCGGCCCTCGCGCATCATCGTCGGCGAGGTGCGGCAGGAGGAGGCGCTCGACCTGCTCATCGGCCTGAACTCGGGCCTGCCGGGCATGGCCACGGTCCACGCCAACGGCGCCCGAGAGGCCGTGCTCAAGATGTGCACGCTGCCGCTGCTCGCTGGTCCCAACGTGGCCAGCTCGTTCGTGGTGCCCACCGTGGCCAACGCGGTCGACCTCGTCGTCCACTGCGCGCTGGAGCGTGACGGGCGCCGCCGGGTGCAGCAGATCTGCGCCCTCCCGGGTCGCGCGGAGGGGGACGTCATCGAGATCGCCGACATCTTCACCCGGGTGGAGGGCGAGCTGGTCCGCGGTGACGGCTTCCCGCCCCACACTGAGCGCTTCGCCCGAGCGGGCTTCGACGTGCGCGAGATCCTGGGGGCGTCGTGACCGGATGGCTGGTGGGGGCGCTCGCGGGTCTCGGGCTCGCGCTCGTGTGGGACTCGTTCTGGCCGGCGCGCCCCCGGCAGGCGGTCACGCGCACGACCTGGCGGGACCGGGTGGCCGACGACCTCGCGGTCGCCCGCTGGACGGGCGTCACCCCGAACGGCCTGGTGCTGGCCACGCTCGCGGCGGGGTTCGTCGTGTTCGTCCTGGTGGCCGGCCTCACCGGCGTCCTGCCAGTGGCCCTCGCGTTCGGCATCATCGCGGTCGCCACGCCGTGGATGGTGCTCTCCGGGGCGGCGGGTCGCCGCCGCACGCGCCTGCGGGACGCCTGGCCCGACTGCGTGGACCACGTCGCCAGCGGTGTCCGGGCCGGCATGGCGCTCCCGGAGGCCCTCGCGCAGCTCGCGGTCCGTGGTCCCGAGGAGCTGCGTCCCGCCTTCGCGGCCTTCGCCCACGACTACCGGGCCACGGGTCGCTTCCACGTGAGCCTGGACGCCCTCAAGGAACGCCTGGCCGACCCTGTGGGCGACCGTCTGGTGGAGGCCCTGCGCATCGCCCGCGAGGTGGGTGGCAGCGACCTGGGCGTTGTGCTGCGGACCCTCAGTGCCTTCCTGCGCGAGGAGGCCCACACCCGGTCTGAGATGGAGGCCCGCCAGAGCTGGACGGTCAACGCGGCCCGGCTGGGCCTGGCCGCCCCGTGGGTGGTGCTGGCGCTGCTCGCCACGAGGGGCAGCTCACTGGCGGCCTACGAGTCGGTCACGGGCGTCGTCGTCCTCGTGACCGGGGCCGGGGTCTCCCTGGGGGCCTACGCCCTGATGATGCGGCTCGGGCGCATCCCGCAGGCCGAGCGGGTGCTGCGATGAGCTGGTCGTGGCCGGGCGCCGCCGTGGGCATGCTCGTGGGACTCGGGCTCCTGCTGGTGCTGTACGGAGTCCCACGGTGGCGCACCCCCTCCCTCGCGATGCGGGTGGACCCCTACGTCCGGGACGAACCCGCGCCGGTGCGCCTGTTCAACCTGGCCCCGCACGAACAGCTCACCGTGCACCATGTGGTCGACCCGGTCACCCGGCGGCTGGGGGCGCGGCTGGGGGAGTGGCTCGGCGGCGAGGAGGTGCTGGTGCGGCGCCTGGAGCGGGCGGGGCTCGTCCCGGACGTCCCGGGGTACCGCGCCCAGCAGGCCGTCCTGGCCTGCGTGTTCGCCGCGGCGGGCGCGGCGCTCGGTGTCCTCCTGTGGAGCACGGGCCGGGCGGCGCCCCTGCTGGCGCCGGCGCTGGGGCTCTCCGGGGCCGTGGCCGGCGTGCTGCTCCGCGACCACCTGCTCTCCCGGCGACTGGCCCGGCGCGAGCGACGTGTGGTGGAGGAGTTCCCGGCCATCGCCGAGCTCCTGGCGCTGGCGGTGGCGGCCGGTGAGTCCGCCTCGGCCGCCCTGGAGCGGGTGGCGCGCCTGAGCCGCGGTGAGCTCTCGCGGGAGCTCACCCAGGCGCTCGCGGAGGCACGGGCGGGGGCGAGCCTGCCCGTCGCGCTCGAGGGCATCGCCGACCGCACCGGCGTCCCCAGCGTGGCGCGTTTCGTGGACGGCGTCATCATCGCCGTGGAGCGCGGCACACCCCTGGCCGAGGTGCTCCGTGCCCAGGCCACCGACGCCCGGGAGGCCGCACGCCAGGCGATCATCGCCGAGGGCGGCCGGCGCGAGATCCTCATGATGATCCCGGTCGTCTTCCTCGTGCTCCCCGTCACCGTGGTCTTCGCCATGTTCCCGGGCCTGGCCGCACTGCAGGTGAACCTCTGATGCGCCGCCCGCCTGCCCCGCACCGGGGCCCCACGAGCTCGGTCACCGTCCCGGTGGCCGTGGGGAGCCACGGCTCCCTTCCCGTTCCCTGCGGGGGACCCCTCGACGGGAACCGTTCCCGTTCGCAGCACACACCCAAGGAGACCAGGCATGACCACCTTCCAGAGCATCTACGCCCGTCTCGTGACGGCGTACACGCGGATGACCCAGGACACCGAGCGCGGCGACGTGCCCGGCTGGGTGCTCATCACCATGATGACGGCGGGCCTCGTGACGGCGCTGTGGGCCGTGGCCGGCCCCACGCTGAACGGTCTGTTCACCAGTGCGGTGAACGGGGTCCAGGGCCCGTGAGCCGGTGGAGGGCCGGTGAGCGTGGCTCCGCGACCACGGAGTTCGTACTCACCAGCGGGCTGGCCCTCCTGACGGTCATGGCCGTGCTGCAGCTGGCCTTCGCCCTGCACGTCAAGAACTCGCTCACCGCCTTCGCCGTCGAGGGGGCCCGCCACGGTGCCCGCGCGGGGGCCGCGCCCGGTGACGGGGTGGCCCGCACGCACTACCTGGCGGACCAAGCCCTCGTCGGCCGGGCGGTGAGCGAGGTCTCCGAGCACCACGAGGTCGTCGGCGGGAGGCAGGTGGTGGTCGTGGACGTCCGCGCCGACCTCCCGCTCGTCGGCCCGTGGGGCATCGGCCAGGACCTCGAGGTCCGGGGCCGTGCCCTCCGGGAGGGGACGTGAGCCGCCATCCGTGGGCGCGCGTCGTCCTCCGTCGCACCCGGGGAGGCACGGACCCCGAGGTCGGCAGCGCGATGGTGGAGTACCTCGGCGTGGTGGCCTTCGTCCTCCTGCCGGTGCTCTACCTCATCGTGCTCCTGGCAGAGATCCAGTCCGCGGCCTTCGCCTCCACCGCGGCCGCGCGGGAGACCGCGCGCGTCGCCGTGGCCGGCATCGCCACCAACGCGCCCGACGCCGAGGCCAGTGCCCTGGCCGCAGGCGACCTGACTGCGGAGGACTTCGGTCGTACGGGGGAGTTCACCGTCGCCTGCAGCGGCTGCGGCGACCCGGAGGCGGACGCCGCCGTCACCGCCACTGCCGAGGTGGTGGTGGAGCTCCCCGCGGTGGCCAGCTTCGGCATCGACGCCCCGTCGGTGATGACCTTCACCGCCACCCACACCGAACCCGTCGACCGCTACCGGGAGCAGCAGTGAAGCACCCTCTCCGCTCGCTCCTGCGACCGTGCTCCGTCGGGCGTCCCACGCCCGCCGGCCCCCGGCACGACCGCTCCGAGCACGGCGGCATGCTCGTGATGCTCATGGGCTTCGTCGCCGTCATCGTCTCGATGGTGATGGTGGGCATCGACAGCACCAACGTGTACCTGGCCCGCATCGAGACGCTCAACGTTGGCGACGCCGCGGCCCGCGGTGCGGCCGACGCGCTCTCCGAGGAGGGCTACTACGCCGACGTCGACGCGCCGCTGGACCCCCAGCAGGTGCAGCGCGAGGCCCGCGACGCCATGGAGCGTCAGGTCCCCTCGCGCCGCATCGAGGCGTGGACCCTCGATGCGGCGACGCCCAGCGGCGATGGCCGCCAGGCCACCGTCCGGGTCACCAGCCAGGTGCACTTCCCGGTCACCGACGTCGTCCGGGCCTGGGTGCCGCACGGCACCACGGTGACCGTGGAGTCCACCGCCCGCGGCAGCACCGGCAGCGAGCGCTGACCGTCCGGCATCCCCGCCCCTCCTGGTCGCCGCGTTCACATCCCGCGTGCGCACCGAGACGCGCCACACCCCGCTACCGTGGGAGGCCCGCCGGGGACCACGGACGCCACGGGGGTGGGGGAGCAGCAGACGATTCCCGCGGCGTCCGGACACAGACTGGGAGGACACCATGACCACCATCAGCCGCCGGGAGCTCGCCGGTCTCACCGCCGGGGCCGTCGCCGCCGGCGTCGCCGCTCCTGCACCCACCCTCGCCGCACCGCTCGACACCCCCGCGGGCGATGCCGTGCGTGCCCGCCTGCGCGCCCTCATCGGCCACACCGCCGTGGGTGCGGTGGTCTCCGTGCGAGGGCGCCACGGGGCGCTCGACGCCGCGGCCGGTCGCCAGTCGGTCTCGGGGGCCGCGGCCACCATCACCTGCCGCGGCCGCGTCTCCAGCATCACCAAGATGCTCGTCACCACCGCGGTCATGCTGCAGATCCAGAAGCGCACGTGGACCCTGCAGACCACCATCGACGACGTGCTCCCGGGCCTCTGGCCGGGCCGCGGCCGGGTCACCCTGCGCCAGCTGCTCAGCCACACCTCGGGCATGCCGGACGTGCTGGACGTCATCACCCCGGGCAACAACATGTACGAGCAATCCCCGGCGGCGCTGGAGGAGGCCTGCTCGCGCCAGTACACCGATGCCCAGCTCGTGCGCATCGCCCGCGGCATGACCTGGCGCTTCACGCCGGGCGAGGGCTACTCCTACTCCAACACCGGCTTCGTGGTCGTCGGCATGATGCTGGAGAAGGTCACCGGAAAGCGGCTGGAGAACCTGCTCCGCACGCAGGTCTTCCGCCGCACCGGCATGGGGCAGACCAGCCTGGAGCGTGGGTTCTCCGTGCCCAGCCCGCAGCTGTCGGACTACATCGTGGAGCCCGAGGGGCGCTACCGGCTGGAGCGCGTCAACCTGAGCACCTTCTCCGGCGCCGGCGCAGTCATGGCCACCTCGGCCGACGTCACCGACTTCATGTACAACCTCTTCCGCGGCAACATCATCAGCCAGTACCTGGTCGACAAGATGTGCACCCCCTACGGCGCCGCCAAGGAGTACTCCTACGGCCTGGGCCTGCGCGTCGTGCCCGATGACGTGGCGGGCACCGGCAACCTCTACGGCCACACCGGGGCCGGTTGGGGCTCGGTGGCCCACGCTCTGTCCACCCGGGACGGGCGGCGCCGGATGGCCTACGTCGCCACCGGGCGTCCCTACTGGTGGGGCGGCAAGGGCACGATGGACCTCAACCGTGAGGCCCTCCGCAAGGCGGCGCTGCGGGCGACCTCCCACACCGCTGCCCGGGCCACGGCCGGCGGCCTGGACCCCGTCGTGGTCCGTGGCGCGGCGCGCTACGACGCCGAGGTGGCGCCCTTCTTCGGCTGAGGCCCCACGCGGCCGGGTGCCCCCGTGGTCCCCTCGGCAGGGGCGGCGGGGGCGCCCGATCTCATCCCGTGGGCGGGTGGTGCGCGCACCGGCGCACTGATGAGGATGGGTGCGGCCCACACGGGCCAGGACCTTGATCCCACGACACAGGAGAACGCCATGAGCACCGCCCTGTCCCGCCGCCAGTTCGCCGGCCTGGCCACCGCCACGGCCGCGACCGCTGCGATGACCGCTCCCGCCGGTGCGGCGACCGTCACGCCGCAGACCATCGCCACCGGCCCCAACGCGGTCGCCCTCAAGAAGGCGCTCCAGAGCACCATCGGCCGCCCGGTCGTCGGTGCCGTCTGCTCGGTGTCCGGCAAGTACGGCCGCATGGACATCGCCGCCGGCCGCTTCTCCCTGGGACGCAAGGAGCTGGCTCGCGAGAACGCCCGCGCTCGCATCTCCTCCATGACCAAGCCGCACGTGGCCACCGCGGTGCTGGAGCTCGTGGAGAAGGGCACCTGGACGCTCAAGACCACCATCGACGACGTGCTGCCGGGCCTGTGGAAGGGCCGTGGCCGCGTCACCATCGGTCAGCTGCTCAACCACACCTCCGGCATGCCGGACCACATCAACGACTACGTGACCCGCTACGTCGAGGAGCACGGCTTCACCCTCGACTGGTGGGAGGACTTCACCAACGACCAGTGGACCCACGCCAAGATCATCCGCGAGGCCAAGAAGCTGCCCTGGCACTTCGCGCCGGGCACCGGCTGGTCCTACTCCAACACCGGCTACGTGGTGCTGGGCATGATGCTGGAGAAGGTCTACCGCAAGCCCATCGACAAGGTCCTGCGTGAGCGCATCTACACCCGCATGAACATGAACCAGACGTTCCTGTTCAACTCCGCCAAGGTCGAGAACCCCAAGCTCCAGCTGGAGGACGTGGCCATCCTGGGCAAGCGCAAGGAGCGTCTGGAGAAGAACAACCTCTCCATCTTCTCGGCCTCGGCCGCAGCGATGGCCACCTCCGCGGACATCACCGACTTCTGGGCGCTGCTCATGCGTCACAGGGTGCTGTCCAAGACGATGGTGGACCGCATGATCACCCCGGTGGGTGCGGCCAAGGAGGCCCAGGCCGGTTACGGCGTGTTCGTGCTCGACGACGTCTGGACCGGCAAGGGCAAGGTGTACGGCCACGACGGTGGTGGCTTCGGCTCCACCGCCATGTCGTTCACCTCGCGTGACGGCTGGCGTCGCATGGCGTTCATGATGACCGGGCGCCCCTACGACGAGCAGAGCAACCTGCTCCTGGACGGCCAGGCGAAGGTCATGGACGCCTGCATGGCCGTCTCCACCAACCGTTCCGGCCGCCCGAAGGGCTACTCGGCCGCCGCCGTGCAGCGTGAGGTGCTCCCGATGCTGCAGCGCTCCGCCTTCCGCATCGGCTGACCGACCTCCACGGCCCTCGGGCCGTGTCCCCACCGGGGCCCGCACCACTGGTGCGGGCCCCGGTTCGTACTCGGTGGGCCGGGGCCGGTGACAGCGCTACGGTCGGAGGAGGTGGTCCGTGGGGGCCACCGTCCACCCACCAAGGGAGAGTGCTGTGAAGGCTGCCGTCGTCCCCGCCCTGAACGCCCCGCTGGAGATCCGTGAACTCGACCTCCCCGAGCCCACCGCTGGGCAGGTGCGGGTCCGCATCGAGGCCAGCGGGCTGTGCCACACCGACATCCACGCCGCGCGCGGTGACTGGCCGGTCAAGCCCAAGACGCCGCTCATCCCCGGCCACGAGGGGGTCGGCATCGTCGAGGAGGTCGGCGAGGGCGTGGACTCCGCGATGGTGGGGCAGCGCGTGGCCCTGCCCTGGCTGGGGCGGGCCTGCGGCCGGTGCCGTTACTGCATCGGCGGGCACGAGACCTACTGCACCTCCCCGGAGTACATGGGTTACACCATCGACGGTGGGTACGCCGAGTACGCGATCGGCTACGCCTCCCACGTGGTGCGCGTGCCCGAGGGGGTGAGCGCCTTCGACGCCGCGCCCATCACCTGCGCGGGCGTGACCACCTACGCGGCCCTGAAGTCGGCCCGTCCGCAGCCGGCGGAGTCCGTGCTCGTCGTGGGCACCGGGGGTCTGGGCCACCTGGGGCTGCAGTACGCCAGGACCTTCGGGTGCCGGGTGATCGCCGCGGACGTCACCGACGAGAAGCTGAACCTGGCCACCGAGCAGCTGGGCGCCGACCACGCGGTGGACGCCCGTGGTGACCTCGGGCAGCAGGTGGGTGCGCTGGGTGGTGCCGACATCGCCCTGGTGACGGTGCCCAGCCCGGCGGCGATGGCGGCCGCGCACGCCGCCCTCAACCCCACCGGTCGCCTGGTGCTGGTGGGGCTGCCGGCTGACAACCAGCTGACCCTGCCGGTGTTCGAGACGGTCCTGCGGGGCATCAGCGTGCACGGCTCGCTGGTGGGCACCCGCAACGACCTGGCGGAGTGCTTCGAGCTGCACGCCATGGGGCGCACCCAGGTCATCGCGGAGTCGCGGCGCCTCGAGGACGTCAACGAGTGCTTCGAGGAGGTTCTCTCCGGGTCGGTGCCGGCGCGGCTGGTCTTCGAGTTCTGAGGGACCGACCCCCCATCCGACGCGTCCCGGGAGCACCCACCCCGACATGCTCCCGGGCCGCGCCGTCGTTCGTCGGGGGAGGGGCGGCAGCGCACCGCGTAGACTGCCCCACTGTGGCTGTCGACTTTGCGCAAGAGATCCGGGAACTCCGCACGACCATGGAGTCGGTGCGGGAGGTCATCGACCTGCCGAAGCTGAAGGAGCAGCTGGCCGACCTGGAGGAGCAGTCCAGCGCGCCGGACCTCTGGGACGACCCGGAGAACGGTCAGAAGGTCTCCTCGGCCATGTCGCGCGTGCGCGGTGAGGTCGAGCGCGTGGAGGGCATGGACGCGCGCATCGACGACCTCGAGGTGCTCGTCGAGATGGCCGAGGAGGAGTCCGACGCCGAGACCCGCGCCGAGGCCGAGAAGGAGCTCGCCTCCATCCAGGCCGCGGTGGAGAAGCTCGAGGTGCGCACCCTGCTCTCCGGCGAGTACGACGAGCGCGAGGCGGTCATCACCATCCGCGCCGGCGCCGGCGGTGTGGACGCGGCGGACTTTGCCGAGATGCTCATGCGCATGTACCTGCGCTGGGCCGAGCGCCACGAGTACCCCACCAAGGTGCTGGACACCTCCTACGCCGAGGAGGCCGGCCTGAAGTCGGTCACCTTCGAGGTGAACGTGCCCTACGCCTACGGCAACCTCGCCGTCGAGGGCGGCACGCACCGCCTCGTGCGCATCTCGCCCTACGACAACCAGGGCCGCCGGCAGACCTCCTTCGCCGCGGTGGAGGTGGTGCCCGTCATCGAGCAGACGGACTCCATCGAGATCCCGGAGAACGAGATCAAGGTGGACGTGTTCCGTTCCTCGGGCCCCGGTGGGCAGTCGGTGAACACCACCGACTCCGCCGTGCGCATGACCCACATCCCCACCGGTGTGGTGGTCTCGATGCAGAACGAGAAGTCGCAGATCCAGAACCGCGCCGCCGCGCTGCGCGTGCTGCAGTCGCGCCTGCTGCTCATCCGCAAGGCCGAGGAGGCCGCGGAGCGCAAGGAGCTGGCCGGTGACATCAAGGCCAGCTGGGGCGACCAGATGCGCTCCTACGTGCTGCACCCCTACCAGATGGTCAAGGACCTGCGCACCGGCCACGAGGTGGGCAACACCCAGAACGTGTTCGACGGCGACATCGACGGCTTCATCGAGGCCGGCATCCGCTGGCAGCGCGGCCAGGACAAGCAGGCCGACTGACGCGGCGCCCGGCCACCCGGCCGTGACGAGGAGGGGCGCACACCACGTGGTGTGCGCCCCTCCGACCTGTGCGGTCCCGGTCAGACGGCCACCGGCTCGGCCGGCACCGCCGGAGCGGTCTCGCTGGCCGCGGCCGCCCGGTTCACCGCGCAGGTGATGGCCCGCAGCGAGGCCGCCGTGGTGTTGGGGTCGATGCCGGCGCCCCAGAACACCTGCCCGTCCACCTGGCACTCCACGTATGCCGCGGCGCGGGCGTCACCGCCGGTGGACAGCGAGTGCTGCGAGTAGTCCACCACCTGCACGTCCGTACCGGCCCGGCACAGTGCGTCCAGATAGGCCATGACCGGCCCGTTGCCGTGGCCCTCCAGGGTCTGCTGCGCCCCGCGCAGGGTCACCGAGGCCCGCAGCGCCACCTGCCCGTCGTCGCCGGTGCGCGTGTCGGCGTCGTGGAACTCCAGCGGGCCGGTGCGCGCCAGGTACTCCGCGTCGAAGCACTCCTTGATGGCGTCCGGCGTCATCTCGCCACCCTGGCTGTCGGTGCGCTGCTGCACGGCGCGGGAGAACTCGATCTGCATGCGCCGCGGCAACTGCAGGGAGTGCTCGGTGCGCAGCACGTAGGCCACGCCACCCTTGCCGGACTGGCTGTTCACCCGGATCACCGCGTCGTAGCTGCGGCCCACGTCGCGCGGGTCCACCGGCAGGTAAGGCACCGCCCACGGGTGCTGGTCCACCGGCACGCCCGCCGCGGCGGCCTCGGCCTCCAGGGCGGTGAACCCCTTGTTGATGGCGTCCTGGTGCGATCCGCTGAACGCGGTGAACACCAGGTCGCCGCCGTAGGGGTGGCGCTCGGCCACCGGCAGCTGGTTGCAGCGCTCCACCGTGGCCCGGATGCGGGGCATGTCCGAGAAGTCGACCTCCGGGTCCACCCCCTGGCTGAACAGGTTCATGCCCAGGGTCACCAGGCAGACGTTGCCCGTGCGCTCGCCGTTGCCGAACAGGCAGCCCTCGATGCGGTCCGCGCCGGCCAGGAAGCCCAGCTCGGCGGCGGCCACGGCCGTACCGCGGTCGTTGTGCGGGTGCAGGCTCAGCACCACGTCCTCGCGGTGGTCCAGGTGGCGGCTCATCCACTCGATCGAGTCGGCGTACACGTTGGGCGTCGACTCCTCCACCGTGGCCGGCAGGTTGACGATCAGCGGCTTCTCCGGCGTCGGCACCAGCACCGTCATCACCGCGTTGCACACGCGGACCGCGAACTCCAGCTCGGTGCCGGTGTAGCTCTCCGGGGAGTACTCGTAGGTCACCTCGGTGCCCTCGGGCAGGCGCGCCTCGGCCTCCTTGCACCAGCGGGCGCCCTGCAGGGCGATGTCCACCACCTCGTCCTGGGTGGCGCCGAAGACCACGCGGCGTTGCAGGGTGGAGGTGGAGTTGTACAGGTGCACGATGGCGTTGTGGGCGCCGCTGATGGCCTCGTAGGTGCGGTCGATGAGGTGCTTGCGCGCCTGCACCAGCACCTGGATGCGCACGTCGGCGGGCACCAGGTCGTTCTCGATGATGTGGCGCACGAAGTCGAAGTCGGTCTGGCTGGCCGCGGGGAAGCCGACCTCGATCTCCTTGTAGCCCATCTCCACCAGCAGCTGGAACATCTCCAGCTTGCGCTCCGGGCTCATCGGGTCGATCAGGGCCTGGTTGCCGTCGCGCAGGTCCACCGCGCACCAGCGGGGCGCACGGGTGGCGCGGCGGTCCGGCCAGGTGCGGTCCGGCAGGTGCACGGCCGGGGCGGGGGAGTAGCGGCGGTGCGGCATGGCGCTGGGCCGCTGCGGCCACCGGGCCTCCACGGCCTCGCGGGAGGGGGTGGTCACCGTGCCGCGCGTGGTGGGCCGGTGGGTGGGGCGGCGCGCCTCGTGGGCGTCGATCTCCTCGGCGTGGTCCAGGGTGACCGCGATGGCGTCCTTGCCCTCGGCCAGGCGGCGGGCCACGTGGTCGTCCACCTCGAAGGTGGTGCTCACCGCCCCGCAGGTGACGGTGCGGGCGGGCAGGTCGACGGTGACCTCGCGGCCGGGCTCGGCCTCCAGCTCCGCCCAGATCGCCTCGACCTCGGCCGGCGCGACGACGGCGGCCAGCAGGCCCTGGTTGCCGGCGTTGGCGCGGAAGATGTCGCCGAAGCGGGGGGCAAGCACGACGCGGATGCCGTACTGCATCAGCGCCCAGACGGCGTGCTCGCGGGAGGAGCCCGTGCCGAAGTCCTCGCCGGCCACCAGCACGGAGCCCTCTCGGTAGCCCTCACGGTTCATGACGAACTGCGGGTCCTCGCGCCAGCGGGCGAACAGGCCCTCCTCGAAGCCGTCGCGGCGCACGCGCTTGAGGTAGGTGGCGGGGATGATCTGGTCGGTGTCCACGTTGCTGCGACGCAGGGGGATGCCGGCGCCGGTGTGGGTGGTGAAGGTCTGCATGGCGGATCTCCTCCTCAGGCGGTCAGGTCGGCGGGGGCGGCGAAGTGGCCGGCCACGGCGGTGGCGGCGGCGACGCCGGGGGAGACCAGGTGGGTGCGACTGCGGGCCCCCTGGCGTCCCTCGAAGTTGCGGTTGGAGGTGGAGGCGCAGCGCTCGCCGGGTGCGAGGGTGTCGGGGTTCATCCCCAGGCACATCGAGCACCCGGCCAGGCGCCACTCGCCCCCGGCCTCGGTGATGACGCGGTCCAGGCCCTCGGCCTCGGCCTGCAGGCGCACCCGGGTGGAGCCGGGCACCACCAGCATCCGCACGCCGTCGGCCACTCGGCGCCCGCGCAGCACGTCGGTCACGGCGCGCAGGTCCTCCATGCGTCCGTTGGTGCAGCTGCCCACGAACACCGCGTCCACGGGTACCTCGCGCACCGGGGTGCCGGGCTGCAGGTCCATGTAGGCCAGGGCGTCGGCGGCGGCCTCGCGGGCGGCGCCCTCGAAGGCCGCCGGGTCCGGCACGGCCTGGTCCAGCGCCACGGACTGGGCCGGGTTGGTGCCCCAGGTGACCTGCGGGGAGACCTCGGAGGCGTCCACGTGCACCACGGTGTCAAAGGTGGCGCCCTCGTCGGTGCGCAGCCGGGCCCAGTCGGCCACGGCGTCCTCCCACGCGGCGCCGGCGGGGGCGTGCTCGTGGCCGCGCACCCAGTCCAAGGTGGTCTCGTCCGGCGCGATGATGCCGGCGCGCGCCCCGGCCTCGATGGACATGTTGCACACCGTCATGCGGCCCTCCATGGAGAGCGCCTCGATGGCCGGGCCCCGGTACTCGATGACGTGGCCCTGGCCGCCGGCGGTGCCGATGCGGCCGATGATCGCCAGCACCAGGTCCTTGGCCGTCGCGCCGGCCGGCAGCTCGCCGGTGACCTCCACCGCCATCGTGCGGGGGCGGGTCAGCGGCAGCGTCTGGGTGGCCAGCACGTGCTCCACCTCGGATGTGCCGATGCCCATGGCCAGGGCGCCGAAGGCCCCGTGGGTGGAGGTGTGGCTGTCGCCGCAGACGATGGTCATGCCCGGCTGGGTCAGCCCCGTCTCGGGGCCGATGACGTGGACGATGCCCTGGCTGGTGGACCCGCGGCCGTGGTGGGTGATGCCGAACTCGGCGCAGTTGGCGCGCAGGGCGTCCAGCTGCTCGGCGCTGGTGGGGTCGGTGACCGGGCCGGCCTGGGTGGGGACGTTGTGGTCCTCGGTGGCCACGGTCAGGTCGGGGCGGCGGACGGTGCGTCCGGCGGCGCGCAGGCCGTCGAAGGCCTGGGGGCTGGTGACCTCGTGCACCAGGTGCAGGTCGATGTGCAGCAGGTCCGGTGCACCGTCGGTGCCGGCGCGGACGACGTGGTCGTCCCAGAGCTTGTCGGCCAGGGTGCGGGGGGTGGTGGGGGTGTGCTCGCTCGTCACGGGGGCTCCTCGCTGGGTCTGTGCGTCCGGGGTGCACGACGACTCCGCAGCGAGGGGCCCGGACTAGAGGGCCTCGCTGCGGCAGCGAAGGAGGAGCGACACGAAGTGCATGGGCGGCACACTACCCACGGCTCGCGCCGACACAACAGCCTGTGAGGAAGCGCACAACACCGTGTGCGGGGCACCGGTCGTCCCCGTGCGGTGGAAGCATGCGCCCATGGCACACCACGACCTGGCGATCATCGGTGGCGACGGCATCGGTCCGGAGGTGACGGAGCAGGCGCTCCGCGTGCTCGACCTCGCCGAGCAGCGGTTCGGCTTCACCACCACCCGCACCGAGTACCCCCTGGGCGCCGAGCACTACCGCGCCACCGGCGAGCTCCTCACCGACGAGCTGGCCGAGCGCATCCGGCAGCACGACGCCATCGTGTTCGGGGCCGTGGGGCACCCGGACCTTCCCTCGGGCGTGCTGGAGCGCGGCATCATCCTGGCCCTGCGCCGGGAGATGCGGCAGGCGGTCAACCTGCGCCCGGTGCGGCTCTACCCCGGCGTGACCAGCCCGATCGCGGGCCTGCGGCCCGAGGACTGCGACCTCGTGGTGGTGCGGGAGAACACCGAGGGGGCCTACGCCTCGGCCGGGTCCGCCGTGCACCGCGGCACCCCCGCGCACACGGCGGTGCAGGACGCCACCACCACCTGGTTCGCCACCGAGCGCGCCGTGGAGTACGCCTTCGCCCTGGCCGCCCAGCGCCGCCGCAAGGTGAGCCTCTGTCACAAGACCAACGTGCTCGTGGAGGCCGGGCGGCTGTGGCTCGACGTCATGGAGGCCGTGTCCGCGCGGTACCCGGACGTGGAGTGGGACTACGTGCACGTGGACGCCCTGTGCATGCACCTGCCCACCGACCCCAGCCGGTTCGACGTGGTGGTCACCGACAACCTCTTCGGCGACATCGTCACCGACCTCGGCGCGGTGGTGCAGGGCGGGCTCGGAATGGCGGCCTCGGGCAACCTCACCCTGGACGGCTCGGCACCCAGCATGTTCGAGCCCGTGCACGGCTCGGCGCCGGACATTGCGGGGAAGGGCGTGGCCAACCCGGTCGGCGCCGTGCTCTCGCTGGCGCTGTGCCTGGCCCACCTGGGCGAGGGGGAGGCCGCCACCGCCGTGGAGCGCGCGGCCGTGCACGTCATCGGGCAGCTGCCGGCCCTGGCCAACCCGGCCATGGGGAAGTCCACGGCTCAGGTGGGCGATGCCGTGCTCGAGGCGCTGGAGTCCGGGGCCGGGGCGGACCTGCCCGAGGGTCTCATGCGGTAGATGGCGGCCCTGCGCGCCTGAACCGGCTCGCTCGCGCCGACGTGGGGCGCACCCGGGGAATCCGGGTGCGCCCCCTCCTGTCTGGCGACCTGACGACGATCGGTCCGGCAGCGGGCGCGAAATCGTGACCAAACTGTTACCGGAATGAGCGGTTGGCGACTGTTGCATGAGTCACTATTCGGGGCGATCGGGGCGATCGGGGCGATCGGGGCGATCGGGGCGATCGCCCCGGCATCCACACACAGAAGGGGGCGTGATTCGTCATGCTCAAGAAGATCATCTCCGCCACCGTCGTCGCGGCGGCCCTCGTGTCGGGCCCCGTGGCTGCGTCCGCGGACCTGAAGCTCTACAAGGACGTGAACTACCAGGGACTGCTGGGCACGCGGTCCACCACGGGCTCGTGGAACATGTCGACGGTGGCCAACGACGAGCTCAGCTCGATGAAGAACGAGACGCGCTGGGGCGTGGCGTTCTGGCACGACATCAACCGGTCGGGCAAGTGCTGGCAGTCGGGGCCCTACACGTACGACCCCAGCTTCTCGTGGAGAGACAATGACGAGGTGTCCTCCTACGCCCTCGGTCGGGGCTGCTGACACCCATCAACCGGTGAGGTGGCGCTGCCCTCGGGGTGGCGCCACCACCGTGTCCAAGGAGGACGAACAGTGATCGACGTGGAACGGCTTGAGAAGTCGTTCGTCTCCCCGGGGGAGACGGTGCGGGTTCTGGACGGCGTCACCTTTTCGGTGGAGTCAGGGGAGTGTGTGGCCCTGACGGGTGCCAGCGGGTCGGGCAAGAGCACCCTGTTGAACATCTTGGCCGGTCTGGAGCAGGCCGACGCCGGCAGTGCCCGGGTGGCGGGGGTGGACGTGGTGGCGGCGTCCGAGGCCGATCGGGCCCGGATGCGGTTGGAGAAGGTGGGACTGGTCTTCCAGGACCACAACCTGGTGCCGGACTTCACCGTGCTGGAGAACGTGGAGGTGGTGCTGCGGGCCCGGGGCATGGACGGGCGCGCTGCTCGACGTGCGGCCCTGGACGCCTTGGACCGGGTGAGTGTGGCCGACCTGGCCGGCCGGGTGCCGGCCCGGATCTCCGGTGGTCAGGCCCAGCGGGTAGGCATCGCGCGGGCCATCGCCGGGGGCAAGCAGGTGGTGCTGGCCGACGAACCCACCGGTTCGCTGGACAGCCGCACCACCGAATCCGTCTTCGAGTTGCTGGCCGACCTGGCCCGTGACGGGGCCGCGGTGGTGGTCTGCACCCACGACCTCTCCGTGCGTGACCACGTGTCCCGTGAGTACCACCTGGTGGACGGGAGCTTCCGGTGAACGGCGCCGTGGGGGCACTCGTACCCCTGCTGTTGCGCACCCGCTCCTTCCGTGCGGCGATGGTGCCGTTGCTGGTCGCGGCACTCCTGGGGTGGACGGCCTACCTCTCTCTGGAGGCCCGCCACCTGAGTCCGGACCAGAAGGTCACGGCTGCCCTGGGCGGCAGCGACGGGGCCACCACCGTGCCGGCCCTGCTCGACCCCGGCCAGGCCGGTCCAGACCTCCCCGTGACCTTCCGCGGCGTGCACGTCGACGCGGTGCGCATCCTCTCCGTCATCGACCTCGAAACCCCCGCCGGTCAGCAGGGGTTCACCTACCAGGAACAACCCCTGCCCAACGCGTCCATCGAGGGTGTCCTCGAGCTGCGCGAGGGACGGTGGCCCGCTCGACCGGGTGAGGTGGTGGTCAGTGCGGCCTCCGGGCTGCGGGTCGGTGACCGGCTGTCGGCTGTTCACGGCAAGCTGAACCTCACCCCGGTGGGTGTGGTCAGCCCGGTCTGGGAACGCACGGCACCTCTGGTGGTGGCCGCTCCGGGAACGTGGGCCCGCTGGAAGGTGACACCGCAGGAGGCGCAGGAGTCCGGCCTGCAGGGCTACCGCGAGGTCTTCTGGAGCAGCTCCGACCCCGCCGGTGCGGTGACGAGGCTCGATCGCCACGTGGAGTCCGGCGAGCTCGACCCGTCCCACACGGCTGCGGAGGTCCGGGCCCAGGCCACGGCCTTCAGTGGCCGGGCCTGGCTGGAACGGCGGCTCCCGGCTGTCCTGGCCGTCTGGATGGGTGCCCTCGCCACCGGCGGGCTCCTGCTCCGTGCGGTACGCCGCACCACCCTCCCGTTGCGCCGGGTGGGGCTCCCCACCAGGGACCTGCACAGGGCGACGGTGCTGGCCGCCGGACTGGCGACCGGTGTGGTACTCGTGGTGGCGTGGCTCGGGGCCCTGGCCGCCACAGCCGTGGTGCGGACCACCGTGCTGGCGGACGGGGACGCGCCGCTGCCCCCGTTCCGGTGGTGGGGCCCTCCCCTCTGGATCGGTGCGCTCACGGCTGCCTTCGTGGTGCTGGTGCTGGCGGCCCTGCCGGTGGAGCAGCGTCGTCGCAGGAGCCGGCGTCGTGCCCTCTCGGCGCGTGTTATGGCCGTCGCCGGTGCCGCTCTGTGCGCCTTGGCGCTCGTGGGGACCCTGCAGGGCAAGGGGTTCACTGGCATCCTGCTGGTGCTGGCGGCCAGCTGCCTGGGCACTGCCCTGCTCGCCGGTGCCGCACTCGGGCTCGTGCGGGCTACCGGACCCGTGGGTTCCGGCCTGCTGGCCCGCCGGCTGGTCGCGCGGCAGGCCGTAGGGCTCACGAGTCTGGTCGTGGTGGTCGCCCTGCTCAGCGGTGTGGTCGGTTCGACCTTCGCCGTCGCCGCCGGGCTGATCACCCACCTCAACGCGAGCAGCAGCACCGGCATGCCCCCGGGCATGGCGGCTATCAGGCCTCTCGAGCCGGGTGAGCGCCCGCCTGAGGACCTTGCCGGGCAGTTCCGGCAGGATCTCGGGCTCGGGGAGCCGGTGACGGTGTGGTATGGCTTCACGCCTGGCGAGGAGGGTCGTGAGGTGCCGTGGTGGGCCGTGGCGCAGGTGGCGGACGCAGAGAGACTGTTCGGGGATCTCACACCGGACCAGGAGAAGGCACTGGCCTCCCGGGCGGGTCTGCCGGTGGTGACGGACGCGTCGGACGCCCACGGCCCCGTGCTGGTGGTCGGTCAGAACCTGAAGTGGCTCCAGGCCGTGAAACTCGGTGAACCGAAGAGCTCGGCGGACACCGAGGTGCTGTGGGTGCACAGCGGCCTCACCCCCGAACAGGACCGGCAGGCGGCGCACTGGGCCGAGGATCACGGGAGGTCGCCGTACGCCGTGTGGGCCACTCATGTCGCCGATCCCATCCCCATCGCTACAGGGGTGCAGCTGGCGGCGGGCGCGTTCACGCTGCTCACGATGTTGGTCTGCGGACTGGGCATGCGTGGGCTGGTGCGCAGCCTCATGCCCCTGCTCGCAGGTCTCCGGGCCAGTGGGCTGGGTGCCCGGTGGCTGCGCGCAGCCGTGCTGCAGGTGGCCCTCCTCGTGGGGTGCGTGGCCGCGGCAGGTGGGCTGGCCGGGGTCCTGCTCTCCGTGGCCGGGGCCAACCCGCTGGTGAACCACACGATCTCCCTGGGCAGCTTGCCATGGCTGGCCCTGGGGCTGGTGGTGGTGGGCGGCCCGCTGGGTGCCGTGCTGGGCGGGCTGCTCGCCAGCCGACGGGTCCGGGTGCAGGAGCGGCGCGCCTGAGGGGCCCGACGTCACCGTGCGTTGGGCGCACCCCGGGAATCCGGGTGCGCCCCACGTCGTTGCCCGTGTACGGTTCAACGTCCCCCGGCCGGGGGACGGGTGCCCCGCAGGGCGGGCGCACCGCTGACGACGCACCACGCACGTACGCCGACGGGAGGAGGAACGGTGGCCGGCAAGAAGAAGGTCAAGGACGACCCGCGCAACAAGGTCATCGCGACCAACCGCAAGGCGCGGCACGACTACCTGATCCAGGACACCTACGAGGCGGGTCTGGCCCTGCTGGGCACCGAGGTGAAGTCCCTGCGCATGGGGCGCGCCTCCCTGGTGGAGGGCTTCGTCAACGAGCTCCGCGGCGAGCTGTGGCTGGAGAACGTGCACGTGCCGGAGTACCTCAACGGTTCGTGGACCAACCACGCCGCGCGTCGGCGTCGCAAGCTGCTGCTGCACCGCCACGAGATGGACAAGCTCATCAGCCGCTCCAGCGAGGCGGGGCACACCATCGTGCCGCTGCAGCTGTACTTCAAGGACGGCCGGGTCAAGGTGGAGATCGCCCTGGCCAAGGGCAAGAAGCAGTACGACAAGCGCCACGCCCTGCGCGAGAAGCAGGACGAGCGCGAGAAGCAGGCCCAGATGAGCTTGCGCTACCAGATGCAGCGCGGACGCTGAGCCCCGCGCGCCCCGGGCGGCCGGGAATGCGCTGGCCGGCCCCCACGTTGGACCGGTACGATGCACGACACCCGCCTCGGCGGGGAGTTCCTTGACAACTCCACAGCGACGACGTGACCCCATGGGGATGATCGGTTTCGACGTCGATCATGGTTCCAGGGGAAGCGGGCCGAGAAGGCAAGGTCATCTCGTAAACGTTCCTTGCACACCAATAGGTGCCAATTCCAAGCGCACCGACTTCGCCCTCGCCGCCTGAGCGAGCCCGAAGTCTGTCAGCCTGAGCTAGTTCCCGGCTCAGTGCCTGGCATCAGCTAGGGGACTTGCTGCGCAGCATCGCCGAGGTGTTGCGCGGGACTCCAACTCGGCTGGGCCTGTCGGAGGACGTGTGCGTGCGAGCTCCGGGGCCGAGAAAAGCCACAGCGCACTGCGCCCGGAGAAGCCCTGGTTGTGTGACGACGGACGCGGGTTCGATTCCCGCCATCTCCACCACCAGTGTCACGTCATCGATGTGGGGCAGGAGCCAGCGAAGGCCGCCACCGGTTCGTCCGGGGCGGCCTTCGTCATGCGTGGGGGAAGGTGTGTCCGGGAAGCGGCTCAGGCCTGTCCGGCGGTGTCGCCCTCGATCCCATAGAGGCGGCGCTGGGTGCGGGCGATGTCGGCCGTGACGTCCTCCCGGCGCAGGGCGCACAGGGTGTCCACGGTCGAGCGGAGCGTCGCGGCGACCTCGGCGGCCGCCGACGCTCCCAGCTCGGTGGGCCCATCGGGGGCCCGGCCGAGGCGGCGGGGCGCCGTGGGCAGGTCGGTCTCCAGGAGCAGCCGGTCGGCGGGCACCTGCCGCACGTACGCCCGGCCCTTCTTGGTGCCCAGCATGGCCGGGTGCACGGAGACGCAGCCGCCCATCCGCACGAGGCGGGTCAGGTCGTCGCTCGTGCCGCCGAAGCGGTGGAGCACCGGGACCACCCGCTCGCCGCCGTCGCCGTGTCCCTCCAACAGGTCGAGCACCACGTCGGCCGACCGCACGGCGTGCACGGACAGCACGTACGGCTCCGGGGTGTC
Source organism: Kytococcus schroeteri (assembly GCF_042433515.1). Lineage (NCBI taxonomy): Bacteria > Bacillati > Actinomycetota > Actinomycetes > Micrococcales > Kytococcaceae > Kytococcus > Kytococcus schroeteri. Next base: position 146,543 of record NZ_JBHLVH010000004.1, on the reverse strand, counting down.
CGCGGCGGCCCGGTGCACGGCGTCCAGGACGGCGGCCAGGACGCGCACCTGCCGGTCCCGGGGCACGGCCTCTGCGCGCCGTGGGCTGAGGTCGAGACCGATCTCGCCGACGAACCGCGTGCTGCGCACGGCCCGCTCGAGGACGGCCAGCTCGGCGTCCGCGTGGTCGTCCTCGCCGATGAACCACGGGTGGAAGCCCACGGAGAGCAGCGCGTGCGGCTCCGGCCACTCGCCCGCCTCGGCGGCGAGTTCCCGATGGCCCGAGGGGATCAGCGTCTGCGCCACGACCCGCACGCCCCGCTCCCTCGTCCCGGCCAGAAAGACTCCTCGGGCCGAGGGTGGGAGGAAGTCCAGGTGGTGGTGGGTGTCCAGCAGCACCCCGGCCCCCTCGACGGGGGCGGCGGCGCCGGTCCCGGCCGAGGGATCAGGCCCCACGAGCGACCCACCGCGGCGGCTCGACCATCGCCTCCAGCCCGGCCAACCGCCGGATCGCCAGCCCCGCCAGCATCTGCCCCATGATCGGCGGCTGGTAGCTCATCGACCCCAGGGTCTGCGCCTTCGTGCGGCCCGGGCCGGCCACCTGGACCGGGCGCTCGTCGGAGAAGAGCACCTCCAGTCCGGTGATCCCGCGGCGCCGGCACTCCCGGCGGATGACCTGCGACATCGGGCAGTTGCGCGTGTCCTGCACCTCGGCGAAGGCCAACCGGGTCGGGTCCAGTTTGTTGGCCGCCCCCATCGACGACAGCAGCGGCAGCCCCCGCTCGGCGCACCACTGGGCGATGGCCAGCTTCTGGGAGATGGTGTCAATGCAGTCGATGACGTAGGCGGGCCGCGGCAGGGGGTCCAGGTCCTCGGCCACGCGCTCGGGGCTGATGTACAGCTGCCGGGGCACCACACGGCAGTCCGGGTTGATGTCGGCGACCATCTCGGCCATCACCTCGGCCTTGACCCGCCCGATCGTCGAGACGAGGGCCACCGTCTGCCGGTTGATGTTGCTCGGCTCCACCACGTCCTCGTCGAGCACCACCAGCGAGCCCACCCCACCGCGAGCCAGTGCCGCTGCGCAGCTCGACCCCACGCCGCCGAGCCCCAGCACCAGCACGGTGGCCTCCTGCAGGCGCTCCAGCCCGTCGTCACCGAGCACCAGGCGCAGTCGGGACAGACGCTCGTTCACCACCATCGTCACGGTTCCTCTCGTCGGTCGAGCGGCGCACACTGTAGAAGGCCGCCACCGGGGCGTCCGGGGCGGCCTTCGTGGTGCCTGGTGCGGGGGAGGGGTCAGTCCTGCCCGATGACGGTGGTGCCCTGCTCCTCGACGGCGTGGCGCATCTCCTCGAGGTCGGCCTCGGCGAAGAGGTGCACGAGCTTCTCGAGGTTCTCCTCGGTGTGCGTGCCCGAGTCCAGGTGCAGCAGCATGCCCTCACGGAAGACCACCGTGGTGGGCACCTGGGTGACCCCGCTGGAGGCGAAGACCTCGGGGGCCGACTCGCGGGTCACCCGGAAGAACGAGGCCTGCCCCTGCAGGCGGCCGGCCACGGTCTCCACGACCTCGCCGTAGGAACCGCACGACGCGCAGAAGTCGTCGGAGAGGATCACGATCGCGACGTCCGCGGAGGTGAGGGCGCTCTCGAAGGTCTCGTCCGTGAGGGTGGTCACTGTCATGCCGGCCACAGTAGCGGACGGATTTGGCCGTACGCCGCCGGTTCGGGGTGATCCTCGCAACGTCCGTGCGCGGCGACTACCCGCCGGGGCCCGCGGCGGGTGTCCATGGGCCACAATGGGGAACATGAGTGCTGTGCCTTCGGCGTCCAATGCCCTGACCATCCGCCTGTCCGCCCCTGCGCGAGCGACCACCATCGGCGAGCTGACCAGCGCCGTCGCCGAGGCCGGTGGCATGACCACGGCCCTGGACATCAGCGACTCCACCCCGGAGGCGCTCACCATCGACCTCACGGTGGCCGGCACCAGCACCGACCACAACGACGAGATCATCCATGCCCTGCAGGGCGTGCGGGGCGTGGAGATCGAGCGCATCTCGGACCGCACCTTCCTGGCGCACCTCGGCGGCAAGATCACCGTCGAGCCCAAGCACCCCATCCGCAACCGCGACGACCTCTCGCTGGTCTACACCCCCGGTGTGGCCCGCGTCTGCCAGGCCATCGCCAAGCGCCCGGAGGACGCCCGGCGCCTCACCATCAAGCGCAACACCGTGGCCGTGGTCACCGACGGCACCGCCGTGCTGGGCCTGGGCAACATCGGCCCGCTGGCCGCGATGCCGGTGATGGAGGGCAAGGCCGCCCTGTTCAAGCGCTTCGCCGACGTGGACGCCTTCCCCATCTGCCTGGACGCGCAGGGGGTGGACGAGATCGTGGCGCACGTGAAGGCCATCGCCCCGACCTTCGCCGGCATCAACCTGGAGGACATCTCGGCACCCCGCTGCTTCGAGATCGAGCGCCGCCTGCGCGAGGAGCTCGACATCCCGGTCTTCCACGACGACCAGCACGGAACCGCCATCGTGCTGGTGGCCGCGCTCACCAACGCCCTGCGCGTGGTGGACAAGAAGATCGAGGACGTGCAGATCGTGCAGTCCGGTGCCGGCGCGGCCGGCACGGCGATCATGCGCCTGCTCATGAAGGCCGGCGCCAAGCACGTGACGGTGGCCGACATCAACGGCATCGTGAACCCCGAGCGCGACGACATCAGGAACGGTGACGACGAGCAGCTCAAGTGGATCGCCGACCACACCAACCCGGAGCGCCACCGCGGCACCCTCAAGGACGCCCTCAAGGGGGCGGACGTGTTCATCGGCGTCTCCGCGGGCAACATCCTCACCGGCGACGACATCGCCACCATGAACGACGACGCCGTCGTGTTCGCGATGGCCAACCCGACCCCCGAGGTCGACCCGCACGAGGCCGCCAAGCACGCCACCGTGGTGGCCACCGGCCGCAGCGACTTCGCCAACCAGATCAACAACGTGCTCGTGTTCCCGGGCGTCTTCCGCGGCCTTCTGGACGCCCGCAGCGAGGTCGTCACCGACGACCTGATGCTGGCGGCCGCCCAGGCGCTGGCCGACGTGGTGACCCCCGACGAGCTCAACCCGACCTACATCATCCCGAGCGTCTTCCACAAGGACGTCTCGAAGGTGGTGGCCGAGGCCGTGAGCCGTGCCGTCGAGGCCGACGAGCGCGCCCAGGCCCCCGGCCCCAAGACGGAAGCGATTGCCCTCATGAACATCCCCACCCGCACTGGCTCGCAGCGAGTCGACCACTGATGCCGAGCAACGGTTCCCGCCGCACCGGAGCCAAGCAGCGCTGGACCAGCTCCCAGAAGGCCCAGGCGAAGGCCAAGCGCATCCTCAAGGAGGACGCGAAGGCCGCCAAGAAGGCGACCAAGAAGAAGCTGGACCGCAAGCGCGCCCAGCGCGACGCCGAGGCCGCCGAGTGGCGTGAGGACCGGCGGGGCGGGTTCGACCGGCGTGACGAGCGTCGTGACGGCCGCCGCGGCGCGCACCGCGAGGACCGCGGGGGGAACCGTTTCGAGCGGGACGAGCGTCGTGATGGTTTTCGTGGTCGCGACGACCGTGGGGGCGACCGCCGCTTCGGGCGGGACGACCGGCGCGACGACCGGGGTGGTCGCTACCAGCGGCGCGAGGACGACCGCTTCCAGCGTGACGACTGCCGCGGTGGCTTCCGCGACCGCGACGACCGCCGCGGTGGGTACGACCGCGACGACCGCCGCAGCGGGCCGCGTCACGAGCACCCGCGCCGCGACCAGCAGCGTGGTGCCCGCCCGCTGCGGGACCGCCGCGACGAGCGCTCGCCGCACGTGGAGCGTCAGCGCCGGTGGGAGGACCGCCCGCCGCGCCGTGACGACCGCTTCGGCCGGCGCGACCGGCACCCGGAGCGTGTCGAGCAGCCGGAGCCGGTGCAGCAGGAGCGTGTCGTCGCCGAGGTGACCCCCGAGGTCGCGCCGGCGGTCGAGGCCCCGCAGGCCGAGAGCGTGCAGGCCGAGGAGGCCCCGGCGGAGAAGCCCGGCCCCACCTTCGCCGAGCTGGGCGTGCCCGCGGTGCTCGTGGAGCGTCTGGCCCGCGACGGCATCCAGACCGCGTTCCCCATCCAGGCCGCCACGCTGCCGGACTCGCTGGCCGGTCGTGACCTGCTGGGCCGTGGCCGCACGGGATCGGGCAAGACCCTCGCGTTCGGTCTGCCCACCATCGCCCGCCTGCAGGGCGGCAGCGCGCAGCGCAACAAGCCCCGCGCGGTCATCCTCACGCCCACGCGTGAGCTGGCCATGCAGGTCTCGGACGCGCTGCAGCCCTTCTGCCACGTGACCGGTCTCAAGCACAAGCTGGTGGCGGGCGGCCTGCCGTACCCGCCGCAGATCTCCGCCCTGGAGCGGGGGCTGGACGTACTCATCGCCACGCCCGGCCGCCTCATCGACCTCATCGAGAAGGGCGCCGCGGACCTCTCGGCCGTGGAGATCGCCGTGCTCGACGAGGCCGACCACATGGCCGAGATGGGCTTCCTGCCCGAGGTCACCCAGATCATGGACCTCATGCCCTCGGGTGGTCAGCGGATGCTGTTCAGCGCCACGCTGGACCACGGCATCGACCAGCTGGTGGAGAACTACCTGGTGGACCCGGTGACGCACTCCACCGACGACGCCCAGGCGGCCGTGACCACCATGGAGCACCGTGTGTTCCTGGTGCAGCCGCAGCACAAGAAGCCGATCACCAACGAGATCAGCGCCCGCGACGGCCGCACCGTGGTCTTCGTGCGCACCAAGCTGGGGGCCGACCGCGTGGCCCTGCAGCTGCGCGAGGCCGGGGTGTTCGCCGCGGCCCTGCACGGTGGGCTCAACCAGGCGCAGCGCAACCGTGTGCTGGCGGCCTTCAAGGACGGCGGGCTGCCCGTGCTGGTGGCCACCGACGTGGCCGCCCGCGGCATCCACGTGGACGACGTCTCGCTGGTGCTGCAGGTGGACCCGCCGGCCGACCACAAGGACTACCTGCACCGTGCCGGGCGCACCGCGCGCGCCGGTGGCAAGGGCGTGGTGGTGACCCTGGCCCTGCCGCACCAGAAGCGCTCCGTGCAGCGGCTCATGGACTCCGCGGGCGTGGACGCCTCCCCGGAGGCGATGCAGCCCGGAACCGCCGAGCTGACGGCCATCACCGGCGCCGACAGCTCGGTGCGCGAGCCGATCGACGAGGCACGCCTGCGCCGCATGCTGGCCCCGCCGCGCCCCGCGCACCGCGGGGGCCGTGGTGGCCCGGGCGGCGGGCGTGGCGGCTTCGGCGGCCGTGGCCGCCAGGGTGGCTACCGCGGTGGCAGCGACCGTCGTGAGGGCAGCTCCCGCGGCGGCTCCCGGGGCGGCGGTCACCGCGGCCGCCGCGAGGACTGACACGCACCCCGCACCGAGCACCTGCTGACAGCGCCCCGACGGCTCCGGCCGTCGGGGCGCTGTGCGTGTGCTGACGGCCCGACGGTCGGTGGCCGGCAGTACGATGGGCGACATGCCTTGGACCTCCCGGACCCCCTCGCAGGACGCCTCCACCACCCTCACCGAGGTGGTGGCCATGAGCCAGCCGATGGACCCGGGCACGCCCGACGACCCGGGCGGCCTGTCCTCCCCGGGTACCTCCACGGGTCTGCTGGAGCGCACCGAGCAGCAGACGGCTCCCATGGAGCCGGGCGACCACGAGCGCTTCAGCCACTACGTGCGCAAGGAGAAGATCCTCGAGAGCGCCATGAGCGGCGAGCCCGTCACCGCCCTGTGCGGCAAGATCTGGGTGCCCGGCCGCAATCCGGACCGTTTCCCGGTCTGCCCGGTCTGCAAGGAGATCTACGAGGGCCTGCGTGACCCGCAGGACGGCGGGGACGGCGGCTCGGGCTCCGGCCAGGGTGGCTCCGGCGCGGGCTTCGGCAGCTGAGCCCGGCGGTCGATGAGCACCTCCGCAGCCGACCACCTCTCTCCCTCCTATCCCGACCGCGCCGCCTGGGGCACCGCCCCCAAGCTGCGCGCGTGGCAGGCCGAAGCCCTCGAGGCCTACCGGCAGACCGTCGCCGCGGGCGGCCGTGACTTCCTCGCGGTCGCCACGCCGGGTGCCGGCAAGACCACCTTCGCCCTGAAGGTGGCCGCCGACCTGCTGGCCGAGGGGGCCGTCACCCAGATCACCGTGGTGGCGCCCACCGAGCACCTCAAGACCCAGTGGGCCGATGCTGCCGCGCGCGTGGGCATCCACCTGGACCCGCGCTTCACCAACAGCCAGCGGGCCCACAGCGCCGACTACCACGGCATCGCCATGACCTACGCGGGCATCGCCGCCGACCCGGACCTCCACGAGCAGCGCACCAAGGAGGCTCGCACCCTGGTGATCCTCGACGAGATCCACCACGGCGGCGACGCCCGCAGCTGGGGCGACGCCATCCGGCAGGCGTTCACGCCCGCCGAGCGACGCCTCTCACTCACCGGCACCCCCTTCCGTTCGGACACCAACCCCATCCCGTTCGTGCGCTACGAGGAGGGGGCCGACGGCATCCGCCGCTCGTCGAGCGACTACGCGTACGGCTACCGCAACGCGCTGACCGACGGCGTGGTGCGCCCCGTGCTGTTCATGGCCTACGGCGGTGCGATGAAGTGGCGCACCAAGGCCGGCGACGAGGTGGCCGCGCGCCTGGGTGAGCCGCTCACCAAGGACCTCACCGCCCAGGCATGGCGCACCGCGCTGGACCCCGAGGGGGAGTGGGTGCCGGCCGTCCTGAGCGCCGCCGACAAGCGTCTGACGGAGGTGCGCCGCCACGTGCCGGACGCCGGTGGCCTGGTCATCGCCAGCAACCAGAAGAACGCCCGCGCCTACGCCCGCCACCTGGAGGCCCTCACCGGGGAGAAGCCCACAGTGGTGCTCTCCGACGACGCCGGAGCGAGCTCCCGCATCGAGGAGTACAGCAAGGGCGACTCCCGCTGGCTGGTGGCGGTACGCATGGTCTCCGAGGGAGTGGACGTGCCGCGCCTGTGCGTGGGCGTCTACGCCACGAGCACGCAGACGCCGCTCTTCTTCGCCCAGGCGGTGGGGCGCTTCGTGCGCACCCGCAAGCGCGGTGAGACGGCCAGCATCTTCCTCCCCTCGGTGACGCCCGTCCTGGCGCTGGCCGCTGAGCTCGAGGCCGAGCGCGACCACGCGCTGGACCGCCCCGGCCCCTCCGGCGAGGACGCCATCTGGGCGCCGGAGGAGGATGAGCTGGCCCGGGCCAACCAGTCCGAGCGCCTCAGCGACGAGCTCGGTCCGGGCTACGAGGCGCTGGAGTCCTCCGCGGAGTTCGACCACGTGCTCTTCGACGCCCAGCAGTGGGGCATGGGCTCGGAGGTGGCCAGCGAGGACGAGGCCGAGTACCTGGGCCTGCCCGGGCTGCTGGAGCCCGAGCAGATGACGCAGCTGCTGCGCGAGCGGCAGGCCAAGCAGGCGGCGCGCGGCAGGAAGGCCCAGAAGGAGCAGGGCGATCAGCCGATCGCCGCGCACCGGGCCCTGCAGGCCTCCCGCAAGGAGCTCAACAAGCTGGTGAGCGCCTACGCGCAGAAGAAGGGCGTGCCGCACGCCAACGTGCACATGGACCTGCGTCGTCAGTGCGGCGGGCCCGCCCTGGAGACCGCCACCCAGGAGCAGGTGACCCAGCGCATCGAGACCATCCGCCGGTGGTTCGTGGGCAAGCGCTGAGGCATGGACCTCGTCGTGGCGCGCGCCGGCGACCGCGTCGAGGTGGTGGCCGTCGACGGGGACGCGCCGGGGGAGCGGTGGAGTCTGCCGTGGGCCGAGCTCCCCGCCTGGGTGGCCGCGCGCGAGGCCGACCACCGATGGGTGTGGGCCGACTCCGCGGCCACCTACCTGCCGCTGCTCGAGGCGGGGGTGCGGGTGCGGCGGGGCGTGGACCTGGGGCTGCAGCGGGCCCTGCTGCGCCGGGCGCGGGCGGTGGCGCACACGCCGTACGCCGCGGCCCCCTCCACGGAGTGGGACGCGCAGCGCGCCGAGGCCGCCCTGGTCCCCGCCCCGCCGGTGGACACCGAGGCGACGCTCTTCGACGTGGCCGGGGGCGGCCCCAGCCTCGAGGAGTGCCTGGCCGAGCACCTGGCGCAGCGCGAGGCCTTGGCCGACGCCCGTGACGCCGGCGGCCTGGCGCTGCTGTGCCACGCCGAGTCCACCGGGGGCCTCATCGCGCAGGAGCTCAACCACGCCGGGGTTCCCTTCAGCACCGCCGTGCACGACGCGCAGCTCACCGCCCTGCTGGGGGAGCGGGACCGGCACGGTGGACGACCTCGCCGCATGGCCGAGCTCGTCGTGCAGATCCGCGGGGCGCTGGGCGCCCCGACGCTGAACCCGGACTCGGCCACCACGCTGGTCTCGGCCCTGCGTCGCGCGGGACTCGACGTCGCGAGCACCCGCAAGTGGGAGCTGCGCGGCATCGACCACCCCGTCATCGAGCCCCTGCTGGAGTACAAGGCGCTCAGCCGGCTGCACGCGGCCAACGGGTGGGCCTGGATGCGTCACTGGGTGCGCGAGGAGCGTTTCCGCCCCGACTGGGTGGCCGGCGGCGTGGTCACCGGCCGGTGGGCCAGCCGCGGGGGCGGGGCCCTGCAGCTGCCCCGGCAGATCCGCTCGGCCGTGCGGGCCGATGCAGGGTGGCGTCTCGTGGTGGCCGACGCCGCCCAGCTGGAGCCCCGCGTCCTGGCCGCGATGGCCGGCGACGCGGCGATGGCCGAGGCCGGAGCCGCCGGTGACCTCTACGCGGCGCTGGTGGACGACGGGGTGGTGGACACCCGCGACCACGCCAAGGTGGCCATGCTCGGTGCGATGTACGGCTCCACCACCGGTGAGGCCGGGGCGCTCATGCCACGGCTGCGGCGGGCGTACCCGCGGGCCATCGGACTGGTGGACGCCGCCGCTGCGGCGGGGGAGCGGGGCGAGGCGGTGTCCACCTGGCTGGGCCGCACCTCCCCGCCGCCACCACGCCGGTGGCACCGCGCCCAGGAAGCCGCCCAGCAGCCGGGCGCCTCCGCCGAGGTGGAGCGCCGCGCCCGGTCGATGGCGCGGGAGTGGGGGCGCTTCGCCCGCAACTTCGTGGTGCAGGGCACCGCCGCGGAGTGGGCGCTGTGCTGGATGGGGCACCTGCGGCGCCGCCTCGACGACGGGTACCGGCACCTGCCGGCCGACGAGCGGCCCCAGCTGGTGTACTTCCTGCACGACGAGGTGATCGTGCACGCCCCGGCCGACCTGGCCGACGAGGTGGCCGAGCACGTGCGGCAGGCCGCGCGCTCGGCCGGCGAGCTGCTCTTCCCGTCCAGCGCCGTGGACTTCCCGCTGTCGGTGGCCGTGGTGGAGTCCTACGACCGCGCGAAGTGACGGACCTCCCGCATCCGGCCGGCCCCGGGGTGCCTCAGCCCACGAGCGGCAGGGTGCGGTGCGCGATGCGGGTGGCCAGCGCGATGTTCGTGGAGGCGCGCACCACGTGCTCGTGGGCGGTCACCTCGTCGAGCACGTCCTGCAGGTCGGCGTTGCTGCGAGCCACCACCCGCACGAAGAGGTCCCCGTCACCGGTGATGGTGTGCACCTCCAGCACCTGCGGGATGCCGGCCAGGTGCTCCACCACGGCGTCGTGCCCCGCCACCTGGCGGATCTGCAGGGTGACCATGGCCGTCACGGGATGGCCGAGCGCCGCGGGGTCCAGGTGCGGCGCCCACGAGGCGATGACACCCGAATCGGACAGCCGGGCCAGGCGGGCGGTGACGGTGCCGCGGGCCACGCCGAGCTGGCGGGAGGCCGCGAGGACGCCCACGTGCGGGTCGTCGGTGAAGGTGCGGATGATCGCCCTGTCCAGATCGTCCAGCCTGTGGGTCGCCATGTGGTCACCCTGCCCTTGAGTATCGACGGTGGTGTGCAGAGTGCACAGTCTGACACGGCATCGAGCGCGCAGAGTGTGCTCTGTGTGCAGTCCGGGCGACGTTCGTTGCCATCGGGTGTGGCGTGAGGCACATTGGCGCGCATGACTGACACCACCCTCACCGCCCTGACCGACCAGGAGCAGGCCGAGAACCTCTCGGTCGAGCAGCTGAAGAAGCTCGTCGGCCTCGTGGAGTACGACTCCTCGGCCGACCCCTTCCCGGTGACCGGCTGGGACGCCATCACCTTCGTCTGCGGCAACGCCACGCAGGCCGCGCACTTCTACCAGTCGGCCTTCGGCATGGAGCTCATCGCCTACTCCGGCCCGGAGAACGGCAACCGCGACCACAAGGCCTTCGTGCTGAAGTCCGGCAACATCAACTTCGTGCTCAAGGGCGCCGTGGACCCGAAGTCCCCGCTCATCGAGCACCACGCCAAGCACGGGGACGGCGTCGTTGACATCTCCCTGGAGGTGCCGGACGTCGACAAGTGCATCGAGCACGCGCGCTCCGCCGGCGCCACCGTGCTGCAGGAGCCCACCGACCTCACCGACGAGCACGGCACCGTGCGCGTGGGTGCCATCGCCACCTACGGCGAGACCCGGCACACCCTCGTGCAGCGCGTGGTCGACGGTGAGCGCTACGCCGGCGTCTACCTGCCCGGCTACCACCCGCGCTCCAGCAGCTTCACCAAGCGCGAGGGGGCCCCCAAGCGTCTCTTCCAGGCCCTGGACCACATCGTGGGCAACGTGGAGCTGGGCAAGATGGACGAGTGGGTGGAGTTCTACCACCGCGTCATGGGCTTCACCGACATGGCCGAGTTCGTGGGCGACGACATCGCCACCGACTACTCCGCGCTCATGTCCAAGGTGGTGGCCAACGGCAACCACCGCGTGAAGTTCCCGCTCAACGAGCCGGCCATCGCCAAGAAGAAGTCGCAGATCGACGAGTACCTCGAGTTCTACTGTGGCCCCGGCGCCCAGCACCTTGCCCTGGCCACCAACGACATCATCCGCACCGTGGACTGCATGGTGGCCGAGGGCGTGGAGTTCCTGGCCACCCCGGACTCCTACTACGAGGACCCGGAGCTGCGTGCCCGCATCGGCGAGGTGCGCGTGCCCATCGAGGAGCTGCAGAAGCGCGGCATCCTGGTGGACCGCGACGAGGACGGCTACCTGCTGCAGATCTTCACCAAGCCCACCGGTGACCGTCCGACCGTGTTCTTCGAGCTCATCGAGCGCCACGGGTCGCTCGGCTTCGGCATCGGCAACTTCAAGGCGCTGTTCGAGGCCATCGAGCGCGAGCAGGAGCTGCGCGGCAACTTCTGATCCGCCGAGGCGGTGCGCGACGCGGCCCGGGGAGGACGTCCTCCCCGGGCCGCGTCGTCGATGTGGTCAGGCGCCTGCCCGGCGGCCCCTCGCGGTGAGCACGCCCCCGGCCGTGAGCAGCGCCAGCCCCGTGGCCGCAGCGGCCTCGCGGGAGCTCAGACCGCCCTGCTCGGGCGCCGACCAGCCGGTCTCCACCGGCGGGCCGTCCGGACGCGGGTTCGGGCCGTCGGCGGGGCCGTCGACCACCGGGTAGGAGTGCACGTCCACGGACCCGTCGCGGCCGGTGGACACGTCGCTCTCGAGCTCGAAGCGGTGCACCTGGCCGTCGGGGGCGCAGTACGCCCCGTAGACCATCACGCGGTCGGTGCCGGCGGGGATTCGGCGCCCGCCCAGGTGGCGGCTGTCCGACGAGACCTCGTCCCCGCTGGCGCGCTCGGCACCGGGACGGCAGACCGGGTCGGCCACCGCGCCCTCGGCCACCGTCACCGGCATCGCGCCCGTGGCCGGTGCGTAGGTGTCCACCACCCACTCGATGCGGGGGTTGCCGTCCGCCGGCTGCAGGTGCGCGCCGTCGAAGCGGACGTCCCACGCGTGCCCCTGCCCGCCGGCCGCGGGGTGCACCTCCAGGGTGACCCGGGGGTTGGTCCCCCCGGCGCCGCTGACCTCCCGGGGGTCGGCCTGGGCCGCGTTCTGCAGGCTGACGAGGGCGGTGCCCACGAGGACGGCGGTCGCCGCGCCGCGGCGGATCGGTCGGGGGAGTGAACGCATGCTGCTCCTGGGTCGGGGACGGGTGCGAGGGCTCCAGCGTAGGCGTCGAGCGCGCTCGTTCACGACCGGACCAGCCGGGCGATGGCCGCCGAGGCCTCCCTCACGAGAGCCTCGGCCTCCTCGTCACCGGCGCGTGCGGCGTCGACCACGCAGGTGCGCAGGTGGTCCTCGAGCAGCCCGAGCGCGACCTTCTCCAGGGCGCTGCTCACCGCGCTCACCTGCGTGAGGACGTCGATGCAGTACGCGTCCTCCTCCACCATCCGGGCCAGGCCGCGGACCTGTCCCTCGACGCGGCGCAGGCGGCGCAGGTAGGCGTCCTTGTCCGTCACGTATCCGTGGACGTGACCGTGCTCCACCGGGTGGGCCGGGCCGGCGGCCGCGACCACGGGCTCCTCCGGTCGTTCGCCGGCGCTCACCGCGCCTCCGCCCTGAAGCCCCGCAGCCGCAGGCTGTTGCCGACCACGAACACGCTGGACAGGGCCATGGCGGCACCGGCCAGCATCGGGTTGAGCATCCCCGCCGCGGCCAGGGGGATGGCGGCCACGTTGTAGGCGAACGCCCAGAAGAGATTGGACCGGATGGTGCCCAGCGTGCGCCGCGCCATCCCGATGGCGTCGACCACGCTGCGCAGGTCGCCACGCACCAGCGTGATGTCCGCGGCCTCGATGGCGACGTCCGTGCCGGTGCCCATGGCCAGGCCCAGGTCGGCCTGTGCCAGGGCGGGGGCGTCGTTGACGCCGTCGCCGACCATGGCCACCACGCGCCCCTGCTCCTGCAGGCGCCGGACCTGCTCCACCTTCTCCTGCGGCAGCACGTCGGCGATGACGGTGTCGATCCCCACCTCGTCGGCCACCTGGCGGGCGGTGGCCGCGTTGTCCCCGGTCAGCAGCACCGGCTCGAGCCCGAGGCGCCTCAGCTGGGCCACGGCGGCGGCGCTCGTGGGCTTCACGGCATCGGACACCACGAGCAGGCCGCGGGGAGCGCCGTCCCAGCCGACGGCCACCACGGTGCGACCCCGCTGGAGGTGCTCGGCCTCGGCCCGGGCCAGGTCGGCGGTGAGCGTCATGTGATGCTCGGCGAGCAGGGTGGGGCGGCCGACGACCACCGTGCGGCCCTCCACGGTGCCGGTGACGCCGAGCCCCTCGACGTTCGCGAACCCCGAGGCGGCGGGCAGGTCGCCCGCGGTGCGCGCCGCATCGGCCACGGCACGGGCGATGGGGTGCTCCGAGGAGTCCTCCAGCGCACCGGCCACGCGCAGCACCTCCGCGGCGTCCTCGCCGGCGGCGGGCACCACCTCGGCCAGTGTCATGTGCCCGGTGGTCACGGTGCCGGTCTTGTCGAGCACCACGGTGTCCACGGTGCGGGTCGACTCCAGCACCTCGGGGCCCTTGATGAGGATGCCCAACTCCGCTCCGCGGCCGGTGCCCACGAGCAGGGCGGTGGGCGTGGCCAGGCCCAGGGCGCACGGGCAGGCGATGACGAGCACCGCCACCGCGGCGGTGAACGCGGCCGTCGGACCGGCACCGGACAGCAGCCAGCCCCCGAGCGTGACCAGGGCGATGAGCACCACGACCGGCACGAACACGCCGGAGACCCGGTCGGCCAGCCGCTGGACGGCGGCCTTGCCGGTCTGCGCGTCCTCCACCATCCGCGCCATCTGGGCCAGTTGCGTGTCGGCGCCCACGCGCGTGGCGCGCACCACCAGGCGCCCACCGGCGTTCACCGTTGCGCCGGTGACCTCGCTGCCAGGGCCCACCTCGACGGGGAGGGACTCGCCGGTGAGCATGGAGGCGTCCACGGCGGACGTGCCGGAGACGACCGTCCCGTCGGTGGCCACCTTCTCCCCGGGGCGCACCACGAACTCCTCGCCGGCGCGCAGCTCCCCGGCCGGGACCGTCACCTCGCGCCCGTCGCGCAGCACGGAGACCTCCTTGGCCCCCATCTCCAGCAGGGCGCGCAGCGCGGCGCCGGCCCGGCGCTTGGCGCGCTTCTCGACGTAGCGTCCGGCCAGGATGAACAGGGTGACGCCCGCGGCGGCCTCGAGGTAGATGTTCCCCGCGCCGTCGGAGTGCCCGATGGTGAACTCGAAGGGGTGCTTCATGCCGGGCGTGCCGGCATGGCCGAGAAAGAGCGCGTAGAGCGACCAGCCGAAGGCGGCGAGCGTGCCCATCGAGACGAGGGTGTCCATGGTGGCCGCGCCGTGGCGCAGGTTGGTCCAGGCGGCCCGGTGGAAGGGCCAGGCGCCCCACACCACCACGGGCGCGGCCAGGGTGAGCGAGGCCCACTGCCAGTTCCGGAACTGCAGGGCCGGCACCATCGCCATGAGGATCACCGGCACCGCCAGCACCGCGCACACGAGCACCCGACGGCGCAGGGCGTCGAGCTCGTGGTCGGCGTGCTCGGAGCCGTCGAAGGCCTCACCGGGGGAGTCGGTTCCCGGGGTCGGTGGGAGCGCCGGCAGCGTGGCCGTGTAGCCCGCCTTCTGCACCTCGGCCACCAGCAGGCCCGGGTCGTACCCCTCGGGTACGGTGACCGAGGCCTTCTCCGTGGCGTAGTTGACGGTCGCCTCCACGCCCTCGAGCTTGTTGAGCTTGCGCTCGATGCGGTGGGCGCACGAGGCGCACGTCATACCGCCGAGCTCCAGCTCGACGGCGGACGTGCGCGGGAGGGAGGGCGCGGTCATCAGGCCCGCTGCGCCCGGTAGCCGGCGTCCTCGACGGCGGCCAGCACGGCATCGGTGGACACGTCGTCGGCGCCGGTGACGGTCAGCCGACCGGTCTCGTGGCTCACCTCGACGGACTCGACGCCGGGCACCTCGGAGACCTCCTCGCGGACGGACGCCTCGCAGTGCCCGCAGGTCATGCCGGTGACGTTGTACTCGGTGGTGGCCATGGGTGCTCCTCTCGTCGGTGGCGCCGGGTGGCGCCACCGACGAGAACGCACATACCCCGGAGGGGTATTCCGTGGGGACGGTCAGCGGCGGCGGGCGCCGGCCACGGTGAGGCCGCCGGCGCCGACGAGGGCCAGACCGGCCAGGCCGAGGGCGGTGGTGTCGTGCGAGCGCTCGGGGGCGGTCCAGCCGGTGTCTACGATGGGGCCCTCGGTGGGCTCCTCGTTGGCCACGTACCAGCGCTTGTCGGCCGGCACCACGCCCTTGGCCACGAGCTGGTCGGCCCACTGGGCGTCGGTGAGTCCGTCCGGGCGCACCGCGTGTTCGAGCTGCTCCAGGAACTCCCAGTCGGGCTCGGCGTGGAACTCCATGCCGTAGCCCCCCTCGTTGGCTGTCGAACCCAACACCGAGGTGCCCACCTTGGTGAACTCGCCCTCACCCGTCCGCAGGAAGTGGGTCGTGTTGTGCGCGTAGGTGCCGTCGAACTCGCCGGGGTCGGGGATGCACCCGGTCGCCTCCACCGACACCGAGCGGACGTCCTCGCCGAGTCGATGGGTGGTGTCCTTCACGTACGAGCCCGGGACGGGGTCGTCGCTGTCGTCGTTCCAGAAGTCGTAGTCCGGGTCCACCACCCAGTGGAAGGACTCGTCCTCGGAGGAGAAGGAGGACTTCCCGGCACGTTCGGCGTTCTCCGGGCAGCCGCGGAAGATCCAGTCGGTCTGGTCGTCGTTCTGCACGCCCAGACGGTGGCGTCCCGGGTCCTCCTCGTTCGCGGAGACGCTCGTCACGCTGTTCCACCGGTCGAACCCGTGCACCTCGCGGTGCACCAGCCCGTCCTTTTCGTAGGGCAGCTCGAGGTAGTCGCCCCGGGTGGTGCTGGTCCACGGCCGGGTTCCGTCGGAGCCTGCCTCGCCCACGGAGAAGGTGTTCTCGTACGGCGCCGGGAGCTTGGGCTCCTTCGGCGCGGCCTGCGCCATCTGCACCGGGGCGGTCACCCCCATGGTGGCGACGGCGAGGACGGCAAGAGTCGTGCGCTTCATGGTTTTCCCCTCTGTGTCACGTCCCGACCCCCTGCCGGGACCCTTCGACCCTAAGCGCCTCACGGGGAGGGGGAAGCCGGGGCCGGGCGTCGGCGCCTGATTGTGCGCGGACTGTGAACGTGACCTGTCACGACGGGACCTCCGAGAGTCCAGTGACTCCGGAGGTCCCGTCGATTCAGGTGTCAGGCGGGCGTCAGCGACGGCGGGCGGCCACCACCGTGGCGCCACCGGCGCCCAGCAGCGCCACACCGGCCAGGCCGGCAGCGAACGCCGCGGACTGGTCGCCCGCCTCCACACCGGTGTCGACGATCGGGCCCTCGTCGTCGTCCTCACCGGGAGGCTCCTCGTTGGCCACGTACCAGCGCTTGTCGGCCGGCACCACGCCCTCGGCGACGAGCTTGTCCGCCCACTCGGCGTCGCTCATGCCGTCCGGACGCTCCTCCTTCTCGAGCTGCTCCAGGAACTCCCAGCCCTCGACGGTGTGGAACACGCTCTCGCCGCCCTCGTGGAAGGTGCCCTCGGTCACGACGGTGGCCACCCGCGTGAACTCCGTGTCGCTGGTGCGGACGAAGAAGCTGTTGCCGAACATGTAGCCCCAGTCGCTCTCGGTGGGGCACGTGACCGTGACGACCTCCAGGGCCCGGGTCTCCGGCGACAGCTTGCTCGTCTGGGTCTTCTCGTAGTGGCCCGGGGCGAACTCGGGGTCGACGATCGGGTTGTCCTCGGTGGACTCCTCGTCGACCACCCACCGGAAGGACTCGTCCTCGCTGGTCCGGCCCGACGGCATCTTGCCCGGCGTGCCCTCCTGGCAGCCGGTCAGACCGTCGTCCTGGATCCCGAGGCTGCTCGGCCCGTGGTCCGGGTGGTCGTTGTTGACGTTGTTGTTGTAGTCGGTAACCAGCAGGTTCAGCGTCGCCAGGCCGTCCTCGCCCTTCTTGGGCTGGGTGACGTCCCCGTCGACGCTGACGCTCCAGGGGCGCTCGCCCTGGCCGTCGGCCTCGCCGACCTCGAAGGTGATCGGCAGCGGCTCCCAGTCCGGGCCGGAGGTGCGGTCGTCCGGTGCGGCGGACGCCGGCGTCGCGAGTGCTGCCCCCAGCAGCAGCGCGGTCCCCACTGCGAAGGTCTTCGTGCTGTCCATGTCCTGCTCCCCTCAGATGATTCTGGACGTGTGAACGTTTCCGACCGTATCGATCTCGGGCCCCGGCGGGAAGTGCGGACCCCGGTGCCCGAGGCGCCGGGGTCCGCTGCGGCAGTGCGGCGACAGCCGCACGACAGCGCGTCAGCCCAGCTCGGTGGCGGGGCGGATCGTCCCGGTCACCTCACCCAGCCCGATGCGGGAGCCGTCCGGTCCCGGCGCCCAGCCGGTGATGGTCACCGTGTCACCGTCCTCGAGGAAGGAGCGCTCGCTGCCGTCCTCGAGCCGCATCGGCTCCTGGCCGCTCCAGGACAGTTCGAGGAACGACCCGCGCTCGGCCTTCTCGTCGCCGGAGACGGTGCCGCTGGCGAACACGTCCGCGGCCGAGAGGGCAGCGCCGTTGACGGTCATGTGCGCGAGCATCTGCGCCGGCGACCAGTACATCTCCCGGTAGGGCGGGCGGCTGACGACTGTGTCGTTGAGGCGCACCTCCATCTCGAT
This sequence comes from Kytococcus schroeteri, assembly GCF_042433515.1. Taxonomy (NCBI): domain Bacteria; kingdom Bacillati; phylum Actinomycetota; class Actinomycetes; order Micrococcales; family Kytococcaceae; genus Kytococcus; species Kytococcus schroeteri. The sequence continues at coordinate 128,951 of NZ_JBHLVH010000004.1, read as the reverse complement.
GTCGAGACCGAACAGGCCGCTGCCGTCACCGCGCAGGTACTCCAGCGGCTCGGGGTCCTGGGTGGGGAGCTCGGTGCGCGCCTGCTCCAGCGCCGCCATGGGCACCACCCAGGCGCCCACCGACGAGGCGAACGACTTGCCCAGGAAGGGGCCCAGCGGCACGTACTCCCAGGCCTGGAGGTCGCGCGCCGACCAGTCGTTGAAGAGCATCACACCGAAGAGGTGGTCAGCCGCGTCGTCCACGGAGACGCGCTCGCCCACGGTCGTCGGGCCACCGACGAGGAAGCCCAGCTCGGCCTCGATGTCCAGACGCTGGCTGGGGCCGAAGGTGGGCACCTCGGCGTCCTTCGGCTTGCGCTGGCCGCAGGGACGCACCACGTCGGTGCCCGAGACCACGATGGTGCTGGAGCGCCCGTGGTACCCGATGGGCAGGTGCTTCCAGTTGGGCGTCAGCGCCGCCTGGTCCGGGCGGAAGATGCGGCCCACGTTGGTGGCGTGGTGCTCCGAGGCGTAGAAGTCCACGTAGTCCGCCGGGCGGAAGGGCAGCACCATCTCCACCTGGCCCAGCGGCAGCACGTGGGGGCGCACCACGGCCGGGTCGGCTCCCTCGGCGAACAGGCCGGTGACCCACTCGCGGGCGCCGGCCCACGCGGTGTGGCCGAGCTCCAGCAGGCGGTTGAGCGTCGGCTCCTGCAGGGCGCCGGCCCAGGCGCCGCCGGTGTCCGCGCCCGTGGCGTGCAGGGCGGCCGGCAGGTCCAGCACCTCGTCGCCGATGCGGACGCCCAGCCGGGGTTGCGCGGCGTCGCGGGTGAGGAAGGCGCCGTAGGGCAGGTTGTGCGGGCCGAAGGGGTGGTCGGCGGGCAGGTCGGGCCAGGCGGTCATGCGGGCTCCTCGTCGGTGGTGTGGTCGGTGGGGTGGGAGGGGGTGCTGGCGATGGTGGAGGGGTCGAGCACGCCGAGCTCGGCGGCCTCGGTGAGCGGGTCGGTGACGCCGCAGCAGCCGAAGGAGGTCCACGCGGCGCGCACGCCCTCGACGGCGCCGGAGTCGAGCGCCAGCACGGTGTCGGCCACGGCGCGGGCGTCGCGCTCGGCCAGCGCGGCGGCGACGTCGTCGGGACCCAGTCCGCAGAGGGCGCCGTGGGTGGCCACCACGACGTTGAGCATGCCGTGCATCTCCTCGGTGCCCTCGCCGGACTGGGCCGGCGCGGTGCGCGCCACGGCGTGGTGCAGGCCGCCGGTGAGCTTGAAGGGCACGTCGCGCTCCACGCAGGAGGTGATGAACCCGGCGAGCTCCTGCGGCGTGGGGACGGGGCCCGCCGGGGAGGCCTGGGTGCGCCACTTGGCCACGACCCGGGGCCCGCCAGTGCGGTCCGAGGCGGCCAGGCGGTCGAGCAGGGACTCCAGGGTGGCTGGGTCGCGGGGCGCCTCGAGTGCAAGGTCCACGCCGTGGTCGGCCGTGGCGTGCCAGTCGGCGTCCGCGGCGCGCTCCACCACCTCGAGGCGCACCTGCTCGCCGAGGCCGCGCAGCGTGGCCACGGCGCGGGTGACCGCCTCGGTGCCGGTACCGGGGCGGGCGGCGATGCCCACCGGGAGGGCAGCGGCGTCGGGGGCGGCAGGGGAGTCCGCGAGAACTTGCGGGAGCTGCGCCACGGCGTCGACCGAGAGCAGCAGCGGTCCCAGGCGGGAGCCGAGCGGGGCGGTGCGCCAGGCGCGGTGCTGCGCGACGGCATCGGGCAGGGGTGAGAGCCCCGGGGGGAAGATCGCCGCGTCGTCCACGAACGCGCGGGTGAGTCGCTCCATCGCCGGTGGGGTCGCCATGCCGCGCACGCTAACGTACGCGTGGCGTACGTCACTGCCGCGTGCGCCCACACCGCCGCCATCACCTGGAGGTCGAGCCATGGCGTACTACCGCTCCGTCGGATCGGTTCCCCCCAAGCGACACACCCAGCACCGGACGCCCGAGGGCGGGCTGTACTACGAGGAGCTCATGGGCGAGGAGGGCTTCTCGTCGGACTCCTCGCTGCTCTACCACCGCAACATCCCCTCCACCATCAGCGACGCCCGCGTCTGGGACCTGCCCGACGCCACGCTGACCCCCAACCACCCCCTGCGCCCGATCCACCTGCGCCCCCACGACCTGTTCGGCGGGGACGAGCCCACCGAGGGCGTCGACGTGGTGACCGGTCGACGGCTGCTGCTGGGCAACGCCGACGTGCGCCTGTCCTACGTGGTGGCCGACACCACGAGCCCCTGGTACCGGAACGCCATCGGTGACGAGTGCCTGTACGTGGAGCGCGGCAACGCCCGCGTGGAGACCGTCATGGGCGCCTTCGAGGTGGGGCAGGGCGACTACCTGGTGATGCCGCGCGCCACCACGCACCGGTGGATCCCGCGCGACGCCGGCGACGAGGGCTACTCCGAGCCGCTGCGCGTCTACGCCATCGAGGCCTCCAGCCACATCGGCCCGCCCAAGCGGTACCTCTCGCGGTTCGGGCAGCTGCTGGAGCACGCGCCCTACTGCGAGCGCGACCTGCGCGGACCGGAGGGGCCGCTGCTGGCCGAGGACATCGGTGCCGCGGCCGACGACGAGACCGAGGTGTACATCCGCCACCGCGCCACGGGGGAGGACTCCACCGGCGGCCAGGGCGGCACTGTGCACACGTTGCCCTTCCACCCGCTGGACGTCGTGGGCTGGGACGGCTGCCTCTACCCCTACGTGTTCAACGTGGCCGACTACGAGCCGATCACCGGCCGCGTCCACCAGCCGCCGCCCGCCCACCAGGTGTTCGAGGGGCACAACTTCGTGGTGTGCAACTTCGTGCCGCGCAAGGTGGACTACCACCCGCTGAGCATCCCGGTGCCCTACTACCACTCGAACGTGGACTCCGACGAGGTCATGTTCTACGTGGACGGGGACTACGAGGCACGCAAGGGCAGTGGCATCCGGCAGGGCTCCATCAGCCTCCACCCGGGCGGCCACGCCCACGGCCCCCAGCCCGGGGCCTACGAGAACTCCATCGGCGTGGAGTACTTCGACGAGCTGGCTGTGATGGTCGACACCTTCCGCCCCCTCGACCTGGGAGAGGGCGGTCTGGCCAGCGACGACGGGAAGTACGCCTGGTCGTGGCAGAACTCCGCCCAGCGCACTGCAACCGAGCAGCGTCCGCTCGGGGAGGACGAGGTTCCGCCGGCCACGGAATGAGGCCACGCCATCCGACCACGGTCCCAGTGGGCGTCCAGCCTCTGGGAGTAGCGTGACGCTCCCGCCCGGCGGACGTCGGACGGGAGCACTGTGTCGGGGCCGGTCGGCCGCGACGGACCGACTTCGCGGAAGGAGCCCAGGTGGGGCAGCAGGTCTCGACGAGCAGCGCAGGAGGGCCCCGGGCCACGGCACGGAGCGCCCCCTCGGGACGCCGCTATCTCACCGGTCTGGACGGGCTGCGCGCCCTGGCCGTCGTGTCGGTGATGCTCTTCCACTTCGACGCCGGCCTCGACGGCGGCTTCCTGGGCGTCGACGTGTTCTTCGTGCTCTCGGGATACCTCATCACGAGCCAGCTGATCACGCGCTGGAGCCCGACCACGGTGGACCTCAAGCACTTCTGGGGGCGCCGCGTGCGGCGCCTGTTCCCGGCGGTCTTCCTCCTGCTGCTCGTCGTCTCGGTGGCCATGCTGGTGCTCGACCGCACCGCCGTGCGCTCCTACGTGGGCGACGTGCTCGCCGCGGCCACGTACACCTCCAACTGGTGGTACGTGTTCCAGGAGCGCAGCTACTTCGAGGCCGCCGGCCGGCCGCCGGTGCTCCAGCACCTGTGGTCCCTGGCCGTGGAGGAGCAGTTCTACCTGGTCTGGCCGCTGGTGGTGGCCGGGCTGACCTTTGCGTTCACCAAGGCCTCGGCCCGCCGTTGGGCCGTGTTCACCATCTCCCTCGTGGGTGCGGTGGCCTCCTCGCTGTGGATGGGGATGGGCACGGCCGCGGCCGACCTGCCGGCCGCGGGGGACGCCAGCCGCTTCTACTTCGGCACCGACTCCCACGCGATGGGCCTGCTCGCCGGTGCTGCCCTGGCCGCCCTGCGGGGTGGCGCAGGCTTCAGCGACCGGGCGCCCCTCAAGCGCGCCGGCGTGCTGTGGACCCTGCTGGGCCTGGCCGGCCTGGGCGGGCTCGGCTGGTTCTTCGTGACCCAGGCCGAGACCTCCGAGTGGCTCTACCGATGGGGCTTCGCCGCCCTGGCCGCCCTGGTGGTCGTGCTCGTCGTGGCCGCCACCCGCCCCGGTCCGGTGGAGTGGCTGCTGAGCCTGCCGCTGCTGCGCTACCTGGGCACCCGCTCGTACTCCCTGTACCTGTGGCACTGGCCCATCGCCGCGTTCACCCGGCCCGGCATCGACGTGGAGTGGCCCGAGCCCGTGGTGCACCTGGTGCGCTGGGGCCTGACCCTGCTGCTGGCTGAGCTGAGCTACCGCCTGGTGGAGAACCCGGTGCGCGTGAACGGCCTGCGCGCCACGTGGGACCGCCTGCGCCGCACCGGCCGGGCTCCGCTGACGGCGGCCGCCGGGCTGACCACCGCCGTGGTGGCCCTCACGGCCACCCTGGGCGCGGTGGCCGCGACCACCGACCCGCAGGCCGTCGAGCAGCAGAAGGTGGAGGAGGTGCTGGGCAACGCCGACGTCGGCACTGCCCCCTCGGGGGACCAGACCCCGGCGCCCGACGGCCCGCAGGCCAGTGTCCCGGACGAGTCCGAGGAGAAGCCGACGGCATCGCCCACCTCCCCGCCGCCCACCGAGGGGGGCAAGGGTGCTGCCTGCGACCCCTCGAAGATCAGCGGTGACCGCGTGGCCGAGGGAGCCGACCCGCAGTGGCTCGGGCAGTCCAAGCTCGGCGCGGACACGCTGCCGGTCCCCTCCGACGGCACCAAGGTGGGCGACGGCACGCAGTGCATGAACGTCACCGTCTTCGGCGACTCCGTGGCCATGTCCGCCGGTCCGGTCATCTCCCGCGCGTTCGGGGCCCTCGACCTGCGGGCCACCGTCGGCGTCCAGGCCAGCGAGGTCCTGGGCTACGCGGAGAAGGCGGCCAAGGCCCACGACATCAAGAGCGAGGTGGTCGTGGTCCACACCGGCAACAACGGCCGGATCAACAAGGACGACCTCGTCGACGCCGCCACCCACCTGGCCAAGGAGAAGGCCGTGAAGCACGTCGTGCTCGTGCGCCCCAACTCCAACACCAGCTGGGACGCCGACAACCAGGCCGTCTTCGACGAGCTGGAGGACGAGGAGCTGGACCCCAAGGTCACCATCGCCGACTGGAAGGGCGTCTCCGAGGGCCACGACGACTGGTTCCTCAGCGACGGCACCCACCCGGACTACATCGGCAAGGTGCACTACGTGGTGGAGATCCAGCGGGCGATCACCGAGCACTGACGGCTGTCTGACGCTTCGAGGCCCCCACCGTGTGCGGTGGGGCCCGGCCGTCTGCTGGGAGCCTCAGGCGTGGCCGGTGGCCGGGGCGGGCTGCTCGTCGACGAACACCGTGGGAACGGCCTGCTCCCCAGCCGAGAGGCGCAGCGCGGCGGCCGGCAGCTCCGCCCGCGACGCGGCGTGGCGCGCCCGGGCCGCCCCCACCGCCTCGGGGCCGGTGGGGGCCACGACCTGGCCACCGCGCACCAGTGGCACGAGGAGCTCCCGGTCGTCCCCGTCGTGCTGGGGCACCTCCCCGATGCCGACGAGCTCGGCCTGCGCCACGCCGTCCACGACGCGGCGCACGGCGGTCTTCCGGCCGCCCACGGACGTCTTGTGCGCGCTCGCCTTGGCGACGTCGACCATCGTGCCGTCCTCGCCCTCCCGGGCCACCAGCTTGTAGACCATGCCCGCGGTGGGGTGCCCGGAGCCGGTCACCAGGCGGGTGCCCACGCCGTAGGTGTCCACCGGGGCCGCGGCCAGCGAGGCGATGGCGTACTCGTCGAGGTCGCTGGTGACCACGATGCGGGTGCCCGTGGCCCCCAGGTCGTCCAGCTGGCGCCGCACGGCGTGGGCCTGGCCGAGCAGGTCGCCGGAGTCCAGGCGCACCGCGCCCAGGCCGGTGCCGGCCACCTCGACGGCGGTCTGGACGCCGCGGGTGACGTCGTAGGTGTCCACGAGCAGGGCCGTGTCGGTGCCGAGGGACTCCACCTGGGCGGTGAAGGCCTCGCGCTCCCCGTCGTGGAGGAGGGTGAACGAGTGGGCGGCCGTGCCCGCCGTCGGCACGCCCCAGCGGCGCCCCGCCTCGAGGTTGGAGGTCGAGGCGAACCCGGCCACGTAGGCGGCGCGGGCGGCCGCCACGGCGGAGCCCTCGGCGGTGCGCCGGCTACCCATCTCGATGCAGGGACGGTCGCCGGCCACGGCGGTCATGCGGCTGGCGGCCGAGGCGACGGCGCTGTCGTGGTTGAGCATCGAGAGCGCGAGGGTCTCCAGCAGCACCCCCTCGGCGAAGGTGGACTCCACGACCATCAGCGGGGAGTGGCCGAAGTACAGCTCGCCCTCGGGGTAACCGTGGACGTCCCCCGAGAAGCGGTAGCCCGCCAGCCACTCGAGGGTGGGCTCGTCCACCACCCGATGGGTGCGCAGGTGCTCCAGCTCGGACTCGCCGAAGGTGAAGTCCACCAGCGCCTCCAGGAAGCGCCCCGTGCCAGCCACGACGCCGTAGCGCCGGCCCTCGGGCAGCTTGCGGGCAAAGAGCTCGAACACGCTGCGCCGGTGCGCGGCGCCGCTGCGCAGGGCGGCCTGCACCATCGTGAGCTCGTAGTGGTCGGTCAGCAGGGCGGTACTGGTCACCGGCTCACCCTATGCATGGGGCCCCGCGCCACCGGGGGTGGTGCGGGGCCCGGGCACGTGCTGGTCGGCCGGGGATCAGCCGACCCAGGCGCGCGCGTTGCGGAACATGCGCAGCCACGGGCTGGCCTGGGCGGGGTCGCCGTCGCTCCAGGACATCTGCACGGTGCGCTGCACCCGCTCGGGGTGCGGCATCATCGCGGTGAAGCGGCCGTCGGCGGTCGTGACGGCGGTGAGCCCCTCCGGCGAGCCGTTGGGGTTGGCCGGGTAGCTGGTGGCCACCCGCCCGTGGTTGTCCACGTAGCGCGCGGCGGCGACGACCTGCGAGGCGTCGCCCCGGGCCTCGAAGTTCGCCCGGCCCTCGCCGTGCGCCACCGCGATGGGCAGGCGCGAGCCGGCCATGCCGGTGAAGAAGACCGACGGGTTCTCCACGACCTCCACCATCGAGAGGCGTGCCTCGTACTGCTCGGAGAGGTTGCGGGTGAACCGCGGCCACGCCTCGGCGCCCGGGATGAGGTCGGCCAAGGCGGCGAACATCTGGCAGCCGTTGCAGATGCCCAGGCCGAAGGTGTCCTGGCGCCCGAAGAAGGTGGCGAACTGCTCCGTGAGCCGCTCGTTGAACAGCACCGAGCGCGCCCAGCCCTCGCCGGCGCCCAGGGTGTCGCCGTACGAGAAGCCACCGCAGGCCACCAGGCCCGTGGCGTCGGCCAGGTCGAAGCGGCCGGCCTGCAGGTCGGTCATGTGCACGTCGTAGGTGTCGAAGCCCGCGCGGTCGAAGGCGAAGGCGGTCTCCACGTGCGAGTTCACGCCCTGCTCGCGCAGGACCGCCACCTTGGGCCGGGCGCCGAGGTTCAGGTAGGGCGCGGCCACGTCCTCGGCGGGGTCGAAGGAGGGCGCCACGTGCAGGCCGGGGTCGTCGTCGGCCCCGAAGGCGGCGTGCTCCTCGTCGGCACAGGCCGGGTTGTCGCGCAGGGCCGCGATGCGCCAGCTCACCTCGTCCCACACCTGGGCCAGCTCGTGCACGCCCTCGTCGAGGGCGGGCGCGCCGCCCAGCGTGACGCGCACCCGGCGCTCGGCGGTCGCGCGGCCGACCGTGGTCGAGACCTCGCCCAGCCCGTGGCGCGCCAGCAGCTCGAGCACCTCGTCGGAACGCCCTGCCGGGACGCCGAGCACCACACCGAGCTCCTCGGCGAACAGGGCGGCCACATCGGCGACGTCGGCCTCCACGCCCACGGCACCGGCGAAGGCCATCTCGGCCAGGGTCGCCCACAGGCCGCCGTCCGAGCGGTCGTGGTAGGCCGTCACCAGGCCGGCCCCGCGCAGCTCGGTGAGCGCGGCGGCCAGACCCACCAGCAGCTGGGGGTCGTCCAGGTCCGGCACGGTGCCGCCGAACTCGCCGCGCACCTGCGCCAGCATCGAGCCGCCGAGGCGGTTGGCACCGCGGCCCAGGTCCACCAGCACCAGCTCGTCGTCGGCGTGCACCTGCGGGGTCCACGTGCCGCGCACGTCCTCCAGGGAGGCGAAGGCCGACACCACCAGCGAGACAGGGGAGACCACCTCGTGCTGGGTCCCGTCCTGCTCCCACTTGGTGCGCATCGACAGTGAGTCCTTGCCCACCGGCACCGAGACACCGAGTGCCGGGCACAGCTCCATGGCCACCGCCTGCACGGTGTCGTAGAGCGCGGCGTCCTCGCCGGGCTCGCCGCAGGCGGCCATCCAGTTGCAGGACAGCTTCACGCCGCGCAGGGTCACCGGCGCCGCGAGCAGGTTGGTGAGCGCCTCGCCCACGGCCATGCGGCCCGATGCGGGGCCGTCCACCGCCGCGAGCGGCATGCGCTCGCCACTGGCCATCGCCTGGCCGGACAGTCCCACCAGATCGCTCAGGGTGACGGCCACGTCGGCCACCGGCACCTGCCATGGGCCCACCATCTGGTCGCGGTGGCTCAGCCCGCCCACGGTGCGGTCGCCGATGGTGATGAGGAAGCGCTTGGAGGCCACGCTCGGGTGGCGCAGCACGTCGAGGGCCGCGCCGCGCAGCGCGTCACCGGTGAGCGACGCGGTGTCCAACGCGTCGGTGGAGCGCTGCACACGCTGCACGTCACGCAGCATCTTCGGCGGCTTGCCCAGGAGCACCTCCATCGGCATGTCCACCGCGGTGTCCTCGGTCTGGTCTCCGCCGGCACCCGCGGCGCCGGTGACCACCAGCTGGCCGTCAGCGGTGGCCTCGCCGACCACGGCGAAGGGGCAGCGCTCGCGCTCGCAGAAGGCCGTGAAGCGCTCCAGGGAGTCCGGCGCGATGGCCAGCACGTAGCGCTCCTGGCTCTCGTTCGACCAGATCTCCTTGGGGGCCAGGCCGGACTCCTCCACGGGCACCGCGCCGAGGTCGAAGCGGGCGCCCAGCCCGGCGTCGTCGACCAGCTCGGGGAACGCGTTGCTCAGGCCGCCGGCGCCCACGTCGTGGATGGCCAGCACCGGGTTGTCCTCGCCCAGGCTCCAGCAGTGGTTGATGACCTCCTGGGCGCGGCGCTCCATCTCCGGGTTTCCGCGCTGCACCGAGTCGAAGTCGAGCTCCACGGCGTTGGTGCCCGAGGCCATCGAGCTGGCGGCGCCACCGCCCATGCCGATGCGCATGCCCGGCCCGCCCAGCTGCACCAGCAGGGTGCCGGGGGCGAAGCGGACCTTCTCGGTCTGGCCGGCGCTGATGGCGCCCAGGCCGCCGGCGCTCATGATCGGCTTGTGGTAGCCGCGGCGGACGCCGTCCACGGTCTGCTCGTAGACGCGGAAGAAGCCGCCCAGACCGGGGCGCCCGAACTCGTTGTTGAAGGCGGCGGCGCCCAGCGGGCCCTCCACCATGATCTCCAGCGGGGTGGCGATGTGGTCCGGTGCGCTGGCCCCCCCGGCCTCCCACGGCTCGTCGGTACCCGGCAGGTGCAGGTTGGAGACGGCGAAGCCGGTGAGCCCGGCCTTGGGGGCGCTGCCGCGACCGGTGGCGCCCTCGTCGCGGATCTCGCCACCGGCCCCGGTGGAGGCGCCGGGGAACGGGGAGATGGCGCTCGGGTGGTTGTGGGTCTCCACCTTCATGAGCACGTGCACCTCGTCCTCGCGCTCGGTGTAGCGGGAGGCGCCGGGCTGCTCGGGGAGCCAGCGGGTGATGCGGCCACCGGTCATGATCGAGGCGTTGTCCTTGTAGGCCACCACGGTGCCCTCGCCGGCCACGGCCTCGGTGTGCCGGATCATGCCGAACAGGCTCTTCTCCTGGGCCTGGCCGTCCACCACGAAGTCGGCGTTGAAGATCTTGTGGCGGCAGTGCTCGCTGTTGGCCTGGGCGAACATCATGAGCTCCACGTCGGTGGGGTTGCGCTCCAGGCGCGTGAAGGCCTCCACGAGGTAGTCCACCTCGTCCTCGCTGAGGGCCAGGCCCCAGGCGGCGTTGGCCTCCACGAGCGCCTCGCGGCCCCGCCCGGCGATGTCGACCCGCTCCATCGCGGCCCCCTCGCGCTCTGCGAACAGGCCCGCCAGGTCGTCGGCCGAGACCAGCACGCTCTGGGTCATCCGGTCGTGCAGCACGGCGGCGCAGGCCAGCCACTGCTCGTCGGTGAGGGGCTCGGTGGTGGCCAGGCGGTACTCCGTCACCCGCTCGACGCGCTCCACCGCCAGCCCGCAGTTGTGCGCGATGTCGGTGGCCTTGCTCGCCCACGGGGAGATGGTGCCCAGGCGCGGGGCCACGAGCACCACGGCCGCGCTCCCGGAGGTGTCCTCGACGGCGGGCTCGCCGTAGGTGAGCAGCTCGCGCACCCGGCCGGCGGTGGCCTCGTCGAGCTCCGCGGTGGAGGCCACGAGGTGCAGGTACCGCGCCGTGACGCCCTCGATGCAGGGCACCACCTCGCGCAGCCGGCGCAGCAGCGCGGTGGCGCGGAAGTCGGAGAGGGCGGACCCGCCCGGGACGGTGGTCAGCACGAGGTCGTGCGGCAGCGCGGCCATGTCAGGGACTCCTGGGCAGGGGGCGGGACGGGGCGGCGACATTCTAGGTCGCGGCCCCCACCCCTGTGCCGGGGCCACGGCGCCGGTGGGCGGGGACGCGCGCCGCTCTCTACAGTGGGGGAGTGCCTGAACCTCATCACACCCCCGGCCTGTCCGATCCCGAGGGCTCCCTCGCGCTCGCCGGGCGTTCCGAGCTCGACGCGCCCTGGTACACGCTCGTCTGGAACGACCCGGTCAACCTCATGAGCTACGTGACCTTCGTGCTCATGGACCACTTCGGCTACTCCCGGCACGTGGCCGAGGGGATGATGATGGACATCCACACCAAGGGCCGCTGCGTGGTCTCCACCGGCACCCGCGAGGCGATGGAGGTGGACACCCAGGCCATGCAGGAGTACGGCCTGTGGGCCACCTTCGGGCAGGACACCTGATGGCGCGCGCGTTCCGCTGGGAGGGCGACGCCGCGGTGGCGCACCTCGACGAGCTCGAGCTCGAGGCCCTCGCCGACGGCGCGACGGCCGTGATCACCATCCTCGGGGAGGAGCCCGGGGCTGCCGTGACCGGGACCGATGCCGTGCTGCCCGAACTCTCCGGTGGCCCGACCTCCTCGGGAGGTGCCTCGGCCGAGGACGACCTGCACGCCCGCTTCGAGGCGCTCACCGCCGGCCTCACCCCGAGCGATCCCGAGCTCGCCGTCGACCCGGTGGACCCGGCCGAGCTCCACGGCGGCGACCCGGCCCTGTCCCGCCTGCTCCCCGCCGCGCACACCAGCGACGTGGCCGCGGCCCGGGACTTCGCCGCCCTGGCCCACGACGGCATCCGCGCCACCAAGGTGGCCAACCTGCGGGCCCTCGTGGCGGCCTGCGAGCGGTCCCGGGAGTCCGGCGTCATGGCCCTGAACCCGCGCGAGGCCCGGCAGGTCATGGCCGCGTTCACCGACGTGCGCCTCGTACTGGCCGACCGGCTCGGCATCCACGAGGACCACGACGCCGAGCGCGTGGACGCCCAGACCTCCGAGCTCATCCGCGCCGTGGAGCGCGGGGAGACGCTCTCCGACGCCGACGAGGTGGCCCTGCAGCTGGGCATCCACCACGGCTTCGTCGGGTGGATGCAGGAGACCCTCGTGGAGGCCCTGCTGCGGCACTGACCGGCCGGGGACGAGGGGGCCGGCTGCCCTAGGCTGGAGCCACCATGACTGCAGCCCCTGACCAGACCGTCGCACCCGCCGCCCACGCCTCCGAGCACGCCGAGGCCACCGGCTCGGACGTGCGCGTCCGCTTCTGCCCCAGCCCCACCGGAACGCCCCACGTGGGCCTGGCCCGCACCGCCCTGTTCAACTGGGCGTACGCCCGCCACACCGGCGGCAAGCTCGTCTTCCGCCTGGAGGACACCGACGCCGCCCGCGACTCCGAGGAGTCCGCCCAGGGCATCCACGACATGCTCGAGTGGCTGGGTCTCACCCCCGACGAGGGTGTCCGTGAGGGTGGCCCGTACGCGCCCTACCGCCAGAGCGAGCGCCACGACCACCACGCCGAGGTGGCCCGCAAGCTGCTCGAGGCCGGCTACGCCTACGAGTCCTTCTCCACCCCCGAGGAGGTGGAGGAACGCCACAAGGCGGCCGGCCGCGACCCCAAGCTGGGCTACGACAACTTCGACCGGGAGCTCACGCAGGAGCAGAAGGACGCCTTCCGTGCCGAGGGGCGTGAGCCGGTGCTGCGCCTGCGCATGCCGGACGAGGACATCACCTTCACCGACATGGTGCGCGGCGAGGTGACCTTCCCGGCCGGCCAGATCCCGGACTACGTCATCGTCCGCGGCAACGGTGTGCCGCTGTACACGCTGGTCAACCCGGTGGACGACGCCGCGATGCGGATCACCCACGTCATCCGCGGCGAGGACCTGCTGAGCAGCACCCCGCGGCAGATCGCGCTCTACCGCGCGCTCATCGCCATCGGCGAGGCGGAGCAGGTGCCCACCTTCGGCCACCTCCCGCTGGTGCTGGGCAACGGCACCAAGAAGCTCTCCAAGCGCGACCCGGAGGCCAACCTCTTCCTCCACCGCGACCGGGGCTTCGTGCGCGAGGGCATGATCAACTACCTGGCCCTGCTCGGCTGGTCGATCGGGGGCGACCGCGACCTGTTCACCCCCGAGGAGCTCGTCGAGGCCTTCGACGTGCACGCCGTGAACCCCAACCCGGCGCGCTGGGACCAGAAGAAGGCCGAGTCCATCAACGGCGACCACCTGCGCCAGCTGGAGCTGGGTGACTTCACTGGCCGGATGCTGCCCTACCTGCAGGACGCGGGGGTGCTGCCGGACCGTCCCTCGATGGGGGAGCTGGCACGCCTCAAGGACGTGGCCGAGCTGGTGCAGACCCGTGTGCCGGTGCTCAGCGAGACCGTGCCGCTGGTGCGGCCTTTCTTCGTGGATGACGAGGCGCTGGAGCGGGACGAGGCCGCCGTGGCGGGCCTCAAGGAGGACGCGCCGCAGGTGCTGGAGGCCGCCGTGGCCGCTCTGGAGCAGCTGCCGGACACCCCGGCGGTCTCCCTGGGGGAGGACGGCGACGGTCCGCGCTGGGTGACGGCCGACATCGAGGCCACGCTGCGCGAGGCGCTGCTCGACGGGATGGGCCTGAAGCCCAAGGTGGCGTTCACGCCTCTGCGCGTGGCCCTGAGCGGCGCGAAGGTCTCGCCGCCGCTGTTCGAGTCGATGGAGATCCTGGGTCGTCCGTCGACGCTCGCACGCCTGCGCTCCTTTCGGGAGCAGCTGGCCTGACGCGGATCTCGCGACGGGGGACGGCCGATTGGCGTCCCCCGTCGGAGTTGTGTAAGGTATCGCCTCGGTTCGCCCCGCTGGGGAGAGCCGCTCACGACAGGTGAGGGAGCCCTCGGGTTCACCGATCTTGGCGCGAGAACCCTTGGGGTATGGTGTAATTGGCAGCACGAGTGATTCTGGTTCATTTAGTCTAGGTTCGAGTCCTGGTACCCCAGCCAGCAGCACGAGGAGATCTTCGGATCACCGAGATGCTGCAGAGGGCAAGCCCTTGTGGTAGAGTCCTCCAGTCGCAAAGAGCGACACGGCCCCGTTGTGTAGCGGCCTAGCACGCCGCCCTCTCAAGGCGGTAGCGCGGGTTCAAATCCCGTCGGGGCTACAGTTCAGAAGGACCCCGGTCTTCGGACCGGGGTCCTTCTGCATGTCCGGGTGATGCCTGTCCGGGGGAGGAGTCGTCCGACGGGGCGGCCGACCCTGGGTGCACCCAGGGTCGGCCAGAGGTGGCCCGAGCACCGGGCGCGTGGCCCCCGTCACGTCCGCGAGCGGGTTTGGTCACGGCTCGATTTCAGTTTCCCCGGGGGCTTGGTCAGGCGCCGATCGGGTGTCACAGTTCCCCACGAAGGGGGCTCACGGTCCCCGTCCCACACACCCTCTGACCGAAAGGGCGCGCCATGAACAAAGCGGACCTGGCCACCATCCTCGAGCCCGTCGTGGGTAGCCACCACGCGGCCTCGCGGGCGGTCGACACCCTCGTCGACGCGATGATCCGTGAGGTGGCGGCCGGGGGGACGGTGACGCTCACGGGGTTCGGCACCTTCGAGCGCGTGGTGCGTGCCCCGCGCACGGGGCGCAACCCCCGCACGGGCGACGTGGTCCGCATCGAGGCCACGGCCGGCCCCCGCTTCCGGCCCAGCCGCACCTTCCGCAAGTTCGTGGCCGACCCGGACTCGCTGCCCGCCGCGGGCCTGGCCGGGGGGCGCACCCGCCGCTGACCGCCTCGGACGGGCCGTGGACGAGCGGGCGGAGCACGTAGGCTGACCCTCGATCCCGACCCGACCCGTGGAGGAGCACGATGACGCGCGCCGCCGTCCTTGGAGCTGGCAGCTGGGGCACGGCCTTCGCCCAGGTGCTCGCCGATGCTGGCACCGAGGTGGTGCTCTGGGGGCGTCGCGCCGAGCTCGTGGAGGCGGTGAACGCCGACCACCGCAACGAGCAGTACCTGCCCGGGCACACCCTGCCGGAGTCGCTGCGGGCCACGGCCGACGCCGCCGAGGCGTGCCGCGGGGCGGACGTCGTGGTGCTCGCGGTGCCCTCGCAGACCCTCCGCGACAACCTCGTGGAGTGGGCGCCGCTCATCCCGGCCGACGCGACCGTGGTCTCGCTCATGAAGGGAATCGAGCTGGGCTCCGGCCTGCGGATGAGTCAGGTCGTCAGCCAGGCCGCCGGCATCGACCCGGAGCGGGTGGCGGTGCTCTCCGGCCCCAACCTGGCGCGCGAGATCGTGCAGCGGCAGCCCTCGGCCAGCGTCGTGGCCTGCACGGACGCGGCACGCGCGGACGCCGTCGCCGAGGCGTGCGACGCGCCCTACTTCCGCCCCTACACCTCCTCCGACGTGCTGGGCGCCGAGGTGGGCGGTGCGGTGAAGAACGTGGTGGCCCTGGCCGTGGGGATGGCCCAGGGGATGGGTTACGGCGACAACACCTCGGCCATGCTCATCACCCGGGGACTGGCCGAGATCACCCGTCTGGGCACGGCCCTGGGAGCCGACCCCACGACCTTCCTCGGCCTGGCGGGGGCGGGGGACCTCGTGGCCACCTGCTCCAGCTCCCTCTCGCGCAACCACCAGGTGGGCACCCGTCTGGGGCAGGGCGAGTCCCTGGAGGAGGTGCTCGCCTCGCAGAGCCAGGTGGCCGAGGGAGTGAAGTCCTGCCGCTCCATCCAGGCCCTGGCCGAGCAGCACGGCATCCCGATGCCGATCGTGCAGGCCGTGGTGGGAGTGGTGCACGAGGGGGTCTCCGTGGAGGAGACCGCGCACCGCCTCATGGCGCGGGTCCGCAAGGCCGAGAGGTACTGATGCGGTCCGCGCGGGTTGAGTACGATCCTGCGCGATGACTGCTTCGAACCAGACCCAGCCCGGGCGCCGCCGCGTCGCGCTCGTCTTCGGAGGCCGCTCCAGCGAGCACCCCGTCTCCTGCGCCACGGCCGCCAGCGTCCTGGCCGCCATCGACACCGACCGGTGGGACGTCGTGCCCATCGGCATCACGCGGCAGGGGCAGTGGGTCGTCTCCACGGCCACCCCCGAGGAGCTCACCATCGGCGCCGGGCACATCCCGGAGATCACCGGCGGTGAGGAGAACGTCATCGTGCCGCTGGGCTCCACCCACACCGACTTCCAGGTGGTGCGCCAGGGCCTGCCGCCGGAGGTGCTCGGCGAGGTGGACGTGGTGTTCCCGCTGCTGCACGGCCCGTTCGGCGAGGACGGCACCCTGCAGGGCCTGCTCGAGATGGCCGACCTGCACTACGTGGGCTGTGGCGTCGCGGCCTCGGCGCTCATGATGGACAAGCACCACATGAAGGTGGTGTTCGAGTCCGCCGGGCTCGAGGTGGGGCCGTACGTGGTCATCACCGACCGCCGCTGGCGTGCCGACCGGCAGGGGGCCCTGGACGAGGTGGCCGGCCTGCAGCTGCCGGTCTTCGTCAAGCCGGCCCGCGCCGGGTCCTCCATGGGCATCACCCGGGTGGACGACCTCGCGGAGCTGGAGGCCGCCGTGGAGGCCGCGCGGGAGCACGACCTCAAGGTGGTCGTGGAGGAGGGCATCGACGCCCGCGAGCTCGAGTGCGCGGTGCTCGACGGCCACGGTGCCGACGCCCCGCGGGCCAGCACGGTGGGCGAGATCGTCGTCTCCGGCGACCACGGCTTCTACGACTTCGAGGCCAAGTACCTCGACGAGTCCTCGACCACCCTGTCGGCGCCCGCGGACGCCCCGGAGCACGTCATCGAGGAGATCCGGCGGCAGGCCGTGGTGGCCTTCGAGGCGGCCGGGTGCGAGGGCCTCTCCCGCGTGGACTTCTTCGTCACACCCGACGAGCGCATCCTCATCAACGAGATCAACACGATGCCGGGCTTCACGCCGTACTCGATGTACCCGGCGCTGTGGGCCGCCTCCGGCATCCCCTACCCGGAACTCATCGACGAGCTGCTGACGCTGGCCCTGGAGCGCCCGCTCGGCCTGCGCTGATCAGCCGCAGCTGCGGCCGGTGGTCTCCAGGGCCCCGGCCGCGTCGGCGAAGTCGACCACGAGGTCCGAGGACTGCGGGTAGCGGCGCGGCACCAGCACCTCCAGGGCGGGGGTGCGGCCGTAGGTGACCAGGGCGATGCCGTCGTCGAGGTCCTCCACGACCCAGTCCACGCCCTCGATCGTGAGGCAGCGGTCGGTGCTGGGAGCGGGGGGCTCCACCCCGCAGCGCGCCACGATGGCGGGGTTGCCCCAGGCCGCGGCGCTGTCGCGGGCCTCCTCGGCGACCGGTTGGCGCACGGCGCCGGCCACCGCCTGCGGGTACCGCCCGGCTGCCTGGGCACAGGCGGGCTCCGCGGCCATGGGAGCGGGGGAGACCGCCACCTCGCCCCGGGAGCACCCGGCCAGGGCGGCCCCCGCCAGCACCGTGGCGGTCGCCGCCCGCAGGGGCCGGCGGGCGGTCCGGGCGCGGACGGTGCAGGGGTGGGGGAGCATCGGCACAGGGTAGCGTCGCCGCGTGGTCCAGACCCTTGCCGACGTCTCCGAGAACGAGCTGCTGCCGCGGATCTGGCGGCACCTACCCACCACCGGCCCGGGTGTGGAGGTCGGCCCCGGGGACGACGCGGCGGTGCTGGTGGCCGGACCGGGCACGGTGGTGACCACCGACACCATGGTGCGGGGGGCCGACTGGCTCGACGAGTGGTCGACCGCCCGGGACGTGGGGGCCAAGGCGGTGGCGCAGAACCTGGCGGACGTGACCGCGATGGGGGGCCGCTGCACCTGGATGGTGCTCACCCTGGTGGCCGACGCCGCGACGCCCGTGCGGTGGGTGGAGGACCTGGCGCGCGGTGTGGGCGAGGCCGCGCGGCGCGCAGGGGTGGCCGTGGTGGGCGGGGACCTCTCCTCGGCCGCGCCGGGCACGCGGATGGTGAGCGTCACCGCGCTCGGGCGGGTGGCCGGCCGACCGGTGCTGCGCTCGGGGGCGCGGGCGGGGGACCAGGTGGCCGTGTCGGGGCCGTTGGGGCGGTCCGGGGCCGGCCTGGCCCTGTTGCAGCGGGGGGTGCTCGAGGGGCCGGGCAGCGCGGCGGCGGAGTGCCTGGCTCACCACCGGGCGCCGTGGGCGGACCCGGAGGCGGGGGAGGTGGCCGCCGGTGCCGGCGCGACCTCGCTCATGGACGTCTCCGACGGGCTGGCCCGTGACGGGGCCCGCATCGCGACGGCCAGTGGGGTGCGGCTCGTGCTGGACCGGGCCGGGCTGCAGCCGCTGGTGGACCGGCTGGCCCCGGCGGTCGGGGAGGAGGGGGCGTGGGAGGCCGTGCTGACCGGCGGGGAGGAGCACTGCCTGCTGGGCACCTTCCCGGCCGGGGGGGTGCTACCCCAGGGGTGGCACCGCATCGCGTGGTGCGAGGAGGCGGAGGGGCCCGACGGTCCCGCGGTCACGCTCGACGGGCGCCCGGTGGAGGGTGGCTGGGACCACTTCCGGGCCTGAGGACCAGTCCGCCGGGGGCGGGGGCGACGGCCCGGGTACGCGACAGGGCGCCCCGAGGGGCGCCCTGTGTGCGTCGTGCGAGGTGCGGCGGGGCCGCGCTCACCGGTGGGTCAGCGAACGACCTTGCCGGCCTTGAGGCACGAGGTGCAGGCGTTGATGCGCTTCACGGTGGCGAGGTTCTCGCCGACGCGGGCGCGCACGCGCTGGATGTTCGGGCTCCAACGGCGCTTGGTGCGGCGGTTGGAGTGCGAGATGTTGTGACCGAAGCTCGGTCCCTTGCCGCAGACGTCGCAGGTGGCAGCCACGGTTCTCTCCTGAGTGATCGATGGTCGAATGGGCCCCGACCGGGGGTTCCGCAGGGCCCGGATCCTGATGGATCCTGCATGCGGGAGGTCACGGGCAACCGGAGAATCATAGCGGACCACCGCAGTCGGGGCCAACCGGGGCGGTTGTCGGTGGCGGGTGCGACCATGTGCGGGTCCATCGGGAGCGCCCGTGCAGGCCTCCCGCCTCGCTCGCCCAGGAGACCCACCATGGCACCCGGTCCGCGTCGTCGCCTCACGGCCACCGACGCCCGTCGCTGGCTGCTCAACGTGCGGGGTGGACTGCGTCGGGCGGCGCCGGCCCTCGACGCGGTCAACGTCTTCCCGGTGGCCGATGGCGACACCGGGACCAACATGTTCCTCACCGTGGACACCGGCCTGCGCACCGCGCCGGCCTGGGACGCCCAGGACGTGCACGCCAGCATCGACGGGCTAGCGCGGTCCATCCTCTGGGCGGCACGGGGCAACAGCGGCGTCATCCTCGCCCAGCTCATCGCCGGAGCGGCCCAGGAGGTGGTGCGCGGTGCCGCGGGCGACGACGCCGGTGGGCTCGACGGGTCCGGGCTGGCGCGGGCCCTGGCCCGGGCGGACGCTTCGGCCTGGCAGGCCGTGGCCACCCCCGAGCAGGGCACCATCCTGAGCGTCTCGCGGGCCGCGGCGGACGCCGCACGGGAGGCGGCCGCCGCCGGGGGAGAGCTGGACGAGGTGGTGCGCCGGACCTTCGGCGCCGCGCAGGTGGCCCTGGCACGCACGCCCGACCAGCTGCCGGCCCTGCGCACGGCGCACGTGGTGGACGCCGGTGCCGCCGGGCTCGTGGTGGCGTTGCGGCACCTGGTGGTCACGTGCACCGGTGAGGACCCGCAGGCGCCCGGGCTGCTGTGGCTCGGCACCCCCGCGGACGGTGGGCTGCCGCTCCCCGAGGTCCCCGGCGAGGGATCGACCGGGGAACAGGCGCGCGTGGGCGAGGACGCCGGCACAGAGGCCGCAGGGCCCGGCGAGTCCCGGGGTGACGACGGAGCCGAGGGCTCGGTGGACACCGACGAGGAGCGGGACACCACGGCGTCGCGCTCCACGCTGGAGGTGGTGCTCAGCACGACCCTGCCCGAGGCGGCCGCCCGCAAGGCCGACCGTGTGGTCAAGCGGCTGCGCCGCCGGCTGGCGGACCTGGGGGACTCCGTGGTGGTGGCCGGCGCCGGCCGGCACTGGCGGGTGCACGTGCACGTGGCCGACGCGCCCACGGCCTCGAGGGTGACGGCACTGTGCCGCAAGGTGGGCGAGGTGGCCGACGTGCGCACCGAGAGCCTGGACGGCGCCCACGCGAGCCGGAGCGAGGTGGCGCTGCTGGTCGCCGCTTCCGGGGTGGGGCTGGTCGAGGTCCTGCGGACCGCGGGTGCAAAGGTGGTGCGCTCCTCGCCCGGCCGGCGGGCCGGCATCGGGGAGCTCGTGGAGGCCGTGCTCGCCTGCGGGGCCACCCGGGTGGTCTTCCTGCCCGGGGACGGCCAGCTGGTGCTGCCCGCCCAGGAAGCGGCTCGTCTCGTGGCCCAGCAAGGCGTGTGGATGCAGGTGGTCGAGAGCCGGACGCTGCAGGGCACCGTGGCCGCCGTGGCGGTGTGGGACCCCGCCGCCGACGCGGAGAAGGCCGCGCGGGCCCTCACCGCCGCGGCGGGGGCCACCCACGACGGGGCGGTCCGGGCCCTCCCCGGGGGCGGGGTCGTCGGCACCGTGGGTTCGCGCGAGGTGGCCCGCGGCGAGGACGTGGCCGACGTGCTGCCGGACGTGCTGGCCGAACTCCCCACCCGCGGCGTGGAGCTCGCCACCGTGGTGCTCGGGGAGGAATTGGACCCTGCCGTGGGGCGGGCCGTCGAGTCGAGCCTGCGGCTGCGACGCCGTGGCCTGGAGGTGCAGGTCGTCGAGGGCGGGCCCCGGGCGTTCCCGGTGCTCGTGGGGCTCGAGTGAGGGGGCCGGCGTGGTGACCTGGGACGCCCGGCTGCCGTCCGTCATCGGGGAGCGGGAGGCCAAGCGGCTGGAGAAGGAGCGCGGCCTGCGGACCGTGGGCGACCTGGTGCAGTTCGTGCCCACCCGCTACCTGGACCCCGAGCGGCCGGCGGCGATGGCAGACCTCACCGTCGGGGAGAGCTCGGTGGTGGTGGGCACCGTGGTCTCCGCGCAGCAGGTGCCGATGCGCAACCAGCCGCGGCGCAAGCGGCTCGTGGTGCAGACGCGCGACGACGCCGGGGGCCGGTTGACGGTGGTCTTCTTCACCGCCTTCGGGCACACCACCCGCCTCGTGCCCGGGGCGAGGGTGATGTTCATCGGCACCGTGGGGGAGTACCGCGGCGCGCTGCAGATGACGCACCCCGACTACGTGGTGCTGGAGTCCGCCGGCGAGGAGGCCGGCGCGTTCGCCGAGCCGGCCGAGGGCCTCATCGGGCTGTACAAGGAGGTCAAGCAGCTCACCTCCGTGCAGGTCGGCCAGGCCGCCGCCATGGCCCTGCACGCCCTGGACGAGGCACCCGACGTGCTGCCCCCCTCGGTGGCCGCTGCGCAGGGGCTCACCGCGACCGAGGCGTGGACGCTGCTGCACCGCCCGGCCGACTGGTCCGACGTGCAGCGGGCCCGGGCGCGGCTGCGCTTCTCCGAGGCGTTCGAGCTGCAGGTGGTGCTGGCCCGGCTGCGGGCCCGGCACGAGGCCGACCCGGCCACGCCGCGTCCGCGGCGCGAGGGCGGCGTGCCCGCCCGCTTCGACGCCGCCCTGCCGTTCGCGCTCACCGCCGCGCAGGAGCGGGTGGGGCGCGAGATCGCCGAGGAGATGGGGCACACCCACCCGATGCACCGGCTGCTGCAGGGAGACGTCGGCTCGGGCAAGACGATGGTGGCGCTGCGGGCCATGCTGCAGGCCGTGGACTCCGGCGGGCAGGCCGCGATGCTCGCCCCCACCGAGATCCTGGCTACCCAGCACCACCGCGGCCTCGTGCGGGCGCTGGGCGACCTCGCCACCGCGGGCCGGCTCGCCGGGGGCGTGGAGGTGCGGCTCCTCACCGGCTCCATGACGGCCTCGCAGCGGCAGAAGGTGCTGCTGGACACTCTGGCCGGCGAGGTGGACGTGCTCGTGGGCACCCACGCGCTGCTGGAGGACTCGGTGACCTTCGCCGACCTGGCCCTGGTGGTCATCGACGAGCAGCACCGCTTCGGCGTGGAGCAGCGTGACGCGCTGCGGGCCAAGGCCGACCCGCCCCCGCACCTGCTGGTCATGACCGCCACGCCGATCCCGCGGACCGTGGCCATGACGGTGTTCGGCGACATGGACGTCTCGGTGCTCGACGAGCTGCCCGCAGGCCGGCAGCCGGTGGCCACGCACGTGGTGCCGGCCGACAACGTCGTGTGGACCGAGCGGGCGTGGGACCGCATCGCCGAGGAGGTGGCGGCCGGGCGCCAGGCGTTCGTGGTGGCCTCCCGCATCGACACCGCCGAGGAGGAGTCCCCCGCGACGGACGACGACCCGGCACGGGGCGACGTGCGCGAGGTGCCCGGGCAGCCCGCGCTGGTCGACCCCGACGCGCCCGTGGCCGAGCCGCGCCCGCCCGCGGTGGGCGTCGAGGACCTGCTCGTGACCGCCCGGGAGAAACTCGGCGGGCGGGGGGTCCGGGTGGAGATGGTGCACGGCCGCATGCCCACCGACCAGAAGGACACCGTGATGTCGTCCTTCGCCGCCGGCGAGGTGGACGTGCTCGTGGCCACCACCGTGGTGGAGGTGGGCGTGGACGTGCCCAACGCCACGGTGATGCTCGTGGTGGACGCCGACCGGTTCGGCATCGCCCAGCTGCACCAGCTGCGCGGCCGCATCGGGCGTGGCGGGCACCCCGGCCTGTGCCTGCTCATGACGCACGTGGCCACCGGCCCCACCCACGAGCGGCTGGAGCGCGTGGCGTCCACGACCGACGGGTTCGAGCTGGCCCGGGCCGACCTGGAGATGCGCCGCGAGGGCGACGTGCTCGGTGCTGCGCAGAGCGGCCGTTCGGGACTGGAGTACGTGCGCGTGCTGCACGACGCCGAGCTCATCGGCCAGGCGCGCGAGGCCGCCCGGGCGTACGTGGAGCAGGACCCCGAGCTCACCGCGTGGGAGCCGCTGGCCCGCGCGGTGGCCGCCCGTGACGAGAGTGCCGCCTGGTTGGAGCGCAGCTGATGAGGATCATCGCCGGGGCCCACGGGGGCCGCCGCATCGAGGCACCGCGGGGCGCCGACACCCGCCCGACGAGCGACCGGGTGCGCGAGGCGCTCTTCGCCGCCCTGGAGCACGAGGGGGTGCTGCGCGACGCGTGGGTGCTCGACCTCTTCGCCGGGTCCGGCGCGCTGGGGCTCGAGGCCGCCAGCCGGGGCGCGCGACGGGTGGACTGCGTGGACCAGGCGGCGCCCGCGGCACGGGTGGCGCAGCAGAACGTCCGGGCCCTGGGCGTGGGCGGGGCCGTGAGCGTGCACCGGCGTGGCGTGCAGGCCTTCCTCGAGGCCGGGCGCGCGCCCCTCGTGGGTGAGGGCACCGACCTGCCCGACGGCGGCCGCGTGGTGCTCGCGCTGCTCGACCCGCCCTATCCCCTCGGCGAGGAGGAGCTGGCCGGCGTGCTGCGGGCGCTCGCCGAGGACTGGCTGGCCCCGGCCGCCGTGGTGGTGGTGGAGCGCTCCTCGCGCAGCCCCGAGCCCACCTGGCCGGCCGGTCTTCGGCGCTTCCGCCGCCGCGACCACGGGGAGACCACCCTGTGGTTCGCCGAGCCGGATGACACGATGGAGGCGTGACCACCGCCCTGCTGCCCGGCTCCTACGACCCGCTCACCAACGGCCACCTCGACGTGGTGCGCCGCGCCGCCGCCCTCTACGACCGCACGGTGGTGGCGGTGGTGCACAACCCGGAGAAGACCGGCATGCTGCCCGTGGCCGAGCGGGTGCGCGTCATCGAGGAGTCCGTGGGAGACCTGCCCGGGGTGGAGGTCTCCGCCCACACCGGCCTGCTCGTGGACGTGGTCCGCGCGGTCGGCGCCGACGTGGTGGTCAAGGGCATCCGCAGCGAGACCGACTACGCCTACGAGCAGCCGATGGCGGCCATGAACCGGCACCTGTCGGGCATCGAGACGCTGCTGCTGCCCGCCTCCGGCGAGGTGGCGCACGTGAGTTCCACCCTGGTGCGGCAGATCTCGGCCGGCGGGGGCGACGTCTCCGACCTCGTGCCGGCCCCGGTGCTGGCGGCGCTCGCGGCCCGCGCCTGAGCGCGACGGCGCCGTGGGGGAGGGCCGGGGCACAGCGCCTGACCGGCGAGGTCGTCGGTGCCCTGTGGGACGATGGGCCGCATGATCGAGCTCGACCGTCGGCACCCCCTCGCCCTCGACCTGCGCAGCTTCGGACGCCGCGCCGGCACCACCGAGTCCGGGGAGTTCGAGGTCCCGGCCCCCGAGGGCATCGGCACCGACGTGATGGCGGTGGAGCCCGGCTCGCCGCTGGGGCTCGACCTGCGTCTGGAGTCCCTCGTGGACGGGGTCCTGGCCTCCGGCACCGTGACCGCCACCGCGCGCGGCAACTGCGTGCGCTGCCTCACCGACCTCGACGAGCCCGTGGACACCGACTTCCAGGTGCTCTACGTGTGGCCCGGGGGGCGCGAGGACGGCGAGGAGGTGGACCCCGAGACCCAGGAGGACGTCCGCGAGATGGAGGACGACCTCATGGACCTCGAGCCCGCCGTGCGCGACGCCGTGGTGCCCACCTTCCCGTTCCAGCCGGTCTGCTCCGAGGACTGCCCCGGCCTGTGCGACCGCTGCGGCGAGCGGCTGGCCGACGACCCGGACCATGCCCACGAGGAGCTCGACCCCCGCTGGGCCGCCCTGGCCGACCTGACCCGCTCCGACGACCAGTGAGCCCGGCCGCACGACCCGTCTCCGAGCTGGCCGACCGCCTCGAGGAGGTGGTCGGTGCCCGCGTGGACGAGGACCTGCTGCTGCGGGCGGTGACGCACCGCTCGTACAGCTACGAGAACGACGACGCCCCGCACAACGAGCGCCTGGAGTTCCTCGGGGACTCCGTGCTGGGCCTGGTGGTGACCAACCACCTGTACCGCTCCAACCCGGACCTGCCCGAGGGCGAGCTGGCCAAGCTGCGCAGCGCCGTGGTGAGCGCCCGGGCCCTCGGCGGCGAGGCCGGCCGCCTGGAGCTGGGCAGCTACTTCCGCCTCGGCCGGGGCGAGGAGGGCTCCGGCGGGCGGCAGAAGAACTCGATCCTCGCCGACGCGGTGGAGGCCGTCATCGGGGCGGTGTACCTCTCGGTGGGGCTCGAGGCAGCGACCACCGTGGTGCACCACCTGCTCGACGAACTCATGGAGCGCTCGCAGACGATGGGCGCCGCGCTGGACTGGAAGACCAGCCTCCAGGAGCTCGGCTCCGCGCGCGGTCTGGGGCTGCCGGAGTACCGCATCACCGACTCCGGCCCGGACCACGCCAAGGTCTTCGAGGCCACGGCCCTGCTCGGCGGGGAGCCGGTGGGCACCGGCACCGGGCGCACCAAGAAGGCCGCGGAGATGATGGCCGCCGAGGCGGCTTGGGAGCACTTGAACCCCCAGGGCGATGCGGGTGAGGACGGTGGCGCCCCGGCCGCGTCCTCCGAGGTCGCCTGAGGTGCCTGAGCTCCCCGAGGTCGAGGTCGTCCGCGCCGGTCTGGCCGACCACGTGGTGGGCCGCCGCATCGCAGTGGCCGAGGTGCGCGGCGAACGCGTGGCCCGGCGCCACGCAGGTGGGGCCGCGGCCCTGGCCGAGCGCCTCACCGGGCGCACGCCCACCTCGGCCGAGCGGCGCGGCAAGTTCCTCTGGCTCGCCCTCGACGACGCCTCGGCGCTGGTGACCCACCTGGGCATGAGCGGCCAGATGCTCGTGCTGCCCCCGGACGACCCGGCGGTGCGCCACGAGCACGCCCGCCTCGACTTCGAGGACGAGGGCCCCTCGCTGCGCTTCGCCGACCAGCGCACCTTCGGCGGGTGGTCCGTCGAGCCGCTGGTGACCGACCCCTTCGGCGGCGACCACCCCGGCGGGGTGCCGGCGAGCACCACCCACATCGCGCCCGACCCCTTCGAGGCCGTCTTCGACGCCGAGGTCGTGGCCGCCCGGCTGGTGACGCGCCGTGGCCCGGTGAAGCGCGCCGTGCTCGACCAAGGTCTCGTCAGCGGCGTGGGCAACATCTACGCCGACGAAGCGCTGTGGCGCACCGGCGTGCACGGGGAGCGCCCCGGCACCGCGCTGACCCGCCCGGCCGCGCGCCGCCTCATCGGCCACCTGCAGGACGTCATGGCCGAGGCCCTCGAGCAGGGCGGCACCTCGTTCGACGCCCTCTACGTCAACGTCAACGGCGCCAGCGGCTACTTCGACCGCCGCCTGGCGGTCTACGGCCAGCAGGGCCGTCCCTGCCCGCGGTGCGGCGCCACGGTGCTGCGCTCGCCCTTCGACGGCCGCAGCTCCCACTGGTGCCCCGCCTGCCAGACCCGCCCGCGCCACGCGCCGAAGGGGGACGTCCGGTGAGTGGCGAGTGGGTGCCCGACCACCTCGAGGCCGATGCGGTGCAGGCCTCCATCGACCGGCTGGCCCGCCGCATCCGCGCCCGCTTCCCCGAGCGCTCCCTGGCCGGCGTGGCCGACCACCTGCGCTCCCTGGCCGACGAGGTGGAGGACACCTCGGACTCCAGCCGCCTGCGGCTGCGGGTGATGCGCTGGGTGACCGGCCTGCTGGCCGCCGCTCTGGCCGTGGCCACCGCCGTGGTGGTGGGGCAGGTGGTGCTCGACCTGCGCGCCGACGGCCTGGGAGAGCCGGCCGACCTGCTGGCCCTGCTGGAGACCGGCGTCAACGACCTCGTGTTCTCGGCCCTGGCCATCTGGTTCCTCATGATGGCGCCCGCACGCCACGAGCGCTCCCGCATGCTCGGGCTGCTGCACCGGCTGCGGTCCACGGCGCACGTCATCGACATGCACCAGGTGACCAAGGACCCCGAGCACCTGCGCGCCGACTACGTGCCCACCGGCGCCTCGGTGCGCGACCCCATGACCCGCGAGGAGATGGCGCACTACCTGGACTACTGCGCCGAGATGCTCTCGATGGTGGGCAAGGTGGCCGCCCTGTGCGCCGAGGCCTCGGGCGACGACGTGGTGCTGGACACGGTCTCGGACGTGGAGTCGCTGGCCAGCGACCTGGCGGCGCGCATCTGGCAGAAGATCTCGGTTCTGCCCTGAGCGCGCGTCGTCCGGGGTGCGGGCACCGGCCGGGGCTGTGACAGTGGGGGCGTGCTGATCCCCGACCCCACCCCACCCCGTCGTCCCGGGTGCCTCGCGCCGGAGTCGCTGCCCGCGCCCGCCGAGGGATCCGTCCTGCCCCTGCCCGCGGTGGCCGGCCCGGTGGCGGTCCTCTCGGCGCACCCGGACGACGAGGTCATCGGTGCCGGGCGGCTCGTGGCCCACCTGGCGGGCACCGTCGGGGCCACCGCGCACTGCGCCACCGCGGGGGAGGGGTGCTACCTGGGCCGTCCGGTGCCCGGGGTGGACGACGTGGGGGCCGTGCGCCGGGCCGAGTGGCTCGCCGCCGTGGCCGCACTCGGCGCCCGCCCGGGTCGATGGGGTGGGCTCCCCGACGGGGCGCTCGACGCACGCCCTGACGAGCTGGCGGCGTGGGTCGCCGCGGTGCTCGAGGAGTCGGCTCCGTCCGCCGTGCTCGTGCCCTGGCGCCTGGACCCGCATCCCGACCACGCCGCCCTGGGCGAGGTCGTGGCGCGGGAGGCGGGCCGTCGCGGCATCGAGGTGCTCGAGTTCCCTGTCTGGGCCACGGTCTGGTGCCGCCCGGAGCAGCTCGCCGCCACCGGGTGGCGGCTCGCGGTCGTCGGGACCCCCGCGCACACCGAGGCCGCCCGCGGGGCGGCGCTGACCTGCTACCCCTCGCAGACCACCGAGCAGGTGCCCGGGTGGGGCGCGGTCGTGCCGCCGGGGGCGCTGGCCCACCACGGCGTGCAGCGCCTGGCCGTGGGCGCCCCGGGGGAGGTCGCGTGAGCCGGGGACCGGACGTGGACGCCTGGTACGCCGGGCAGGACGACCCCTTCGGGGTGGGCACCCACTGGTACGAGCGCCGCAAGCGCACCGTCGTCCTGGCCGCCCTCACCCGGGAGCGCTACGCCCGGGCCTGGGACGCCGCGAGCGGCACCGGCCACCTGGCCGCCGACCTGCTGGACCGCTGTGACGAGGTGGTGGCCAGCGACGCCGCCGCCCGCGCCGTGGAGCTCAGCGCCGCCCGGCTGGCCGCCGCGGGGCACCGCGCACGGGCCACCCGGTGCGTGCTGCCCGACCGCCCCGTGGCCGCCGTGGGCTGCGACCTGGTGGTGCTCTCCGAGGTGCTCTACTACCTCGACGACGCCACCCGCGGGGCGCTGCCCGCCGTGCTGGAGGCCGCGGTCCACGGCGTACCGCGGGCCGAGGTGCTGGCCGTCACCTGGCGCCACCACCCCGGCGACGCGCACCTGTCGGGCACTGCGGCCCAGGCCGAGCTGGACACCGGCCTGCGGACCGCCGGGTGGAGGCACCGCGTGGGGCACCGCGAGGAGGACTTCGTGCTCGACTCCTGGACGCGCACCGCCTCGAGCCCGACCGCCCACGACGCCCCGGAGGAGACATGACCCCCGTGACCCACCTCATCGACCTGCCGACCCCGCTGGAGGTCGGTGACCTGCCGCGCTGGTCGACCGACCCGGCCACCCTCCGCGATGCCGTGCACCGCCTCACGGCCGACGTGGACTGGGCGGGGCTCACCTGGCCGCAGCTGCTCGACGCGCTCGCGCGGCGGGGCGCCACCGACATCGGGTGGTCGCGTCTGGCCGAGGGGCACGCCGACGCCGTGCGTGTGCTGGCCCAGGCCGGCCGCACGCCCGAGCCCGGCGCGCTGTACGGCGTGTGGGCCTCCCGCTCCCGGGGCAGCGGACCGGTCGCCCGCCCGGTGCCAGGTGGCTGGGAGGTGTCCGGTGAGCTGCGCTTCGCCTCCGGGGTCGGCGTGCTGGACCGGGCGTTGGTCACGGCGGTGGACGCCGAGGGCACCCACCGCCTGCTCGACCTGCCCGTGGCGGGCTGGGAGGGCGACCCCGCCTCGTGGCCCGTGACCGCCATGGCCACCTCGCGCTCCTGGACGGTGCCGGTCCGCACCACCTGTGCCGCCTCCGCCGAGGTGGGGGCACCCGGCTGGTACCTGGCGCGTCCGGCCTTCCTGCCCGGTGGGGTGGGCGTGGCCGCGGTGTGGTGGGGAGCGACGGTGCGGGTGGCGCGCGAGGCCGGGCGGTTCGGGGCCGGGGCCCCGCCGAGCCCCGAGCGTGCCCGGCGCCACGGTCTGGTGCGCACCGAGCTGGTGGCCGCGGGGGCCGTGCTGCAGGAGGCGGGTCGCCGGCTCGAGGAGTTGATGCCGCCGGGGTCGATGGGGGAGTGGGACGCCCTCGGTGCCGGCACCCGCGAGGCGCTGGCAGGCCTCTCGCAGGAGGTCCGCGCCGTGGTGGCCTCGGCCGGCACGCGGGTGCTGGGCCACGTGCGCGTGCTCGGCGGGGCGGTGGGTCTGGCACAGGACGAGGACCTGGCGCGCAGCGTGGCCGACCTGGAGGTCTACCTCGCCCAGCACCCCGCCGACCGGGCCGCCGTCGGGCTGGGGCAGCCTGCGTGACCCGCGTCGTCATCGGGGTGCCGGCGCGCGACGAGGCCGAGCTGCTCCCCGCCGCGCTGGGTGCCCTCGTCGCGGCTGCGGGGGAGGCGGTCAGGGTGGATGCGGGCAGGGCGGACCAGGTGCACCTCGTGGTCGCTGCCCACCGGTGCCGGGACGCCACGGCCGCCCTCGCACACGGGGTGTTGGCCGGCCCCCTGCCGGAGCACGTGACCGGCGAGGTGCTGCTCGACGGCGTCTCGGAGACGGTGGGGCAGGTGCGTGACCGCGCGCTGCGGCACGGCCTGGACCCAGGCGACCCCGCGCACACCTGGCTGTTCACCACCGACGCCGACTCCCGCGTCCCGGTCGACTGGCTCACCCGGGCCCTCGCCGCAGCACGCGCCGAGGACGCCGTCGCCGTGGCAGGGCTGGTGGACCTGGTCGGCTGGCAGGCACCCCCGGAGGCCCGCCGTGCCTACGACGCCGAGGTGGCCACCGGCCTGCACGCGCGAGGCCACTGGCACGCCTATGGGGCCAACCTGGCCGTTCGTGCGGACGCCTACCTCGCGATCGGCGGTTTCCCGCACCGCGCCCGGGGCGAGGACGTCGCCCTCGTGCAGGCCCTGCGAGCCGCCGGGCTGCCGGTGGCCACGCCCCGGGACCTCGTGGTGCACACCTCGGGACGCACCGACGGCCGGGCCGCCGACGGGCTCAGCGCCCTGCTGGCCCGGTTGGGAGGCACACTGGGGGCCCGCACCACCGACCCGCAGGAGCACCCATGACCCCACCCGAGGAGACGCCCACCCCCTCTGCCGGCCACCGCCGCGCCACCCTCTTCGTGAAGGGCCACGTGCAGGGCGTCGGCTTCCGCTGGTGGACCCGCAGCCGCGCCCTCGAGCTGGGGCTGGTGGGGCACGCCCGCAACATGTCCGACGGACGGGTGGAGGTGGTGGCCCAGGGGCGCGGCGCGGACATCGCCGCCCTGGAGGCCCTGCTGCGCGAGGACCCCTCGTCGCACGGCCGCCCCGGCCGCGTGGACGCCGTGGTGCGCCAGGAGGGTGACGCGCGGGAGGGCGTGACGGGCTTCGTCGAGAAGTGACGCGCGCCCGCGGCCCCAGGACGCGGGGCGCCCTTCCGTAGGATGACGCGACGGCCGCCGCCGTGACCGCCCGCTGACAGGAAGCCCCCACCCGTGTACGTGACGTCCCTGACCCTCAAGGGGTTCAAGTCGTTCGCCTCGTCCACCCGCATGGAGCTCGAGCCGGGCATCACCGCCATCGTGGGGCCCAACGGGTCGGGCAAGTCCAACGTCGTGGACGCCCTGGCCTGGGTGATGGGCGAGCAGGGCGCCAAGTCGCTGCGCGGCGGCAAGATGGAGGACGTCATCTTCGCCGGCACCTCCGGCCGCGCGCCGCTGGGCCGCGCCGAGGTGGCCATGACCATCGACAACAGCGACGGTGCGCTGCCCATCGACTACTCCGAGGTGACGATCAGCCGCACCATGTTCCGCTCCGGCGGGTCGGAGTACGCCATCAACGGCGCGCCCTGCCGCCTGCTCGACGTGCAGGAGTTGCTCAGTGACTCCGGCATCGGCCGCGAGATGCACGTCATCGTGGGGCAGGGCCAGCTCGATGCGGTGCTGCGCGCCACCCCGGAGGACCGGCGCGGCTTCGTGGAGGAGGCGGCCGGCGTGCTCAAGCACCGCCGCCGCAAGGAGAAGGCGCTGCGCAAGCTGGACGCGATGGAGGGCGACCTCGCCCGCGTCCGCGACCTCACCGCCGAGATCCGCCGCCAGCTGGGCCCGTTGGGGCGTCAGGCCGCCACCGCCCGCCGGGCCGCGGTCATCCACATCACCGTCCGCGACGCCCGTGCGCGCCTGCTGGCCGACGACCTCGTGCAGCAGCAGGCCGCGCTGGAGACCGACCTCGCCGACGAGAAGGCCGCCCTGGACCGCCGGCAGGAGGCCGAGGCCGCTCTGGCTGCCGCCTCGCAGGGGCTGGAGGAGCTGGAGCGCGCCGTGGCCACCGCCGACGAGCGGCACGACGCCTTCCGCAGCGCCTGGTTCGAGCTGGGCACCCTCGTGGAGCGCACCCGGGCCGCCGGCCGCCTGGCCACCGAGCGGGCCGGGCTGGCCGAGCGCGACGCGACCGAGTCGGAGCAGCGCAGCCGCAGCGGACGCGACCCCGCGCAGCTGGAGCGACAGGCCGCCGAGCTGCGCCAGCAGGAGGCCGACGAGCGCGAGCGCATCGAGTCCACCGAGGCCGCCCTCACCGAGGCCACCGCGGCCAAGAAGGAGGCCGAGGCCGCCCACGGTGCCGAGGTGCAGCGTCTGGAGCGTCTGGCCAAGGCCGCCGCCGACCGTCGCGAGGGGCTGGCCACGCTCGGCGGGCAGGTCGAGGTGCGGCGTTCGCGGGTGGCCTCCGCGCAGGCCGAGATCGAGCGGCTGGAGGCCGACATCGCCGCCGGGCGCGAGGCCGCGCAGGCCGCGTCTGCGCGGCTGGCCGAGCTCGAGGGCGGCATGGAGGAGGCCGAGTCCGGGGAGGCCGGCCTCGATGCCGCGTACGAGGCCGCCCAGGAGCAGGTGGACACCGCCCGGGCCGCGCTGGAGGACGCGCGCAACCGCCTCAACGCCGCCCAGCAGGGGGTGCAGCGGCTCACCGCCCGCGTGGAGGGCCTGGCGGTGGCCCTGCAGCGCCGGGACGGCTCGGCCACCCTCGTGGCCGACGACGGCCCCGCCGGCGTGCTGGGAGAGTTCACCGACCACCTCTCCGTGGCGCCAGGCCACGAGGCCGCGCTGGCCGTCGCCCTGGGCCCGGTGGCGGGCTCGCTCGTCGTGGACGGGCGCGCGGCCGCCACCACCGCGCTGGCCCACCTGGCCCAGCACGATGCCGGGCAGGCCACCCTGCTGCTCGGGGACCGCGCGGATGCGGCCACCACCGCCCTGGCCGAGCGCGCTCCCGCGACCGCCCTGCCCGGCGAGGCCGTGTGGGCGCTCGCGGTGGTGGAGGTCTCCACCTCCCTGGCCGACGCGGTGGCCGAGGCGCTGTCCGGCACCGCCCTGGCCGCCGACGAGGCCGCCGCCCAGCAGGTGCTGCAGACCGAGCCGGCCGTGCAGGCCGTGGCCACCGCCACCGGCGAGCTGTGGACCCGCCACCGCGTCACCGGCGGCTCCTCGGCCGGACCGTCGGCCGTGGAGGTGGCCGCCGACCACGAGCGCGCCCTGGCCGAGCTGGAGACCGCCCGCGAGGAGGTGGCCGCCGCCGAGCAGGCCCGCGACGCCGCCCAGGAGCGCCTCGCGCAGGCCCAGCCGGCCGCCGACGAGGCCCTGGCCGCCCTCCACGAGTCCGACGCCCGCATGGCCGCCGTGGCCGAGGAGCTCGCCCAGGCCGCGCAGGCCGAGCGGCAGGCCGCCTCCACCATCGAGAAGGCGACCCAGCGCCTGGAGGCCCGGCGGGCCGAGGCCGCGGCCGACGAGCAGGACCTGGCCGCCCTCGAGGAGCGCCTGGAGGCCGCCCGCACCGAGGCCGCCGAGGCGCCCGACGCCGCGGACGACACTGCCGAGCGGGAGCGACTGGCCACGGCCGCCGCCCAGGCCCGCACCGCCGAGACCGAGGCCCGCCTGGCCGCCCGCACCGCCGCCGAGCGCCTCAAGGCCATCGCCGGCCGCGGCGACGCGCTGGCCGCCCAGGCCCGCAACGAGGTGCTCGCCCGCCAGGACGCCGCTCGCCGGGCCGCCCAGCGCCGCCGCGCCGCGGAGCACGCCCGCGGCATCGCCGAGCGGGCCACCGCCCTGGTGCAGCGCCTGGAGGCCACCCGTGAGGAGGCCGAGGCCGGCCGGCAGGGCGCCGAGGCCGCACGCGCCGAGCAGCGTTCCGAGCTCGCCGCGCGCCGCACCCGCATCGCCGAGCTCACCGACCGCGTCCGCGAGCTCACCGACGCCGTGCACCGCGACGAGGTGGCCCGTGCCGAGATGCGCCTGCGTGTGGAGTCCCTGGTGCAGCGCGCCGCCGACGAGCTGGGCATGGAGCCGGGGCCGCTGGTGTCCGAGTACGGCCCCGAGGTGCCCGTGCCGGTGCTCGACGACGACGGCGAGCAGTCCGTGGACGAGGACGGCGACCCCGCCACCGTGCCCTTCGTGCGCGACGAGCAGGCCAAGCGCCTGCGCCGCGCCGAGCGCGACCTCAAGGCCCTCGGCGCCGTGAACCCCTTGGCGCTGGAGGAGTACGCGGCCATGGAGGAGCGCCACCAGTTCCTCGCCGGCCAGCTCGACGACCTCGTGAGCTCCAAGGAGGCGCTGCTCGACCTCGTGGCCGAGGTGGACGAGCGTGTCCGCACCGCCTTCGAGGAGGCCTACGCGGACGTGGCCCGCGAGTTCGAGGGCGTGTTCTCCCGCCTGTTCCCCGGCGGCGAGGGGCGCCTGGAGCTCACCGACCCCGAGGACATGCTCACCACCGGCATCGAGGTGCACGCCCGGCCGCCGGGCAAGAAGGTCAAGCGGCTCTCGCTGCTCTCCGGCGGCGAGCGCTCACTGACGGCCGTGGCACTGCTGGTGAGCATCTTCAAGGCCCGCCCCTCGCCCTTCTACATCATGGACGAGGTGGAGGCCGCCCTGGACGACACCAACCTGGGCCGCCTCATCCAGCTCTTCGAGGAGCTGCGCGACTCCAGCCAGCTCATCGTCATCACCCACCAGAAGCGCACCATGGAGGTCGCCGACGCCCTCTACGGCGTCTCGATGAAGGGCGACGGCATCAGCCAGGTGGTGAGCCAACGGCTCAAGGACGTGGACCTGCCGCGCGCCTGAGCGGTGCGTGCCAGACTGCGGCCGTGCCTTTCTTCCTCGACGAACTCTACGAACAGCTCATCGCCGGCGGCCTGACCGTCGGCCTCCTGGGTGGCGGCACCTGGGCGTGGCTGCGCGCCAAGGCGGGCGGCGCCACGCAGGCCCCGCCGGAGCAGGAGCCGCGCACCACCACCCGCCCGCCGATCGAGCACACGCCGGCCAAGAAGTCGACCTACGGCGAGCGCGCCAAGGGTGCCGTCATCGACACCAACCGGCGCACCGACCCGGTGACCACGGCCGGCCCGGGCACCGACGCGCCGGCCGCGGGCGAGGGGGCCACCCACCTGCGGGAGCGCTCCACCATCCCGCCGGAGCGCGTGGGCGGCACGGATGCGGAGGTCCTCGAGCCGGAGGTCGACGGCACCACCGGCACCCCCGCGGACTACGCGCGCGAGCCGGGTGTGGAGGTGCCCGACGAGGCCCAGGGGCGCCTGCACCGCCTGCGCTCGCGCCTCTCGCGCTCCAACAACGCCGTGGGGCAGGCGCTGCTCAAGCTGCTCTCCTCCGGCGACCTCGACGAGGAGGCCTGGGAGGAGGTCGAGGACACCCTGCTCGCGGTGGACCTCGGCGTGGAGGCCACCACCGAGCTCGTGGACAACCTGCGCACCCGGGTGCGGGTGGAGAACACCACCGACCCCGACGTGGTGCGCGGCTGGCTGCGCGAGGAGTTGGTGCGCCTGGTGGACCCGACCATGGACC
Source organism: Kytococcus schroeteri (assembly GCF_042433515.1). Lineage (NCBI taxonomy): Bacteria > Bacillati > Actinomycetota > Actinomycetes > Micrococcales > Kytococcaceae > Kytococcus > Kytococcus schroeteri. The sequence continues at coordinate 94,132 of NZ_JBHLVH010000004.1, read as the reverse complement.
GCGGCATCGCCGCCACGCGTCAGGGCGACCGCCCGTCGGTGGTGCTCGTGGTGGGCGTGAACGGCACCGGCAAGACGACCACCGTGGGCAAGCTGGCCCGCGTGCTCGTGGCCGAGGAGAAGGACGTCGTGCTCGGCGCCGCGGACACCTTCCGCGCTGCGGCCGCCGACCAGCTGCAGACCTGGGGTGAACGCGTCGGGGTGCGCACCGTGCGCAGCGAGAAGGAGGGGGCCGACCCGGCATCGGTGGCCTTCGACGCCGTTGCCCAGGGCGTGGACTCCGAGGCGGACGTGGTGCTGCTGGACACCGCCGGGCGCCTGCACAACAAGGCCGGGCTCATGGACGAGCTGGCCAAGGTCAAGCGCGTGGTGGAGAAGCGCAGCCGCATCGACGAGGTGCTGCTGGTGCTGGACGCCACCACCGGCCAGAATGGCATGAAGCAGGCCGAGGTGTTCGCCCAGGCGGTGGACGTCACCGGCATCGTGCTCACCAAGATGGACGGCACCGCGCGCGGCGGCATCGTCGTGGCCGTGCAGCGGGCCCTCGGGGTGCCGGTCAAGCTCGTGGGCCTGGGCGAGGGGCCGGACGACCTCGCGCCCTTCGTGGCCGAGGACTTCGTGGACGCCCTGCTGGACTGAGTCGCGGGTAGATCGTGGTCAAGCTCAATCCCGCCATTCGGGCAATTGCGAGCCAGCAGTCGGACTCATGGCTGCAGGGGTTCTTCGATCCAGATGCGGAGGAGCGCGTTGAAGGTGTTCGGTTGCGGCGACTGAATGGAGTAACACTCCCTGCGCCGAACCGCATTGATGATCCTGGACAAGCAAGGCAGTACGCGCTTTTGTGTCGTCGGTGCGCTGACTCTGCCGCCAGTCAGTGGAGCACATACTGGAACATTATTTGGGGAGTTGTACTTGGTGTGGCGGCGGGATTATTTGTTCCGTGGTTAGACAGTCTGGCGTCGCCTAGGTCTCCGTTTGTGGGTCCGGTGAACGCGGTGATTGCGATTGCGATTGCGATTGCGATACTTCTCGGTTGCGCATTGGTTGCGGCGCATTTTCTTTCTAGGGGAGATCTCAGCGTGGCCTTTAATTTTCGAGCGGGCCTCTATGAGATGCGCGCCCATGAAATTGAAGCGGATGGGAAGTGGGAGGCCTCGGATAATTCGTCCGCCCTCGGCTCCCGGCAATGGCGCCGCCGATCTCGTGGACGCGCTGCTCGACAGAGCGGCCGTCGCGCGGTGGCCCTTGCCTCGCGCACCCCAAGATCAGCACCCGGGCGGTTCTAGCCTTGCCTTCGGTGCCGACCTCAGCACCCGTGCTGATCTCGACTGTTGAGATCAGCACGGGTGCGGTTCTCGCGGCAAGGTGCAGGGTGAGATCAGCACGGGTGCGGATCTCCGGAGGGCGGTCGTGGGCCCGGTGAGCCCGGTCCTGCCCGGCCGCACCGCTCAGCTCCCGGCGGCCGCTCAGTTCGCGGGGCCCCTCAACTGGTGGCGGCGGCCAGCGCCAGGGCGAGCGCCCCGCCGAAGCGGGTCTCGCGCTCCTGTGCGCTCATGTCCGCCGAGCCGTCCACGAGGTGGTCGCTCACCGTGAGCACGGCCAGGGCCTGCCGCCCGAACTCGTGCGCCACGCCGTACAGCGCGGCGGCCTCCATCTCCACGCCGAGCGTGCCGTGGGCGCGCAGGCCGTCCACCATCCCCGGCACCGCCCAGTAGAAGTGGTCGCGGCTCACGACGGGGCCGGCGTGCACGGTGCCCTCGGTCACCTTCTCCCGCGCGCCCCAGGCGGCCGCGGCCAGCTCCAGGTCGGCCACGGCGGAGAAGTTGATGCCCGGCACGCGCGCCTGGTTCATGGACGAGTCGGTGTGCGCACCGGTGCCGATGACCACGTCGCCCACGGCCACGCCCTGCGCGATCCCGCCGCAGGTGCCCACGCGGATGATGCGCTGCACCCCGTACTCGCGGAACAGCTCGGTGGCGTAGATGGTCGCGCTCGGCTGGCCCATGCCCGAGCCCATCACCGAGAGCGGGTGGGCCACGCCGTCCACCTCGACGGTGCCGGTGAAGCCGAGCATGCCGCGCACGTCGGTGACCAGGCGGGCGTCGGGCATGAGGGCGTGGGCGATGCGCTCGGCGCGGCGGGGGTCGCCGGGCATGAGCACGGCGGGGGCGAAGTCGTCGGGTCCGGCGGAGATGTGGGGAGTCGGCATGGGCGGATTCTTGCAGCACGTAGAATCCACCGGGTGTTCAACAGCCTCTCCGACCGCCTGACCCACACCTTCGGCAACCTGAAGCGCAAGGGCAAGCTCACCGAGTCCGACGTCAACGCGACGGTCCGCGACATCCGCCTCGCGCTCCTGGACGCCGACGTCGCCCTGCCGGTGGTGAAGCAGTTCACCAAGGTGATCCGGGAGCGGGCCACCGGTGCGGAGGTCTCCGAGGCGCTCAACCCGGCCCAGCAGGTCGTGAAGATCGTCAACGAGGAGCTCGTCGACATCCTCGGTGGCGAGACGCGCACCATCCGCTTCGCCAAGCGCCCGCCGACGGTGATCATGCTCGCCGGTCTGCAGGGTGCCGGTAAGACCACCCTGGCCGGCAAGCTCGGCAAGTGGCTCAAGGACCAGGGGCACACCCCGCTGCTCGTGGCCTGCGACCTGCAGCGCCCCAACGCGGTGAACCAGCTGGAGATCGTCGGTGAGCGCGCCGGTGTGCCGGTGTACGCCCCGGAGAAGGGCAACGTCTACGGCCACGACGCCGCGCTGGAGAGCGGTGAGGGCACGCGCTCCTTCGGTGACCCGGTGGAGGTGGCCCGCCGCGGTGTGGCCCAGGGTCAGGCCCGCCAGCACGACGTGGTCATCATCGACACCGCCGGCCGTCTGGCGGTGGACGAGGAGCTCATGCAGCAGGCCGCGGACATCCGCGCCGCGGTGAACCCCGAGGAGGTGCTGTTCGTCATCGACGCGATGATCGGACAGGCCGCCATCGACACCGCCATGGCCTTCGACAAGGGCGTCGACTTCACCGGTGTGGTGCTCTCCAAGCTCGATGGTGACGCGCGCGGTGGTGCCGCCCTCTCGGTGGCCTCGGTCACCGGCAAGCCGGTCATGTTCGCCTCCACCGGTGAGCAGACCAAGGACTTCGAGGTCTTCCACCCCGACCGCATGGCCTCCCGCATCCTCGACATGGGTGACGTGCTCACCCTCATCGAGCAGGCCGAGCGCGCCTTCGACCGCTCGCAGGCCGCGGAGATGTCGCGGAAGTTCATGTCCGACGAGGACTTCACCTTCGACGACTTCCTGCAGCAGATGGCCGCCATCAAGAAGATGGGCAATCTCAAGCAGTTGCTGGGCATGATGCCGGGCATGGGCCAGATGCGGGCCCAGATCGAGGCCCTCGACGAGCGCGAGTTCGACCGGGTGGAGGCCATGGTGCAGTCCATGACGCCCTTCGAGCGCTCGCACCCCAAGCAGATCAACGGCTCGCGCCGCGCCCGCATCGCCAAGGGTTCGGGCGTGACCGTCTCCGAGGTGAACCAGCTCATCGAGCGCTTCACCGCCGCCCAGAAGATGATGAAGCAGTTCAAGAAGGGCGGCGGGATGCCCGGCATGCCGGGGATGGGGGGCATGCCCGGCATGGGCTCGATGCCGGGTGGTGCCGGCGGCAAGGGCAAGAAGGGTGCGAAGGGCAAGAACCAGCGCTCCAAGGCCAAGTCCGGCAACCCCGCCAAGCGCGCCCAGCAGGAGGCCGCGGCCGCTCGCAAGGCCGAGGAGGCCCAGCAGCGCCGTCTCGACGAGATGTTCGGCGGCGGCGGGGCCGAGGAGGCCGCGCCGCAGAAGAAGTCGGCCTTCGGCGGGCTCGGCGCCGTGGCCGGTGGCCACGGCGGCGGTCTGGGGGCCCTGGCCGAGGGGAACGGGTCCGGCAAGGACTCCGGCAAGGAGGCGACGGGCACGGGTCAGGGCGACCAGGGCCTGGGTGACCTGCAGCTGCCCAAGGGCTTCGAGAAGTTCCTCGGCGGCGGGGGCCACGGCAAGGGCTGACCGCCCGCCCCACCGCGTCGGCCCCCCTACCTCGTGACGCCCCCGCACCGCGGGGGCGTCACGGCGTACGGTGAGCCCATGAGTGCCCCCGCGCAGCCCGTCCTCCACCTCACCGGCCAGGTCATCTGCGGCCCCGAGGAGGTGCACCCCGAGGCGTGGGTGGTCGACGGCCACCTCACCTTCGAGCGGCCCCCGGCCTCGCTGGAGGTCGAGCGCCTCGAGGGCTACGTGCTGCCTGGCCTCGTGGACGCCCACTGCCACGTGGGCCTGGAGGCCGAGGGGGGAGTGACGCCCGAGCGTGCCGAGGAGCACGCCGTCACCGACCGCGAGGCCGGGGCCCTGCTGCTGCGCGATGCCGGGTCGCCGGTGGACACCTCCTGGATCCACGACCGCGAGGACCTGCCCCGCCTGGTGCGTGCCGGCCGCCACATCGCCCGGCCCAAGCGCTACATCCGCAACTTCGCCCACGAGATCGAGCCCGACCAGCTCGTGGAGTACGTGCGGGCCGAGGCGCGGGCCGGTGACGGCTGGGTGAAGCTCGTGGGCGACTGGATCGACCGCGAGGTAGGCGACCTGCGCCCCCTGTGGCCGGTGGAGGTGCTCACCGAGGCGATCGCCGCCGCCCACGAGGAGGGCGCGCGAGTGACGGCGCACTGCTTCGCCGAGCAGTCGCTGCTGGACTTCGCCGCCGCGGGCACGGACTGCATCGAGCACGCCACCGGGCTCACCGAGGAGACGGTGCGGATCTTCGCCGAGCAGGACATCGCCATCGTGCCCACGCTGGTGAACATCGAGAACTTCCCCGCCTTCGCCGAGGCCGGGCAGGCCAAGTTCCCCGCGTACGCCGCGCACATGCGCGACCTCTACGCGCGCCGCTTCGAGACCGTCGGCCTGGCCCGGGAGGCCGGGGTGCGCATCTACGCCGGCACCGATGCCGGGGGCCAGCTGCCGCACGGCCTCATCGCCCGCGAGGTGGAGGCGATGCTGCAGGTGGGCATGACCCCCACCGAGGCCATCGGTGCCGCCACCTGGGAGGCCCGCGAGTGGCTGGGCCACCAGGGCCTCACCGAGGGAGCGAGCGCCGACGTGGTGGTGTACACCGACGACCCGCGGCGCGACGTGCGCGCCCTGTCCGCGCCGGCCCACGTGGTGCTGCGGGGCGTGCGCCACGGTGGCTGAGCCTCCCGTGCTGCCGTCGCACACGCCCACCCACCGCCTGGTGGCCACCGATGGCGAGCTCGTGGCCGCCACGCTCGTGCCGCAGGACGAGGCGGAGTACACGGTGGCCGGGGACGCCTCGGCCGCACGCGTCGGCCGGTTCAACCCGGTGGTGCCCGGCGACTTCCGGGCGCGCCTGGCGGCCCAGGGGGAGTCCCAGCGGATGGTGCTGGTGCGCCTGCGCGACCCGCAGCAGGCCGCCGAGGACCTGGCCGGGCAGGGGAGGTGGCCCGGGACCGACCGGCCGGGCTGCGCGCCGGACGGTCGACCGCTCCACGGCATCGTGGCCCGGGTCAACGTCATGAACACGGTGCGGGGCCGCTTCCAGAGCGCCGCCCTGGGCTACGACGCCCTCGACCCCTGGGCGGGGACGGGGCTGTTCACCCGGGCGCTGCGGCTGGTGGTGGACCTCGCGTTCACCCCGGTGGCCCCGGACCCGGGACCCGGTGGCGGCCCCACTGGCGGTTTCGGCCTGCACCGGGTGGAGGCCAACGTGCAGCCGGACAACGCGGCCAGCCTGCGGGTGCTGCAGAAGGTGGGCTTCCGGCGCGAGGGCCTGGTGGAACGGATGCTGTACGTCCCGGGCCCGGACGGGGCCGAGGCCTGGCGCGACCACGTGGCCCACGGCCTCACGGTGGAGGAGTGGGCGCCGCGCCGGTGAGGCCCGGGTTGGGCGGGCGCGGAGGCGTCTGGCATCATTGGCCGGTACTCGCTGTGTGCCGGACCCTCTCACCGGCACGGAGCAAGTCCCGGGCGTCGGGCGTCACCGTGACCCCACCGGATGGCCCCCGGACCCCACCCGATTCGAAACAGGAGTTCCACTCACGTGGCAGTCAAGATCCGACTGAAGCGCATGGGCAAGATCCGTGCACCGTTCTACCGCGTCGTCGTCATGGACTCGCGCCAGAAGCGCGATGGCCGCGCGATCGAGGAGATCGGTCTGTACCACCCGACCGAGGAGCCCTCGCGCATCGAGATCGACTCCGAGCGCGCGCAGTACTGGCTCGGCGTCGGCGCGCAGCCGACCGAGCAGGTCGAGGCGCTGCTGAAGGTCACCGGCGACTGGGCCAAGTTCAAGGGTGAGGGCGACGCCGCCACCCTGAAGACCCGCGAGGCCAAGCCCTCCAAGCAGGAGCTCTTCGAGCAGGCGCTCAAGGACGCGGAGAACGCCCCGGCGACCGCGCCCACCCCCAAGAAGAAGAAGGCCGAGGAGGCCGCTGAGGCCCCCGCCGCCGAGGAGCCGAAGGCCGAGGAGGCCGCCGAGGCCCCCGCCGAGGACGCCAAGGCCGACGAGGCCTGATCGTGCTCACCGAGGCGCTCGACCACTTGGTCCGCGGCATCGTCGACCACGACGAGGACGTCCACGTGACGACCGTCGAGGGACGACGCGGCGAGACCCTCCAGGTCCGGGTCCACCCCGACGACCTGGGGCGGGTGATCGGTCGCTCCGGCCGGACCGCGCGTGCCCTGCGCACCGTGGTCCAGGCACTGGCCGGCGAGCGGCGCCAGGTGCGGGTCGACATCGTCGACACCGACCGGCCCTGACCCGGCACCACACCGACGTGTGACGCGTGGCCCGGTACCTTCGCGGTACCGGGCCACGCGCGCGCCCGGACCCTGTGGCGTGAGCACCGCCGCGTGCCGGCCCCGGACCACCCGACCACGACCCAGCCCACCGCGCCGGACCCACCGAGGACGACATGGCACAGCACAGCAACCGCGAGCGCGGCACCATCCCCGAGGGCATGGTGCGTCTGGCCCGCATCGGCAAGCCCCACGCCCTGCGCGGTGAGGTGACCGTGCAGCTGCACACCGACGAGCCGGAGGTCCGGTTCGCCGTGGGGGAGCGCATCGCCACCGTGCCGGCCGAGGAGGGCCCCCTCACCGTGGCCTCGCGCCGGGTGCACCAGGGCGTCACCCTGCTCGGCTTCGAGGAGGTCACCGACCGCACCGGTGCCGAGGGGCTGCGCGGCGTGGTGCTCGTGGCCGCCGCGGAGGCCGACCCCGACGACGAGGGCTTCTACCCCGAGGACCTGCGCGGCCTGCGTGCCGTCGACGCCGAGGGCGCCCCGCTCGGCACGGTGAAGGACCTCCACCTGCGCCCGGCCCAGGACCTGCTGGAGCTCACCACCACCGCCGGGCACGAGGTGCTCGTGCCGTTCGTGGCCGAGCTGGTGCCCGAGGTCGACCTCGAGGAGGGCGTCGTGGTGGTCACCGCGCCCGCCGGTCTGCTGGAGCCGCTCGACTGATGCCGGCCACCCGCACCCCGCTCACCGCGGCCGCCCCGCAGGAGGTCGCGTCCGAGGCTTCGCGCGCCGCGCTGCGCATCGACGTCGTCTCGATCTTCCCCGAGTACCTCGCTCCGCTGGACCTCAGCCTCATCGGCAAGGCGCAGCGCGACGGCCTGCTCGAGGTGCACACCCACGACCTGCGCGCCTTCACCCACGACCGCCACCGCACTGTGGACGCCACTCCCTACGGCGGCGGCGCCGGCATGGTCATGAAGCCCGAGCCGTGGGGGGAGGCACTCGACCACGTGCTGGCCAGCGACCCCACGCGCACCCCGGTGCTCGTGGTGCCCGGCCCCGGCGGTGACCGCTTCACCCAGCCCGTGGCCCGCGAGCTCGCCGGCGCCGACTGGCTGGTGTTCGCCTGCGGTCGCTACGAGGGCATCGACGAGCGCGTGGTGCTGGAGTACTCCCGGCGCGTGGACCTGCGCGTCCTCTCCCTGGGCGACTACGTGCTCAACGGCGGCGAGGTGGCCGTGCTGGCCATGACCGAGGCCATCGCACGCCTCGTGCCGGGCGTCATCGGCAACGCCGAGTCGCTCGTGGAGGAGTCCCACGAGGACGGGCTGTTGGAGTACCCCGTGTTCACCAAGCCGGCCTCCTGGCGCGGCCACGACGTGCCGGACGTGCTGCTCTCGGGCAACCACGCCCGCATCGCCGCCTGGCGCCACGAGCAGAGGGTGACTCGCACCGCCGCGCGGCGACCTGACATGCTGGCCGGCGATCTGGACCACTAGGCCTCGATGACGCGGGGCCGGGAGGGAGCGCCCGTGGAGGCCCTGCAGGAACGGCTCGTCGCAGCCGGAGAGTGGATCTGGGGACCGATGGTCCCCGTGGTGCTGTTGGCGGGGGTGGTGTTCACTGTCATCACCCGTGGCGTGCAGCTCACGATGCTGCCGGAGATGTTCCGGACGCTGCTGGACCCACCGCTCAAGGACGAGCACGGCAACGACCGTAGCGTCTCCACCCTCGCGGCCTTCTCGATCTCTGCGGCCGGCCGCATCGGCACCGCCAACGTGGCCGGCGTGGCCACGGCCGTGGCCCTGGGTGGCGCCGGTGCCGTCTTCTGGATGTGGGTGACCGCCCTGCTGGGCGCCGCCACCGCCTTCGTGGAGTCCACCGTCGCCCAGCTGTACAAGGTGCGCGACGGCGACGCCTACCGCGGTGGCGGGGCGGTGACCTACGAGAAGGCGCTCGGCTCGCGGGCCGGCGGTGTCCTCTTCGCCGTGATGGTGCTCGTGTGCGCCGGCATCTCGTTCAACATGCTTCAGGCCAACACCGTCACGCAGGCCGTGGTGAACTCCGCCGGTGACAACGGCGGGACCACGCTCAAGTGGGTGAGCGCCGCCGTCGTGGCCGCCCTGACCGCCGCCGTCGTGCTCGGCGGCGTGCGCCGCATCGGCAAGGTGACCGAGTGGATGGTGCCGTTCATGGCCGCTGCCTACCTGGTGCTCGGCGGCGTCATCGTCGTCACGAACGTCCAGCACGTCCCGGAGGTGTTCGGCGAGATCTTCGGGCGGGCCTTCGGCGTGCGCGAGGCCGTGGCCGGCGCCTTCGGCACCATGGTGCTGCAGGGCGTGCGCCGCGCGATGTTCTCCAACGAGGCCGGTATGGGCCTGGGTGGCCACGCGGCCGCCTCGGCCTCGGTCTCCCACCCGGTCAAGCAGGGCTTCGCCCAGGTGCTGGGCGTGTACCTCGACACCCTGGTGGTCTGCTCCATCACGGCGTTCATCGTGCTCTCGGCCAACCCGCTGCTGGGTGGCCAGCCCGATGCCGAGGGCGTCACCATCGCCAACGACAGCGTGGTCGACGCCGTGGGCAGCTGGGGCGGCGTGGTGCTCGGCGCCATCCTCGTGGTGCTGGCCTACTCCTCGGTGCTCGCGGACTACTACTACGGCGAGTCCAACGTGCACTACCTGACCCGCAACAAGGCCGTGCACAAGGCCTTCGGCGTGGTCTTCGTCGTGCTCACCTTCCTGGGAGGCGTGCTCGAGCCGACCCTGCTGTGGACGCTGGCCGACGTGCTCTTCCCGCTGCTGGCGCTGCTCACCATCGGGTCGCTGCTCGTGCTCTCCCCGAAGGCCGGCTGGCTGCTGCAGGACTACCGCCGCCAGCGCCGCGAGGGGCGTCAGCCGGTCTTCACGGCCGACCGTGCCCCGCGCAGCTGGAAGGGCGTCACCGCCTGGGCGCCGGAGGACGCGATGGACCACGACCAGGCGCAGGCCTACCGGCGGGAGCACGGACTGGCCGGGACTGCCGCACCTGTGGCAGACTGAGCCGCTGCCGACCGGCCCGACAGGCCCCTGCCGCAGGGGGGAGAAGCTCCGGGCACCACGCTCGGCGAATCCACGTAGCGACCACGGGAGACCGTGGTGACCCAGTGGCCGTGACCTGCGCGCACGCCACGGAAAGCGACACGCATCATGCAGAAGCTCGACTTCGTCGACGCCGCCAGCCTCCGCGACGACATCCCGGAGTTCCGCGCCGGTGACACGATCAACGTGCACGTCAAGGTCATCGAGGGCAACCGCACCCGTACCCAGGTCTTCAAGGGCATCGTGATCCGTCGTCACGGCCGCGGCGTGGGCGAGACCTACACCGTGCGCAAGGTGTCCTTCGGCATCGGTGTGGAGCGCACCTTCCCGGTGCACTCCCCGGTGGTGGAGAAGGTGGAGGTGCTGACCCGCGGTGACGTGCGTCGCGCCAAGCTGTACTACCTGCGCGACCTGCGCGGCAAGGCTGCCCGCATCCGCGAGAAGCGCGAGGACGTCAAGGCCTGATCCGGCGGGCACCCGTCCCTCCGGTCGCCGTGAGCGCCCTGCCCGAGCCGTCCTCGTCCCTGCGACGAGGGCGGCTCCGGCGTGTCCGGGGCCCCGAGGGGAACCGGCCCGGGGGCTCGCCGTGGCGACGGGCCGGGTGGGCCCTGCTGGCCCTGGCCCTCGTCGCCGCCCTCGTGCTGGCCACCTCGGTGCGCACCTACCGGGTGAACGGGCCCTCGATGGAGCCGGGCCTCGCGGCGGGCGACCTCGTGGTCGGCACCATCGTGGGCGGGCTCGGGGGGGCGGCGTCGGACGCGGTCGCGGTGGGCGACGTGGTCGTCGTCGACGCCACGGCCGCCTGGGGCGACCGTGCGCCCGGGGTGGAGCGGCTGCACGTGGTCAAGCGCGTGGTCGGCGCCCCCGGCGACCGCGTCTCGTGCTGCACCGACGGCGCGATGGTGCGCAACGGCACCCCGGTGCCCGCCCACGGCCCGGGCGGGGAGGGGCTCGACCAGCGCTTCGACGTGGTGCTCGGTGAGGACGAGTGGTGGGTGGTGGGGGACAATGCGGTGCACTCCGCGGACTCACGCACCCACCTGGCCGCGCCGGGGGGCGGTGTGGTGCGGTCTGACGAACTGGTGGCCCGCGTACGGTGGGCCCCGTGAACACCGAGGAGCAGTCGATGCCGCCCGAGCAGCACGAGCCGAACCACGCCGCCGACGACCAGCCGGCCACCGGGTCCACCTCCCTCGAGGCCGACCCGGCGACCCCGGGGGAAGCGGTCAAGGAGCGCGGGGGCTTCCTCAGCGCGCTGCGGGAGACCGTGGTGGTGGCCGCGCTGGCCCTGTTCTTCGCCTTCCTCATCAAGACCTTCCTCGTGCAGGCCTTCTTCATCCCCTCGGGCTCCATGGAGAACACGCTCCAGGAGGGCGACCGCCTGCTGGTGAACAAGCTGAGCCCCACCCCCTTCGCAGTGGAGCGCGGCGAGGTCGTCGTCTTCCAGGACCCGGGCCAGTGGCTCGGCAGCACGCCCAAGGACAAGTCGCTGCTGCACAAGGCCGGCCAGTTCGTCGGGGTGCTGCCCGGCGACGGCGACGAGTACCTCATCAAGCGCGTCATCGGGCTGCCGGGCGACCGGGTGCAGTGCTGCGACGCCGAGGGCCGCGTGCAAGTCAACGGCAAGAGCATCGACGAGCCGTACGTGTTCCCCGGCAACCCGCCGAGCCTGGTGGAGTTCGACGAGAAGGTCCCCGAGGACCACCTGTGGGTCATGGGTGACCACCGCTCCAACTCCGGCGACTCGCGTTACCACGGCACCGTGCCGATGGACCGCGTGACCGGTGGCGCCTTCGTCGTCATCTGGCCGTTCGACCACGTGGGCACCCTGCCGGGCAAGGACGTCTTCGCCGACGTGCCCGACCCGAAGTGACCCCGGGCGCCCCAGGGCGTCCCCGCACCGGCGTCACCACGCCCAGCCTGCGCGTCGAGCGCGAGCTGCTGCGCGGTGGCGCCGTGCGCGTGGCCGGCATGGACGAGGTGGGGCGGGGGGCACTGGCCGGGCCGGTGAGCGTGGGCGTGGTCGTCGTGGACGCCGCCGTGGGCACCGCGCCGGTGGGGGTGCGCGATTCCAAGGACCTCAGCGCCGCCCGCCGGGAGGCACTCGTGCCGCAGCTGCTCCGATGGGGTGTGGCGCGGGGCGTGGGGCACGCCTCGGCGGCCGAGGTGGACGCCCGGGGGATCATGGGCGCGCTGCGCACCGCCGGGCGGCGGGCCCTCGAGGCCTGTGGTGTGGAGGTGGACGTGGTGCTGCTCGACGGCAAGCACGACTGGCTCACCGACCCACTCTCCGACGGGCTCCTGGCCGGCCTGGGCGTCGGCGGCGCGATGTCGGCCACGCCCCCGGTGGTGACCCGGACCAAGGCCGACCGCACCTGCTCCTCGGTGGCCGCCGCCAGCGTGCTGGCCAAGGTGGAGCGCGACGGCCTCATGGCCGGCCTGGCCCGGCAGCCGGGCATGTGGCCCTACGGGTGGGCCCGCAACAAGGGCTACGCCGCGGCCGACCACCGCGAGGCGCTGGAGCGGCGCGGACCGAGCACCCACCACCGCCGTTCCTGGCGGCTCGGGGTGCAGGATGGGACGAGCACCACGGAGGACCTTCCGTGGGCCGACGACCGGGAGGTGTGAGTGAGCGAGGAGGATCTCGACCGCTTCGAGGCCGATGCCGAGCTGGCCCTGTACAAGGAGTACCGGGACGTCGTGGGGCTCTTCTCCTACGTGGTGGAGACCGACCGCCGGTTCTACCTGGCCAACGAGGTGGACGTGCAGGTGGCCGGTGAGCCGGGCGACACCTGGTTCGACGTGCACCTCACCGACGCCTGGGTCTGGGACGTCTACCGTCCGGCGCGCTTCGTCTCCCGGGTGCGGGTCATGACCTACAAGGACGTCAACGTGGAGGAGCTCGCGCCGCAGGAGCTGACGCTGCCCGAGTGAGGGCCGCCCACAGGCGCCTCGATGCTGGGGACCGGCCCGGGGGCGCAGCCACAGGCCCGGCGCCCTCGCCCACCGCGCGCCGGTGCACGGGGCCACGCTGCGGGGCATGACTGCACGACGCACAGCCCTGGGGCGGCAGGGGGAGGACATCGCCGCCCGCTGGTGGGAGGAGCGCGGCGCGGAGTTGCTCGACCGCAACTGGCGCCACGGGGCCCACGGCGAGATCGACCTCGTGGTGGCCGAGGGGCCCCGCCTCGTGGTCTGCGAGGTGAAGACCCGCTCCACGGCGGCCTTCGGCGAGCCGGTGGAGATGGTCTCCCTGGCGCAACGGCGCCGCCTGCGGCGCCTCACCGCGGCCTGGCTGCAGGCGCACCCGGGCCGGTGGGACGAGGTCCGCATCGACGTGCTGGGGGTGCTCGCGCCGCCCGGGGGCCCGGTGACCGTCCACCACGTGCCGGGGGCCGTGTCATGACCCTCGGGCGCACCTGGGCGGTGGGCCTGGTGGGGGTGACCGGCCGGATGGTCCAGGTGGAGGCCGACATGGGCGCGGGGCTGCCCACCTTCACCATCGGGGGCCTGCCGGACGCCGCGTGCGCGCAGGCGCCGGACCGCATCCGGGCCGCGACGGCCAACGCCGGCATCCAACTGCCCAGCCGCAAGGTGGTGGTCAACCTGTCCCCGGCCGACCTGCGCAAGCGGGGCACGGGCTACGACCTGGGCATCGCCCTGGCGATCCTCGCGGCGGCGGGTGTCGTGCCGGCCGGGGCGGTGGAGCAGGTCGCACACGTCGGGGAGCTCGGGCTCGACGGGGAGGTCCGCCCCGTCCCGGGCGTGCTCCCGGCGGTGCTCGCCGCCCGGGCGGCCGGGGTCGAGCGGGTCGTGGTGCCCGCGGCGTCGTGGACCACCACCTGCACCGTGCCCGGCGTCGAGGTGCTGCCCGTGACCCACCTGGCGGCACTGGTGGAGGACTACGTCACCCACGGCCGCCCGATGGGGTGCACCACCGCGCTGCCGGAACCCCCGGCCGCCGAGGAGGTCGCCTGCCTCTCCGAAGTCGTGGGCCAGGAGGCCGCCCGACGGGCCCTGGAGGTGGCCGCCGCCGGCGGGCACCACCTGCTCCTGCACGGGGCGCCCGGCACGGGAAAGACCATGCTGGCGCGGCGGCTGCCCGGCATCCTGCCGCCGCTGGAGAAGGACGAGGCACTGGAGGTCGCGGCCATCGCGTCGGTCACCGAGGCCACCCCTGTGGGCCTGACCCGGGTGAGGCCCTTCGTGGCCCCGCACCACGCGTCCACCGCGAGCGCGGTGCTCGGGGGTGGGTCGGGGCGGGCCCGCCCCGGGGCGGTCTCCCGGGCCACCCACGGGGTGCTCTTCCTCGACGAGGCCCCCGAGCTGCGGCGCGACGTGCTGGAGGGGCTGCGCCAGCCGCTCGAGGAGGGGCGCGTGGTGGTGCTGCGTTCGGAGGGGGCGGTGGAGCTGCCGGCGCGCTTCCAGCTCGTGCTGGCGGCCAACCCGTGTCCCTGCGGCCTCGCGGGCCGGCGGGCCACCGCGGGCGCGGTCTGCGAGTGCACGCCCACCACGCGCCGGCAGTACGCCAAGCGCCTGTCCGGCCCCGTCCGCGACCGCATCGACCTGCAGGTCGAGATGGACCCCACCACCGTCTGGCCGATGACGCGCGAGCTCCCGGAGTCCTCGGCGGTGGTGGCCGAGCGCGTGGCGCGGGCTCGGCAGCGGCAGCGGGAACGCTGGGCGGGGCACCCGTGGTCGCTCAACGTGCACGCCCCGGGCAGCGTCCTGCGCCGCGGCCCCCACGCCGTTCCGCCCGCCGCCCTGGACCGCCTCCGGACGGCCCACGCCGCCGGCGTGCTCAGCACGCGGGCCGTGGACCGGGTGCTGCGGGTCGCCCGCACCCTGGCCGACCTGTCCGACGGGGGTGCGGTGACCTCCGAGCACGTGGCGCAGGCCGTGGTGCTGCGCGGGGTGGAGGCGGCATGAGCGCACCGTCCGCCCCGACCCCGCGCTGGTCGCCCGAGCGCGCGGCACGTGCCGCGTGGAGCCGCCTGTCCGAACCCGGCGACAAGGAGGCCACCGCCCTGCTGGAGCGGCTCGGTCCCGAACGCGCCTTGGAGCACCTCGTGGCCGACCCCTCGGTGGCGAAGGGTCGCTTCGCGCCCCGGCTCGCACAGTGGGACCCGGCCGAGGAGGAGGCCCGCGCCGCGCGCCTGGGCGTCCGGGTGCTCGTGCCGGGTGACGAGGAGTGGCCCGACGGCGCCGACCGCCTCGAGCACCCACCGGTGTGCCTGTGGGTGCGGGGCCGGTCCCACCTGGCCGAGGCGCTGGAGTGCTCGGTGGCCGTGGTCGGTGCTCGCGCCGCCACCCACTACGGCCAGTCGGTGGCCGGCACCTGGAGCCAGGAGTTCGCGGCCTCGGGGGTGACGGTCGTCTCCGGGGGAGCCTTCGGCGTCGACGCCGCAGCCCACCGGGGCGCCCTCTCGGCGCCCGGCACGACGGTGGCCTTCCTCGCCGGGGGAGTGGACCGCCCCTACCCGGCGGCACACGCGGACCTGCTCCAGGCGGTCGCCGGGCAGGGGGCGCTGGTCAGCGAGGCCGCCCCGGGCTGTGCACCCCACCGGGGGCGCTTCCTCACCCGCAACCGCCTCATCGCGGCCTTCTCCGGCGGCACGCTGGTGGTGGAGGCCGGTGCGCGGTCGGGTTCGCTGTCCACCGCGCGCTGGGCGGACTCCTGCTCCCGCCCGGTGGCCGCGGTGCCCGGCCCGGTCACCTCGGAGTTCTCGGTGGGGACCCACCAGGTGGTCCGCGATGGCCTGGCGACCCTGGTCACCACGCCGCAGGAGGCCCTGGAGGCCCTGTCACCCCTGGGTGCCGCCCTCGCGCCGGTACCGGTGGGGCCGGCGGCGGACCGGGACGCGGTGGAGCCCGAGCACCGGTGGTGCTGGGACGTCGTCAGCCCGCGGGGCTCCACCACCGATGCGGTGGCCCGCGCGGGGGGCCGGTCCCTCGCCGAGGCCGAGTTGGCCCTGGGGCTGCTGGCGCTCGCCGGTCAGGTGCAGCGCACGGACCGGGGGTGGGTCCGCACCCGCTGACGCACGGAGCCCGGTACTGTGCACTCGTCCGCCGGCCCGGCCCCGCCCGGGCCGGGCCGGCCCACCACGCACCCAGGTTCCGGGACGCCGTGGTGGACTGTCCCGCATGCGGACGGACCTGGCGCGGGCGGTGGAGGAGTTCGGCGACCACCTCGAGCACGAGCGTGGCCGCTCGGCCCACACCGTCCGGGCCTACCTGACCGACCTGCGGGGACTGGCCGAGCACCTCCAGGAGCAGGGCGTGGACCGGTGGGACCGGGTGACCCTGGCCCACCTGCGGTCCCACGCCGCGGCGCGCTCTGCCCGGGGCCTCGCGCGCACCACCCTCGCCCGGGGTGCTGCGGCGCAGCGGGCCTTCTTCGGCTGGATGGTGGCGCGCGGCACCTTGGACACCGACCCCTCGGCCCGCCTGGTCTCGCCGCGGGGGGAGCGGCGGCTCCCCGGCGTGCTCCGGGCGGACCAGGCCGAGGCGGTGGTCTCGGGTGCAGTGGCTGCCGGGCCGGTCGACAGGCCCGGCGGGGCCGGGCCGGACGGCGCGGCCCCGCGGCAGGACGGGGCACCGGACGACCCGGTGACCACGGCGCTGGCGCTGCGCGACCGCGCCCTGCTCGAGCTGCTCTACGCCACCGGCATCCGGGTGGGGGAGCTCGTGGGCCTCGACCGCGGGGCCGTCGACCACGCCGAGCGCACCGTGCGCGTGCTGGGCAAGGGGGACAAGGAACGGGTCGTGCCCTTCGGCCGCCCGGCCGCCGAGGCGCTCGCGGCCTGGGCCGACCGGGGACGGCCCGTCCTGGTGGGTGACCGCAGCGCGGGCGCGCTCTTCCTGGGGGCGCGGGGCGGTCGCATCGACCCCCGCGAGGTGCGACGCGTGGTGCACCGGGCCGTCGAGGGCGTGGACGGCGCCCCCCGGATGGGCCCGCACGGCCTGCGCCACTCGGCGGCCACGCACATGGTGGACGCGGGGGCCGACCTGCGGTCGGTGCAGGAGCTCCTGGGGCACGCCAGCCTGGCCACCACGCAGGTGTACACCCACGTCTCGGTGGAACGCCTCCGCGAGGCCTTCGGGCGCGCCCACCCCCGGGCCTGAACCGGCCCCCTGCCCATTCCGTGGGCCGGGGCCGGATCAGCGCCGGCGCCGACGCTGGTCCAGGGGCTTGAGCTCCGGCGCGAAGTCCGGCAGGAGCGTCGGGTCGATGTAGGTCCGCAGCCCGGTCCTGGCGCCCCAGTGCAGGCAGGCCGGCAGGCAGTGCCCACCCGGGGACAGCAACCCGATGGGCGTGCCGGCGACCACGGGTGTGCCCATCGGGACGCGGGCGGTGAGGGGCTGGTAGGTGGTGCGCAGCCGCAGGGTGTGCTGGATGGAGAGCGTCCCCACCGAGGCCACCGGACCGCTGAAGGCGACGAACCCGGGCCCGGCGGCGTAGACGGGCGTCCCCGGGACGGCCCGCAGGTCGACCCCGCGGTGGCCCCGTCCGTAGCGGTGCTTCGGCGGCTTGAACGGGCGCACGACCTTCACCGGTGCGATGGGCCACTTGTAGTCCATGGGGTCCAGGCCCGAGGCCGTCGCCAGCGGTGCGGTGTCCCCGGTGGCCGGCACCCCGCCGGGTACCTGACCCCACGCTGCGGCCAGGGCCCACGCCTGGGGCGCCGCGCGGGAGACCAGGTCGAGATGCACATCCTTCTCCCAGGGCAGCCACAGCGGAGGAGGCAGCGTGACGTCGGTGGTGTTGGGCATCGACTCCACCTCCTCCGGTCCGGGCGGCGCCGCGTCCGGATGGGCCTCGGCCGCCGCGGTCGGCGCATCGAGGCCGGCGAGGAGCACCGCCCAG
>NZ_JBHLVH010000004.1:0-76338 GCF_042433515.1 Kytococcus schroeteri | reverse complement strand
GCGAGGTGTCCATGCCGCGAGGCTGCCGGGGGAGGAGCTGCACCCGTGGCGGGTCGCGCGGCCCCCTGTGGACGCCGGGAGGGGGCCCTACGTGGGCCCACAGGCGAGGGCGTCGCGCAGGGGCACGTCTCGCCGTGGGATAGACTCGGGGACACGTGTGATCTGTCGGTGTGCCCGAGACCTTCCGAGGAATCCGGGCCCGCCGCCGGTGAGCGCGAATTCGCGCCCGGGTCTCGACCCGCGCGCCCGTGGTCCCCGACCGTCCACCCGGACGCGGGGTGGGGTGCGCCACCCGGGCCAGGAGACAACTGCACCCCATCAGAAAGCGAGACCTCGGCATGGCCGTCGTCACCATGCGCCAGCTCCTCGAGAGCGGCGTCCACTTCGGACACCAGACCCGTCGCTGGAACCCCAAGATGAAGCGCTTCATCATGACCGAGCGCAACGGCATCTACATCATCGACCTGCAGCAGTCGCTGACCTACCTCAACGAGGCCCACGAGTTCGTCAAGCAGACCGTGGCCCACGGCGGCACCATCCTGTTCGTCGGTACCAAGAAGCAGGCCCAGGAGACCATCGCCGAGCAGGCCACCCGCGTGGGCATGCCCTACGTGAACCACCGCTGGCTGGGCGGCATGCTCACCAACTTCCAGACCGTGGCCAAGCGCCTGGAGCGCCTGAAGGAGCTCGAGGCCATCGACTTCGACGACGTGGCCAACTCCGGCCGCACCAAGAAGGAGCTGCTGGTCCTCAAGCGCGAGCTCGACAAGCTCGACCGCACCCTGGGCGGCATCCGCGACATGACCCGCACCCCCTCCGCGGTCTGGGTCGTGGACACCAAGAAGGAGCACCTGGCCGTCACCGAGGCCCGCAAGCTCCGCATCCCGGTCATCGCCATCCTGGACACCAACTGCGACCCCGACGAGGTCGACTACGCCGTGCCGGGCAACGACGACGCCATCCGCTCCGTCTCGCTGCTGACCCGCATCGTGGCCGACGCCGCCGCCGAGGGCCTCATGGCCCGCAACGGTGGGGGCAACGCCGCCGCCGACGAGCCCATGGCCGAGTGGGAGCGCGAGCTGCTCGCCGGTGAGGGTGCCGAGACCCCGGCCGCCACCGAGGCGCCCGCCGAGGCCGCCGCCGCCGCCGAGGGCGAGTCCACCGACTCCGCCCAGGCCTGAGCCACCCGAACCGACCGCAGATCCACCACACCGAAGGAGCAACGAAGGTTCATGGCGAACTACACCGCTGCTGACATCAAGGCCCTGCGTGAGCAGACCGGCGCCGGGATGCTGGACGTCAAGAAGGCCCTCGACGAGTCGAACGGCGACATCGAGGCCGCGAAGGAGGCCCTGCGCATCAAGGGCCTCAAGGGTGTGACCAAGCGTGAGGGCCGCTCGGCCTCCAACGGCCTGGTCGCCGCGCACACCGGCAACGGTGCGGGCACCCTGCTCGAGATCAACTGCGAGACCGACTTCGTGGCCAAGGGCGAGAAGTTCATCGCCCTGGCGGACAAGGTGCTGGGCCACGCCGCCGAGCAGCAGATCGACTCCGCCGAGGCGCTGCTGTCCTCCGAGCTGGACGGCCAGACCGTCCAGGCGCTGCTGGACTCCTCCAACGCCGAGATCGGCGAGAAGATCGAGGTGCGCAACCTCGCTCGCCTGACCGCCCCCGAGGGGGGCCAGGTCGTGGCCTACCTGCACAAGACCTCGCCGGACCTGCCGGCGCAGATCGGTGTGCTCGTGGCCACCACCGGCACCGACGAGCAGATCGGCCGCGACGTGGCCATGCACGCCGCCGCCTTCGCCCCCACCGCCCTCACCCGCGACGAGATCGACCCCACCGTGGTGGAGAACGAGCGTCGCATCGCCGAGGAGACGGCCAAGGAGGAGGGCAAGCCGGAGCAGGCCCTGCCGAAGATCATCGAGGGCCGCGTGAACGCCTTCTTCAAGGACAACGTGCTGCTCGACCAGCCCTTCGCCAAGGACCCCAAGAAGTCCGTGGCCAAGGTGGCCGAGGAGGCCGGCGCCGAGGTCACCGGCTTCGTGCGCTTCAAGGTCGGTTCCGACCTGCAGGCCTGATCCCTGCACCGCACGAAGGGCCCACCCCGCACGGGGTGGGCCCTTCGGCGTCCCCGCCGGGAGGGTGTGCAAGGATCGTCCGGGCCCGAAGGCCCGCCGCACCGTGACCCAGGAGGCCAGCCGATGAGCACGACCGCAGAGCAGAGCACCGCAGCACGCCGGGTGCTGCTAAAGATGTCCGGAGAGGTGTTCGGTGGCGGGTCGGTCGGCGTGGACCCCGACGTGGTGAAGGGCATCTCCGCCCAGATCGCCGATGCCGTCCGCGAGGGCGTGCAGGTGGCCATCGTGGTGGGCGGCGGCAACTTCTTCCGCGGCGCCGAGCTGCAGACCAAGGGCATGGAGCGCACCCGGGCCGACTACATGGGCATGCTCGGCACGGTCATGAACTGCCTGGCGCTGCAGAACTTCCTCGAGGCCGAGGGCGTGGACACGCGCGTGCAGACCGCCATCGAGATGACCCAGGTCGCCGAGCCGTACATTCCGCGCCGCGCCATCCGCCACCTCGAGAAGGGGCGCGTGGTGATCTTCGGCGCCGGGGCGGGCATGCCCTTCTTCACCACCGACACCGTGGCCGCCCAGCGCGCGCTGGAGATC
Organism: Kytococcus schroeteri; assembly: GCF_042433515.1. Lineage (NCBI taxonomy): Bacteria > Bacillati > Actinomycetota > Actinomycetes > Micrococcales > Kytococcaceae > Kytococcus > Kytococcus schroeteri. The sequence continues at coordinate 73,663 of NZ_JBHLVH010000004.1, read as the reverse complement.
AAGTGCGACGAGGTGCTCATGAGCAAGTCGGGCGTCGACGGCGTCTACAGCGCCGACCCCCACACCGACCCCACCGCCGAGCGCTACGAGCACCTCACCTTCGCCGAGGCCCTGGCCAAGCAGCTCCGCATCGCCGACGCCGCCGCCTTCTCGCTGTGCATGGAGAACAAGCTGCCGATGATGGTCTTCGGCATGCAGGGCGAGGGCGCCATCGCGCAGGCCCTGCGTGGTGAGAGAATCGGCACCATCGTCACGGCCGACTGAGCCGGACCGGCACCACCGGCCCCGCACGGCCACCCCGAACCACCACGAGACACAGGAGTTCCGCATGACCGTCAAGGACGCGCTGACCGAGGCCCAGCAGAAGATGGAGAAGGCCATCGAGGTCGCCCACGAGGACATGGCGGACATCCGCACCGGCCGTGCCCACGCCGGCATGTTTTCCAAGATCATGGTCGACTACTACGGCGCCCCGACCCCGCTGCAGCAGCTGGCGTCCTTCCAGGTGCCCGAGGCCCGCACGATCATGGTGCAGCCCTTCGACAAGTCGGCGATGTCCGCCATCGAGAAGGCCCTGCGCGAGTCCGAGCTGGGCGTGAACCCGTCCAACGACGGCAACCAGATCCGCTGCGTGCTGCCGGCCCTCACCGAGGAGCGCCGCAAGGAGTACATCAAGCTGGCCAAGGGCAAGGGCGAGGAGGCCCGCGTGTCCCTGCGCAACGTGCGCCGTGCGGCCAAGGAGCAGATCGACAAGCTGGTCAAGGACGGCGAGATCGGCGAGGACGAGGGCGCCCGTGGCGAGAAGGAGCTCGAGGCCCTCACGAAGAAGCACACCGACCAGGTGGAGGAGATCCTGAAGGCCAAGGAGGCCGAGCTCCTCGAGGTCTGACCCGGCCCACACCGATCCCGTGTCCGCCACACCGAGCGCCGGCCGCAACCTGCCGGCGGCCATCACGGTCGCACTCGCCCTCGCGACGCTGATCATCGTCTCCCTGGTGATCCGGCGCGAGGGTTTCGTGCTGCTCGCCGGCGCCGCCGGTGCGGTGGCGGCCTGGGAGCTGATGCAGGCGCTGCGCCACCGCCCGGGCGGCATCCGGGTGCCGTGGGTCCCCACCGTGGTGGGCCCGATGGTGATCGCCTGGTCCACCTGGTTCGCCGGTGGGTCGGGGCTCGCGGTGTCCGCCGTGGCGATGGTGGCGCTCCAGGTGGTGTGGAGGGCCTACCGCCCGCAGCGCGACGACCGGGAGGACCCCTACCACCCGGCCTCGGCGGGGGTCCCCCGCGCCATCGCGGACGTGACCGGCGCCGCGCTGGTGACGGGCTACGTGGGGGCGCTCGCGGCGTGCGCGGTGCTGCTGGTCTCCCCGGCGGACGGCGTGCAGCGCGTGGTGGCCCTGGTGCTGCTCGTGGCCTGCTCGGACGTCGGCGGGTACGCCGCGGGGGTGCGCTTCGGCCGCCACCCGATGGCGCCGCACCTGAGCCCCAAGAAGTCCTGGGAGGGCTTCGCCGGGTCGGTGTGCGCGGCCGCCCTGGGGGGACTGGCGGTGATGGCGTGGGTGCTGCCCGGGCCGCTGTGGGTGGGCCCGCTGCTCGGCGTGACGGTGGCGCTGGCGGCCACGGTGGGGGACTTCGCCGAGTCCTCCCTCAAGCGTGACCTGGGCGTCAAGGACATGAGCAACCTGCTGCCGGGCCACGGCGGCATCATGGACCGCCTCGACTCCCTGCTGGTGGCCGCGCCGGTGGCCTGGGCCATCCTCGCGGTGGCGGTGCCCACGCCCTGACCGCCCGGACCCGGTGGTCCCGCCTCGCGCCCTGCCCGGGGTGTGGTGGCAGTGCGATGATGGGGGCGATGACCGACCTGCCGCAGCCCACCACCCAGCCGCCCGCCCCGGGCCAGCTCACCTTCACCGCCCCGCGCCGTGGCAAGCCGCCGCAGCACCTGGCGGACCTCGACATGGACGGCCGCAGGGCGGCGGTCACCGAGGCCGGCTGGCCAGCCTTCCGCGCCAGCCAGCTCTCCAAGCACTTCTTCGAGCGGTGGACCGACGAGCCGGCCGCGATGACGGACCTGCCCAAGGCCGGCCGCGAGGAGACCGTGCGCGCCCTCATGCCGCGTCTGCTCACCCCGGTGAGCGTGCAGCGTGCCGACGACGGCGCCACGGTCAAGACCCTCTGGCGCCTCCACGACGGGGCGCTGGTGGAGTCGGTGCTCATGCGCTACCCGCGCCGCGTGACGCTGTGCCTCTCCAGCCAGGCCGGGTGCGGCATGAACTGCCCCTTCTGCGCCACCGGGCAGCAGGGCCTGACCCGCAACCTGTCCACCGCCGAGATCGTGGGCCAGCTGGTGGCGGCCAACCGCATGCTCAACGACCCCGAGGCGCCCGGGCTCACCCCGCCGCCGGAGCTCGCCGAGGGCCAGGTGGAGCTGGGTGAGAACGACGCCGACCCCGCGCTGGACGGGACCGAGGACCCGCTGGACACCCCGATGGCGGCCGGCGGCCCGCTGCGGGTGCACAACGTGGTGTTCATGGGCATGGGCGAGGCCCTGGCCAACTACCGTCGCGCGGTCGACGCCGTGCGGCGCATGGTGGAGCCTGCCCCGCACGGGCTGGGGATGAGCGCCCGCGGCCTGACGATGAGCACAGTGGGCCTGGTGCCCGCCATCGACAAGTTCGCCGCCGAGGGCGTGCCCGCCACGCTGGCGCTCAGCCTGCACGCCCCGGACGACGAGCTCCGCGACGAGCTGGTTCCCATCAACACCCGGTGGAACGTGGACCAGGCGCTGGACGCCGCGTACCGCTACTACCAGGCCACGGGCCGGCGCGTGAGCATCGAGTACGCCCTCATCCGCGACATCAACGACCACGCCTGGCGCGCCGACCTGCTGGGGGAGAAGCTCAACGCCCGCGGCCGCGGCTGGGTGCACGTCAACCCCATCCCGCTCAACCCGACGCCGGGCTCCAAGTGGACCGCCTCGCGCCCCGGCGTGGAGCAGCAGTTCGTGGAGCGGCTGCGCGCCGCCGGCATCCCCACCACGGTGCGCGACACCCGCGGCTCGGACATCGACGGCGCGTGCGGGCAGCTGGCCGCCGCTCCGGAGGGCACCCTGGCCTGACTCAGGCGGGCCCGATGCGGTGCGCGGCCTCGCGCACGTCGTCCACCAGGTGCAGCACGCCGCCCAGGGCGCGGTCGGTGCCGAGGGCCTCCAGCAGCGGCCACACCGGCAGGCTCCGCGTCCAGTGCTCCCGCCCCACGAGCACGAGTGCCCCGAGCTCACAGCCCGGCGTGGCGTAGTAGAGGCGCGTGGCCACCTGGAAGACCTCCTGCACGGTGCCGGCGGCGCCGGGGAGCACCACGAGGCCCGCGTCGGACCGGGCCAGCAGCACGTCCTCGCGGACGGCGTTGGAGAACAGCTTGGCGATGCGCTGCGCCAGCACGTTGGGCGGCTCGTGGCCGTAGAACCAGGTGGGCACGCCCACGCTGCGCAGGCGGGCGGGTGCGGCCGCGCAGGCCTCGGCACCGGGCGTCTCGCCGGCGGCGCGCAGCAGGGTGTCGCGGGCGGCGAACCCGGCGCGCGCCCAGGCGGCCACGTCGTCGAACCCGGGCACCACGGCCACGAGGGCCAGGGCCTCCTGGAGCGCGGCGTGGTCCGGGGCCAGCGCGCCGAGGTTGGCCGCCTCCATCGCGCCGGGGCCGCCGCCGGTGAGCACCAGGTGCCCGGCCCGCGCGAGCTCGTGGCCCAGGGCCGCGGCCTCGGCGTACCCGGGGGTGCCGCGCTGCAGGGCGTGCCCGCCCATGACCCCCACCACGCTGTGGCCGGCCAGGTCGTCCACGAGGGCGTCCACCACCGTGTCGTCGTGGATGGCGCGCAGCACCGAGACGTAGGGGTCCCCCTCGAGGCGCTCGGTGCGGAACCACGCGTGGGCGCGCCCGTCCGGGGTGGCCGCGTACCCGTGGGCGTCGAGGCCGGCGTAGAGCTCCTCGGAGGTGTAGGTGCACCCGCGGTAGGGGTGCACCGGCGCCTCGGGGGCGGGTGGGAAGACGATGGCCCCGGCGGCCAGCAGGTGGTCGCGCACCGGGGTGGGAACCTGCCCGCCGAAGAGCACCACGCCCGCGAGGGCCGCCGGGGGCAGGGCGAGCAGCCGGTCGGCCACCGGGCGCAGGTCGAGACCCTGCAGGGCCACCCGGTCGAGGCTGTCCCGCCCGGCCTCCACGCGGTCCAGCAGGCGCTCCAGCGAGGCGGTGGTGGCCACCTCGCGGGCCGGGGTCACCGGGTGCTCCCGGTGGCCGGCGAGGGGGACGGCGGGCAGGTGGCCGGCGGTGCTCATGCCCCGACCGTAGCCCGCACCCCCGGGCCGGAGCAGGCCCTGCGTGCTGGCAGAGTTGGGCCCATGAACGCCCGCACCGTCATGGTCGCCTCCCCGGAGGGCAGCACCGGCAAGTCCGCCGTCGCCCTGGCCCTCGTCGACGCCGCCGTCGGACTGGTCGAGCGGGTCGGGGTCTTCCGCCCCGTCGCCCGCGCCGAGGACCGCGACGCCGACCCCATCCTCCAGGCCCTGCTCACCCGGGCGGGGTCCTCCGTGCCGCCGGCCGACGCGGTGGGCGTCACCTACGAGAAGGTGCACGCCGACGAGGAGGCGGCCCTGGCCCAGGTGCTCACGGCCTACCACCGGCTGGCCGACGAGTGCGACCTGGTCGTCGTGCTCGGGTCGGACTTCACCGACGTCACGGGCCCCACCGAGTTCTCCTTCAACGCCCGCGTGGCGGCCAACCTCGCGGCCCCGATGGTGCTCGTGGTGCACGGGCAGGACCGCACGCCCGAGCAGGTGCGCACCGTGGTGGAGGTGTGCGTCCACGAGGCCGAGGCCCAGCACGCGGACGTGCTCGGCGTGGTGGTCAACCGGGTCACCGGCGGGGAGTCCGAGGCCGATGCCGTGGCCGCCGGCGCCGCGGGGATCACGCGGTCGTCCGGGGGTGAGGTGCCCCTGCTGGGCGCCGTGCCGGACCTGCCGCTGCTCTCGGCGCCCACCGTGCGCGACGTGATGGCCGCCGTGGAGGGCACCCTGCTGTGGGGCGACGAGGCCGCCCTGGACCGGGAGGTCGAGGACGTGCTCGTGGGCGGCATGAACCCCGAGCACATCCTGGAGCGTCTCGCCGACGGCCAGCTGTGCATCGCCGCCAGCGACCGTGTGGAGATCCTGCTGACCCTCATCGCGGCGCACACCTCCGAGGGCTTCCCGACCCTCAGCGCCGTGGTGCTCAACGGCGGCTTCGAGGTGAGCGAGCAGGTGCGGGCGCTGGTGCAGGGCCTCAACCTGCGGCTGCCCGTCATCGAGACCGCGGGCAACACCTACGAGACCGCCCGGGCCGCCGCGGGGGCACGCGGCCTGCTGGGGCAGGGGAGTGGCCGCAAGACCGCCGCCGCGCTGGCCCTGGTGGGCGGGCGCCTGGACGCCCGGGGGGTGCTGGAGCAGCTCGACGTGCGGCCCACCTCGGCCGTGACGCCGCTGATCTTCCAGCACCAGCTCGTGGAACGCGCCGCCGCCAGCCGCCGCCACCTCGTGCTCCCCGAGGGCGGGGACGACCGCATCCTGCGCGCCGCCGGCCGGGTGCTCACCCGCGACCTGGTGGACCTGACCGTGCTCGGCGACGTGGACGCGATGACGGCCCGTGCCCGCGAGCTGGGCGTGGACCTCTCCCGCGCCACCCTGCGCGACCCGGCCTCGGACCCCGATGCCGAACGTCTCGCCGAGCTCTACACCGAGCTGCGGAAGCACAAGGGCATGACCCTGGCCACCGCGCGGACGGTGGTCACCGACCCCAACACCTTCGGCACCCTGCTGGTGCGCGACGGGCAGTGCGACGGCATGGTCAGCGGTGCCGCCCACACGACGGCCGACACGATCCGCCCGGCCTTCCAGGTCATCGGCACCGCCCCGGGCAGCACGGAGGTCTCCAGCTGCTTCCTCATGTGCCTGGCCGACCGCGTGCTCGTCTTCGCCGACTGCGCGGTCATCCCCGAGCCCACGAGCGACGAGCTCGCCGGCATCGCGGTGGCCAGCGCCGCCACGGCCCGCGCCTTCGGCATCGAGCCGCGGGTGGCCATGCTCAGCTACTCCACCGGCGAGTCCGGCTCCGGCAAGGAGGTGGAGAAGGTGCGCGCGGCCACCGAGCGGGTGCGCGAGCTGGCCCCCGACCTGCCGGTGGCCGGGCCCATCCAGTACGACGCCGCGGTGGAGCCCTCCGTGGCCGCCTCCAAGATGCCGGACTCCGACGTGGCCGGCCGGGCCACGGTGCTGGTCTTCCCGGACCTCAACACCGGCAACAACACCTACAAGGCCGTGCAGCGCATGGCCGGGGCGCTCGCCGTGGGCCCGCTGCTGCAGGGCCTGGCCAGCCCGGTGAACGACCTCTCGCGCGGGGCGCTGGAGGACGACATCGTCAACACCATCCTCATGACCGCCGTGCAGGCGGCCACCACCCAGACCACCCCGTCCACCGCAGGGAGCCCCTCGTGAGCGCACTCGTCATCAACGCCGGCTCCTCGTCGGTGAAGTTCCAGGTCCTCGACCCCGGGTCCGGCCAGGTGCACGCCAAGGGCCTGGTGGAGCGCATCGGCGAGCCGTCCGGTGAGGCCACGCTCGTGCTGCGCGGCGAGGAGTCCGGGGTGCAGCAGCCCTTCACCGACCACACCGAGGCCCTCGGCTGGGTGCTCGACCGGCTGGGGGAGGGCGGCCTGCTGGAGGAGGTCGAGGTGGTGGGCCACCGCGTCGTCCACGGCGGCCGCCGCTTCACCGCACCGGTGCTCCTCGACGACGCCGTGGTGGAGGTGGTGCGCGAGCTCTCCCCGCTGGCGCCGCTGCACAACCCCGCCAACGTGCTGGGCATCGAGGCCGCCCGCCAACACCTGCCGCAGGTGCCGCACGTGGGTGTCTTCGACACCGCCTTCTTCGCCGACCTGCCGGCCGAGGCACGCACCTACGCCCTGGACGCCGAGGTGGCCGAGCGCCACCGCATCGCCCGGTACGGCTTCCACGGCACGAGCCACGACTACGTCTCCGAACGCGCCGCGCGCGACCTGGGCCGCTCCCGCGAGGACCTGCGCACGGTGGTGCTCCACCTGGGCAACGGGGCGTCGGCCTCGGCGGTGCGCTACGGCCGGCCCGTGGACACGACCATGGGCATGACGCCCTTGGAGGGCCTGGTCATGGGCACCCGGACCGGCGATCTCGACCCCGGCGTCATCCTCCACCTGCAACGTCAGGGCATGAGCGCCGGCGAGGTCGACGAGCTGCTCAACCGTCGCAGCGGCCTCAAGGGCATGACCGGCACGGGCGACATGCGCGAGGTGCGCGCCGCGGCCACCGCCGGCGACGAGCGGGCCCGGCTGGCCCTCGACGTCTCCCTGCACCGCCTGGTGCGCTACGTGGGGGCCTTCCACGCCGTGATGGGCGGCCTGGACGCGCTGGTCTTCACCGCCGGCGTCGGGGAGAACAACGTGGAGCTGCGCGCCGAGCTCTGCGAGCGGCTGGCCGCACTGGGGGTGGTGCTCGACGAGCAGGCCAACGCCTCGGTGCCGCGGGGTACGGCCGGCTCCACCGTCGTCTCCGCGCCGGAGTCGTCGGTGGCGGTGCTGGTGACCCCCACCAACGAGGAGCTCGCCATCGCGCGCGCGGCCCAGGAGGCAGTGGCAGGCTGAGGGGCATGACCTCCCACGCAGACCTGCAGCAGCGCCTCCACGACCTCGCACCCGCCTCCTGGACCGGCCTGTACGTCGGCGGGGCGTGGCGCGAGGCCACCGGCGGCGGGACCTTCGCCGTCACCGACCCCAGCGACGGCACCGTCCTGCGCGAGGTGGCCGACGCCACCGTCGAGGACGGCGTGGCCGCCCTGGACGCCGCGGTGGGGGCCGCGGCCGACTGGGCAGCGACCCCGGCCCGGGAGCGCTCGGACGTGCTCCGCCGCGCCTTCGACCTGCTCACCGAGCGCACCGAGGACGTCGCCGCCCTCATGACGCTGGAGATGGGCAAGTCCCTCGAGGAGTCCCGCGGCGAGGTGGCCTACGGCGCCGAGTTCCTGCGCTGGTTCTCCGAGGAGGCGGTGCGCCTGGAGGGCCGCATGGTGCCTGCCCCCGCCGGCGGGTCCACCATCCTCACCCGCCGCAAGCCGGTGGGGCCGGTGTACGCCATCACCCCGTGGAACTTCCCGCTGGCCATGGGCACCCGCAAGGTGGGCCCGGCGCTCGCGGCAGGCTGCACGGTGGTGCTCAAGCCCGCCGAGGCCACGCCGCTCACCGCGATGCTGCTCGTGGACGTGCTCGCCGAGGCGGGTGTGCCGGCGGGCGTGGTCAACCTCGTGACCACCGCCGACGCGAAGGCGGTGTCCTCCCGCATCATCACCGACCCGCGGCTGCGCAAGCTGACTTTCACCGGGTCCACCCCGGTGGGCACCTCCCTGCAGGAGCAGGCGGCCCCGGGCCTGCTGCGCACGTCCATGGAGCTCGGCGGCAACGCGCCGTTCGTGGTGCTCGACGACGCCGACCTGGACGCCGCGGTGGAGGGTGCGATGGCGGCCAAGTTCCGCAACATCGGGCAGGCCTGCACGGCGGCCAACCGCTTCGTGGTGCAGCGCGGCGTGGCCGAGGAGTTCACCCGCCGCCTGGCCGAGGCGGCCGCGGCCCGGCGGGTCGGGCGCGGGGGCGACGAGGGCACGGACCTGGGCCCCCTGGTCGATGCCGACGCCCTGGCCAAGGTGACCGAGCTCGTCACCGACGCGCTGGACCGCGGTGCCACCGTGGCCACCGGCGGCCCCGAGGCCAGCGCGGCGCTGCGCGCCGACCTGCCCGAGGGCGGCAGCTGGTACGCGCCCACCGTGCTGGCCGACGTGCCGGCCGGGGCGCGCCTCCTGGCCGAGGAGGTCTTCGGCCCGGTGGCGCCGATGCACGTGGTGGACACCGAGGAGGAGGCGCTGGCGGCGGCCAACGACACCGAGTTCGGCCTCGTCGGCTTCGTCTACTCCCGTGACGTCTCGCGGCTCATGCGCTTCTCGGCGGGCCTGCAGACCGGCATGGTCGGGCTCAACATGGGCGTGGTCTCCCAGCCCGCGGCACCCTTCGGCGGCGTGAAGCACTCCGGCCTGGGGCGCGAGGGCGGTCACGAGGGCGTGGAGGAGTATCTCGACACGCAGTACCTCGGCCTGGCCGACTGAGAGTGGTGCGGCGCGGGGGGCCCAAACGCCCTGCGGCGGTGACCGGTACACGGTGGTCGGTCAGTTTTCGGTCAAGGAACCCGGGCGCCTCTGGACGGGTGGGGCGGGCCTCCCTAGCCTGCCCGACGGTGCCCGGGTGCCCGGGCCCGCACGCCCCGACCCCTCACCAGGACGCGCACTCATGTCTCGTACCCGCACGCTCGCTGCTGCCACCCTCCTGCTCGCCGCCCTCTCCGCACCGGCCGTCGCCAGCGGCACCGGCGACGCCGCCCCGGACGACCTCCCCACCTCGGGGGAGGGCGCCACGATGGGCTCCACCCTCCCCGTCGAGGAGCCCGGTTCCGTCACCGCCTTCGGTCGCGCCCCCATCGACCCGGTGGCCGAGCTCACCCACGGCCCCTACGGCGTGGACACGAGTGGCCACACCACCATCGAGGACTGGCAGTGGTTCACCGACCACTCGGCCCAGTTCGTGTGGATCAAGGCCACCGAGGGCACCTACCTGGCCACCGACTCCTTCAGCGACCAGTGGAAGGGCGCCACCGAGCAGGGGATGCTCCGGGGCAGCTACCACTTCGCCAACCCGGAGGTCTCCTCCGGACGCCAGCAGGCCGAGTACTTCGTGGCCCACCGCGGCGGCTGGAGCCCGGACGGCCGCACCCTGCCTGGCGCGCTGGACATGGAGTACAACCCCTACGGCCCGGTCTGCTACGGCAAGTCCCAGGCCGAGATGGCCGCCTGGGCCCGGGACTTCATCACCCGCTACGAGGAGCTCACCGGGGTCAAGCCGGTCGTCTACACCAACGCCCACTGGTGGAACACCTGCGTGGGCACGGCCGACTTCTCGGACGTGAAGCTCTGGCTGGCCCGCTACTCCAGCGCCCCCGGCATCGCGCCCAAGTCGTGGTCGATGCACGGCGCCACCCACACCATCTGGCAGGCCTACCCCGTGGACGCCCACGGGTACGACGTGAACCGCGTGCACGGCGACCGCGCCGACCTGGAGCGGCTGGCGCGCCGGGGCTGAGCACCCGCTGGGACCCCGGGGGTGGGCCGTACGCTGGCGCCCATGTCTCCGCGCCGCGTCACGCTCCTGGGGTCCACCGGCTCCATCGGCACCCAGGCCCTGCAGGTCGTCGACCAGAACCCCGGACGCTTCACCGTCCACGGGCTGGCGGCCGGCGGCAGCGACCTGGCCCTCCTGGCCCGCCAGGTGGTGACGGCCCGTCCCGAGGTGGTGGCCCTCGCCCGGGGCACCGAGGCCGAGCTGCGCGCCGCCCTGGCCGCCACGCCGGGCGGCGAGGCGCTGCGCCCCCGCGTGCTCACGGGGCCGGACGCCGCCACCGAGCTGGCCGCTGAGCCCGTGGACGTGGTGCTCAACGGCATCACCGGGTCCATCGGCCTGCGTCCCACCCTCGCGGCGCTCGAGGCCGGCAGCACCCTGGCGCTGGCCAACAAGGAGTCGCTCATCGTGGGCGGGCCGCTCGTGGAGGCCGCACGCCGACGCCCCGACCAGATCGTGCCCGTGGACTCCGAGCACGCCGCCATCGCCCAGTGCCTGGCCTCCGGGCGCGCCCAGGAGGTGCGCCGGCTGGTCGTGACGGCCTCCGGCGGCCCCTTCCGCGGCCGCACCCGCGCCGAGCTCGAGGGCGTGACGCCCGCCGAGGCCCTGGCCCACCCGAACTTCGCCATGGGTCACGTCATCACCACCAACTCGGCCACGCTGGTCAACAAGGGCCTGGAGGTCATCGAGGCCCACCTGCTCTTCGGGGTGCCCTACGAGCGCATCCAGGTGGTGGTGCACCCGCAGCAGCAGATCCACTCGATGGTGGAGTTCCACGACGGCTCCACCATCGCCCAGATCGGGCCTCCGCGGATGCTCGTGCCCATCGCGCTGGGGCTGAGCTGGCCGGAGCGGCTCACCGACGTGGACGAGCCCACGGACTGGACCACCCCCATGCAGTGGGACTTCGCCCCGCTCGATGCCGAGGCCTTCCCGGCGGTGGACCTCGCCGTGCACGTGGGTCGCCTCGGCGGCACGGCCCCGGCGGTCTACAACGCGGCCAACGAGGAGTGCGTGGAGGCCTTCCACGACGGCCGGCTGCCGTTCACCGGCATCGTGGACACCGTCGCGCAGGTGGTGGAGCAGCTGGGTGCCGGGGGAGAGGAGTCGCTCACCCTGGACGACGTGCTGGCCGCCGAGGACCGCGCCCGCGAGGCCGCCCACCGCGCCATCGAGGGGCACGCGGCGTGATGCTCTACCTGCTGGGCGTGCTGGTGGTCTTCCTGGGCATCTGCGCCTCCATCGCCCTGCACGAGGTGGGCCACCTGCTGCCGGCCAAGGCCTCGCGGGTGCGGGTCACGCAGTACATGGTCGGCTTCGGCCCCACCCTGTGGTCCACCCGCCGGGGGGAGACCGAGTACGGCGTCAAGGCAATCCCGTTGGGCGGGTACATCCGCATGATCGGCATGCTGCCGCCGCGCCGTGAGGACCCGGCCGGCACGGTCCGCCGCAGCTCCACCGGCCTGCTCGACCAGGTCTCCGAGGACGCGCGCGCCGCGGCCCTGGAGGAGGTGCGCCCCGAGGACGCCGACCGCGTCTTCTACAAGCTGCCGGTCTGGCGCAAGGTCATGATCATGCTCGGCGGGCCGCTGGTGAACCTGCTCATCGCCGTGGTGCTGCTCACGGGGCTGCTGACCCTGCACGGCACGGCCCAGCCGACCACGACCGTCAAGGCCGTGGTGGAGTGCGTGACCGACGACCCGCAGGCCACGCAGTGCGGTCCGGGGGACGACCCGAGTCCCGCCGCCGCGGCCGGGCTCCGGCCGGGTGACCACATCGTGGAGGTGGCCGGTGCGCCGGTGGACTCCTGGCAGCAGGTCACCGACGCCATCCGCAGCGGGGGCGACCATCCCCTGCCGCTGGTGGTGGAGCGCGACGGAGAGCGGGTCGAGCTCACCGCCCACCCGGTGCTGCGCGAGCGGCCGAAGGTGGTCGACGGCGAGGTCGTCGAGCGCGACGGCCAGCCGGTCACCGAGGAGGTCGGCTACCTGGGCGCCTCCCCGGCGCACGAGATGGTGCGCCAGCCGCTCTCGGCGGTGCCCCCGGCGGTCGGCGACGGGCTGTGGCGCACCGCCTCGGTGGTGTTCACCATCCCGGCGCGCCTGTGGGACGTGGGCCAGACCGTGCTGGGTCTGGAGGAGCGCGACCCCAACGGTCCGATGTCGGTGGTCGGCGTGGGTCGCGTGGCCGGGGAGGTGACCTCGAGCCAGGAGCTCGGCCTCGACTGGGGTGAGCGCGTGGCCTTCTGGGGCAGCCTGCTGGCCGGTCTCAACCTGGCCCTGTTCGTGTTCAACCTCGTGCCGCTGCTGCCCCTGGACGGTGGGCACGTGGCCGGCGCGCTGTGGGAGGGGACCCGACGCGCGTGGGCCCGCCTGCGCGGACTGCCGGACCCCGGGTACGTCGACGTGGCCCGCATGATGCCGCTGGCCACCGGCATGGCCGTGGTGCTGCTGGGCATGTCCCTGCTGCTGATCTACGCCGACATCGTGGCGCCGGTGAGCCTCGGCTGAGCCGCTTGCGATACTGGGGGCATGACCGATCTGGGAATGCCCGCGCCCGCCCCGCAGACCGTCGCCCCGCGCCGCAGGAGCCGCAAGATCAAGGTCGGTGACCTGTTCGTCGGCGGCGACGCCCCGGTGAGCGTGCAGACCATGACCACCACCAAGACGGCGGACGTCAACGGCACGCTGCAGCAGATCGCCGAGCTGACGGCCGCCGGCTGCGACATCGTGCGCGTGGCCTGCCCCACCCAGGACGATGCCGACGCACTGCCGGCCATCGCGGCCAAGAGCCAGATCCCGGTCATCGCCGACATCCACTTCCAGCCCAAGTACGTCTTCGCCGCCATCGACGCCGGGTGCGCGGCGGTGCGCGTGAACCCGGGCAACATCAAGAAGTTCGACGACCAGGTGGGCGCCATCGCGAGGGCCGCCAAGGACGCCGGGGTGTCCCTGCGCATCGGCGTGAACGCGGGCTCGCTGGACAAGCGACTCTACGAGAAGTACGGCGCCCCCACCCCGGAGGCTCTCGTGGAGTCGGCCGTGTGGGAGGCCTCTCTGTTCGAGGAGCACGACTTCCACGACTTCAAGATCTCGGTCAAGCACAACGACCCGGTGGTCATGATCCGCGCCTACGAGATGCTCGCCGAGCAGGGCGACTGGCCGCTGCACCTGGGCGTCACCGAGGCCGGGCCGGCCTTCCAGGGCACCATCAAGTCCGCCACGGCGTTCGGCGCGCTGCTGGCCAAGGGCATCGGCGACACCATCCGCGTGAGCCTCTCGGCCCCGCCGGTGGAGGAGGTCAAGGTCGGCACGCAGATCCTGCAGGCGCTCAACCTGCGCCCCCGCAAGCTGGAGATCGTCTCCTGCCCGTCGTGCGGCCGCGCCCAGGTGGACGTCTACAAGCTGGCCGATGAGGTGACCGCCGGCCTGGAGGGCATGACCGTCCCGCTGCGCGTGGCCGTCATGGGCTGCGTCGTCAACGGCCCCGGTGAGGCCCGCGAGGCCGACCTCGGCGTGGCCAGCGGCAACGGCAAGGGCCAGATCTTCGTCAAGGGTGAGGTCATCAAGACTGTCCCGGAGAGCCAGATCGTGGAGACCCTCATCGAAGAGGCGATGCGGATCGCCGAGGAGATGGGCGAGCCCGTTGACGGCGAGGGGACCGGCCCGGTCGTCACCGCCAAGGGCTGAGCAGCGGGGACCGGATGGCCAGGCAGAGGATTCCTGTGCCGGAGCTCGTCATCGGGCTGTTCGCCCTGGTCGCGTTGTCGACCATCGCGGACGGTGGCGGCTCGCCGGTGTACCTGACAGTGGCCGCCCTGTCCATCCCGTCGATGCCCGTCGCGGCCGTCCTGGTCACCGTGGCCACCACCGCCTACGTCGTGACCTACGCCAGGACGCGCCGCGGGGTCGACGCCTGAGGAGCGCACGTCGGGGGCCCGGGCACGTCACGTCCCCGGGCCCCCGACGTGCGTGGTCCGCTCGCCTCAGAAGAGGTTGACGGCCAGGTTGAGCAGGACCGTCAGCGCGACCGAGGCGATGACGGAGAACAGGATCATGGCCAGGCAGCCGGGGCCGCCGCCGAGGGGGCGGACGTCGGTGTTGCCGATGCGCATGCCTCGAGGCTAGTGGGGGAGTGGCGCCGCCGCAGGTCGTGCCGGCGCACGGGGGCCGGCTGCGGGAGGTCACGGGCCGGTTGACGATCGGGCGTCCCCCTCGACGCTGCGGGGTGGCCGTGCCCACAATCGACGCGGAGCCGCGGGGCGTCCGTGACTCGGCGATGGCCGGCACGACCGGCGCGGCCGGCGGAGAGGCGGACGACCATGAGTCTGCACCTCCCGACCCCCGGATCCGGGTCCTATGCCGACGTCCACCGACGCAGCCTGGAGGACCCCGAGGGATTCTGGCTCGAGGCGGCCGGCGCCATCGACTGGGTGAAGCGCCCCACCCGGGCCCTGGACGACGCCGACGCACCGCTCTACCGGTGGTTCCCCGACGGAGAGCTCAAGGTGTGCTTCAACGTGCTGGACCGTCACGTCATCCACGGCCGCGGAGAGCAGGCGGCGCTCGTGTACGACTCCCCGGTCACCGGCACGCAGCGGACGTACACCTACGCGAGCTGCTCGACGAGGTGGTCCGCTGCGCCAGTGGGTTGCGGGACCTGGGCGTCGGCAAGGGCGACACCGTCGTCATCTACCTGCCGATGGTGCCGCAGGCGGTCGTGGCGATGCTGGCGTGCGCCCGGCTGGGAGCCATCTGCCTGCGGATGCCGATGCCGCCGGGCACGCTGCCCACGCTGTGGGGCGACGACGAGCGCTACGTCTCCAGCTACCTCTCGGCCCACCCGGGCACCACCTCACCGGTGACGGCGGGATGGTGGACGGCGACGGCTACGTGCACGTCCTGGGCCGCACCGACGACGTGCTGAACGTGGCCGGGCACCGTCTCTCGAGCGGCTCGCTGGAGCAGGCGATCGCGGGGCACCCCTCGGTGGCCGAGTGCGCGGTCATGGGCGTGGCCGACCAGCTCAAGGGCCAGGTGCCGCGTGCCCTGGTGGTGCTCAAGGACGGTGTGGAGCTCGACGACGCCGGGCGGGAGGCCCTGGCGGCCGAGGTGGTGCAGCGGGTCCGCGACGACGTGGGGGTGGTGGCCGCACTCAAGGAGGTGGACGTGGTGGAGGCCCTGCGGGAGGTGCCGCTGCGCCGCTGAGGCGCGAGCCCGGCCGCCCGCCCGCACCGGCAGGGCAGCGCCTAGGCTGTCCCCCATGGAGCAGACGCACGCAGCCGCCCTCGACAAGGCCACCATCGTCAACGATGCCGTCCTGTGGTCGCGCATCATCCAGCGCCACTTCGACGAGTTCCTGGACCAGGAGGTCGGCCCCGACGCGCAGATGGGCGCCGACCTGGAGGGTGGCCGCATCCAGTGGGCCTCCGAGACCGCCGACGTCACCGGCGACGTGCACCTCATCGCCTCGGTGGCGCCCGGCCCCAAGTCGCTGCTCTGGGCCTGGGCCAACGAGATGTTCGCCGAGACCGAGGTGGCCGCCCTGTCCCACCGGGTGCGGGAGTTCGGCGAGGCGCACGGCGTGACGGACCTGTCCGAGGCCGAGGTGCCGCTGGACACCGAGGGCCGTGAGCTCGAGGCCGCCGTGGTCGCCGCCGCCCACGAGGCCGGCATGGTGGCCGCCAAGGTCACCGGCACCCACCCCTACTACGTGTCCGACGCGGGCAACGGCACCTGGGTGGTCGTGCTCGTCTCGGGCCTGCAGATGCCCGCCCCCGCGCTGGCCGTGCTGCCCGGTGTCCTGGGTGAGGTGCTGGAGTCCGGCGTGCTGACCGACCACCGTCGCGCGCTGTACCACCTGGGCCTCGACGGCCCGTGGCCCGCCACCTGGTCGGCCGACGGCTCCCGCGTGCGCTTCGACGACGGCGAGGGCCGGGTGGAGGTCGAGCTCGACGAGCAGGGACGGATCGTCCGGGTCAGTGGCGATCTGGCCTGACGCCTGGACCCCGCGCCGCTCCGTGCGGCGCCCGTCCGCCCACGTGGCGGTGCTGGGGCCGCAGCACGCCCCGCAGGTCATGGACCTGTGCGCCGCGGACCCGGCCGCCACGGTCTTTGTCGCCTCGCGCGTCCGCGAGGGCGTGCTGCAGGTCCGGGGCCACGTGCTGGGCTGGCTGGTGGGCGGCCGCCTGCGCGCGATGGTGCTGTGCGGCGCCAACGTCGTGCCGGTGGGGGTGGACGAGGAGTCCGTGGGGCCGCTCGCCGAGCACGTGGAGTCCCGCCGGGCGCTCTCCAGCTCGGTGTTCGGCACGGCCACCGAGGTGGGTCTGCTCTGGGACCGCCTGCGTCCGCTGTGGGGGCCGGCGCGCGACGAGCGCATGGACCAGTGGTCGATGGTGACCTCCACCCGCCCCTCCTCGCTGGGCGTGCAGGCCGACCCCCGGGTGCGCCCGGCCCGTCCCCACGAGGTGGACCTGCTCTACCCGGCCGGTGCGGCGATGTTCACCGAGGAGATCGGCTACGCGCCCTACCAGGGATCTCCCGCGCGGTACCGGGCCGGGTTCGTCCAGCTCGTGGCGCAGGGGCGTTCCTTCGTCGTGATCGAGGACGGCCGGGTGGTGTTCAAGGCCGATGTCGGGTCGGTGGCCCTCGGGGTGGCCCAGGTGCAGGGTGTCTGGACGCACCCGGACCTGCGGGGACGTGGCCTGGCCACCGGGGCGATGGCGGGTGTGGTGGAGCACCTGCTCACCCACGGTCTGCCCGGTACGACCCCCGGTGCGCCGCCGGAGCCGGTGGGCACGGTGCACCTCTACGTCAACGACTACAACGTCGGAGCCCGCAGGGTCTACGAGCGCATCGGCATGCGCCGGGTGGGGACCTTCGCCACCGTGATCCTCTGACTCCGGCGGCAGGTAACCTCGTGCCCACCCGGCGCCCGGCCGGGCGACCCGTACCACCCACGAGAGGCTGAGCCGATGGCACTGCGCATGTCCACCCTTTTCCTGCGGACCCTGCGCGAGGACCCGGCCGATGCCGAGCTGCCGGGCCACCGCCTGCTCGTGCGCGCCGGCTACGTGCGCCGAGCCGCCCCGGGCGTCTACACCTGGCTGCCGCTGGGCCTCAAGGTGTTGGAGAAGGTCAAGGGCATCGTCCGCGAGGAGATGGAGGCCATCGGCGACCAGGAGCTCGCCTTCCCCTCGCTGCTGCCGCGGGAGCCCTACGAGGCCACCAACCGGTGGGAGGAGTACGGCGACAACCTGTTCCGCCTCACCGACCGCAAGGGCGCGGACATGCTGCTGGGCCCCACCCACGAGGAGATGTTCACCCTCGCGGTGAAGGACCTCTACACCTCCTACAAGGACCTGCCGGTCAGCCTCTTCCAGATGCTGCCCAAGTACCGCGACGAGGCCCGTCCGCGCGCCGGCGTGCTGCGCGGCCGCGAGTTCGTCATGAAGGACGCCTACTCCTTCGACGTCGACGAGGCCGGGCTGCAGCGCTCCTACGAGAAGCACCGCGGGGCCTACGTGCGGGTCTTCGACCGCCTCGGCTTCGACTACGTGGCCGTGCACGCCGACTCCGGCGCGATGGGTGGCTCGGCCAGCGAGGAGTTCCTCGCGGTCATGGACTCCGGTGAGGACACCTTCGTCCGCGACGCCTCCGGTTACGCCGCCAACGTCGAGGCCGTGCGCATGCCGGTCGTGCCGGTGCCCAGCGACGAGGCCGCCCGCACCGAGCTGTGGGGCCACCTGCCGGCCGCCCACGTGGAGCCCACCCCGGACACGCCCACCATCGAGACGCTCGTGGACGCGGCCAACGCCTCCCACCCGCGCACCGACGGCCGCGCGTGGACGGCTGCCGACACGCTCAAGAACGTCGTGGTCATGCTCGTGCACCCCGACGGCACCCGCGAGCCGCTGGCGATCGGCCTGCCCGGTGACCGCGAGGTGGACGCCAAGCGCTTGGAGGCCCAGGTGTCCCCGGCCGAGGTGGAGCCCTTCGAGGCCGCCGACTTCGAGCAGTACCCCGCCCTGGCCAAGGGCTACATCGGCCCCGGTGTGCTCGGCGAGGAGAGGGCCACCGGCATCCGCTACCTGCTCGACCCGCTGGTGACCCCCGGCTCGGCCTGGGTGACCGGTGCCGACGAGCACGGCAAGCACGTCTTCGACCTCGTCCACGGCCGCGACTTCACGGCCGACGGCACCATCCACGCCGCCACCATCCGCGAGGGCGACCCCAGCCCCACCGGTGAGGGCACGCTCACGCTCGCCCGCGGCGTGGAGATGGGCCACATCTTCCAGCTCGGCACCAAGTACGCCGAGGCGCTGGGCCTCAAGGTGCTCGACGAGAACGGCAAGCTCGTCACGGTGCAGATGGGCTCCTACGGCATCGGCGTGACGCGCGCCGTGGGCGTGGTGGCCGAGACCCACCACGACGAGATCGGCCTGGTGTGGCCGCGCGCGCTGAGCCCGGTGGACGTGCACGTGGTGGCCACCGGCAAGGACGCCGCGGTGCTGGAGAAGGCCGAGGAGCTCACCGCCGCCCTGGAGGCCCAGGGCGTCAGCGTCCTGCTGGACGACCGCCCCAAGGTCTCCCCGGGCGTGAAGTTCAAGGACGCCGAGCTCATCGGCGTGCCGACCATTCTCGTGGTGGGCAAGGGCCTGGCCGACGGCGAGGTGGAGCTCAAGGACCGCGCGTCGGGCACCGCCCGCGCGGTGCCGGTCGACGACGCCGTGGAGGCCGTCGTCGCCGAGGTCCGCTCCTGATGGCGGCGCGCGCACCGCGTGCCTGAGCTGGAGGTCACCCTCGGGCTGCTGGCGCTGATGTTCGGCGCCGGCCTGCTCGCGGGCTGGATCGACGCCGTCGTGGGCGGCGGGGGACTGGTGCAGCTGCCGGCCCTGCTGCTGGGCCTCCCACAGGCCGCGCCGGTGCAGGTGCTGGCCACCAACAAGGTGGCCAGCATCGCCGGCACCTCCGTCAGCGCGGTGACCTACTACCGCCGGGTGCGGCCCGACCTGCGCACGGCCGTCCCCCTGGCGCTGCTCGCCTTCGTGGGCTCGATGGGTGGTGCCAAGGTGGCCTCCCACCTGCCCAAGGAGGCGTTCACGCCCGTCATCATGGCCGCCCTGCTCCTCGTGGGCGGCTACACGCTGGCCCGCAAGGACCTCGGGCAGCAGGCGCGCCTGCGCTTCGACGGCCACCGCCACCTGGTCGTGGCCGGGCTGGCCGGCGCCACCATCGGCTTCTACGACGGTGCGCTCGGGCCGGGCACCGGCAGCTTCCTCGTCTTCGCCCTCGTGGGCCTCATGGGCTACGACTTCCTGGCCGCCAGCGCCAAGGCCAAGATCGCCAACCTCGCCACCAACCTCGCAGCCCTGGCCGTCTTCGTCCCGATGGGGGCGGTCGTCTGGCAGGTGGGCCTGGTGATGGCCGCCGGCAACGTGGTCGGCGGCTACCTGGGCACCCGCACGGCCGTGGCGCGCGGCGGGACGTTCGTGCGGACGGTCTTCATCGTGGTGGTCGGCGCCTTCCTCGTGCGCCTGGGCTGGGACCTGACGGCCACCCACCTCTGAGCCACGAGGGGCCGGAGGTGGGTGGCCTGGACCGCCTCAGCCCTGCGGCTGCATGATCTCGGCGTGGCAGGACGCCGCGCCGAGCCGCTCGATGGTGGCCTTCGTGCGGGCGAAGGACTCGGGGTGCTGGGTCTCGCTCACCGGAGCCACCTCGAAGGCGGGCTGCGTGGTGAGCGTCGGCTGGTAGCTGGCCTTCTGGTCCCAGCCACCCTTCCCGTCGGCGGTGAAGGTGATGCCGGCGATCATGCCGTCCTGCACCTGGGGCGGGAAGCTGTTGGTCGGCTTCTTGCGCTGGGCCGAGAGGAAGTTGCCCAGCCCGTAGAAGACGGTCTTGTCGTTGATGGTGGCGCACGGCTGCGGCAGGTGGGCGTGGTGCCCCACGATGGCGTCCACCTGGTCGCCCTCGAGCAGCTGGTGGGCCATGTCCTCCTGCTCGGGACGCGGCGGGATGGAGTACTCCGCGCCCCAGTGCATGACGGCCACCACCACGTCGGCGCCCTGCTCGCGGGCCTTCCGGGCCTGGGCCTCGATGCCCTTCTTCCCCTGCGCCATCCACATGTGCTTCTCCATCCACGGGTGGCTGGGCAGCGAGGGGGAGAGGCCGGCGTTGGCCACGTTGTAGGAGTAGGTCACCACGCCCACGGTGCGGTCCCCGGCCTTCACGAGCACCGGGTTGTCCGAGCCGTCGCCCTGCTGGCCCCCCGTCGCGTCGGCCGCCGGGCCGATGGGCGTGACGCCGGCGTCCTCCATGATCTTCCGGGTGGCCCGGATGCCGTCGACGCCCTGGTCGAGCGTGTGGTTGTTGGAGGTGCTGCACGCGTCGATGCCGGCGCCGGCCAGGGCGTCGGCCTGCTCGTGCGGGGTGTTGAAGACCGCGATCTTCATGCTCTGCGTGAGGTTCGTGTTGTCGGGGGACAGGGGCGTCTCCTGGTTGCAGATCGCCACGTCACCGCCGGCCAGCCAGGGCTTCACCTGGGCGAACATCGGCGCGAAGTCGTAGCCCTTCCCGCCCGCATTGGCCTTGGCCTGCTTGATGACGTCGGAGTGCACGAGCACGTCGCCGGTGGCCACCACGGTGAAGGAGGTGCCCTTGGGGGCGGCCTCGGCGGGGGAGCCGCTCGGGGCGCCGGACGCATCCCCGGTGGAGCTGGAGGAGGAGGCGCCCGGGGAGGGCTCTGCGGACTCACCGGCCGAGGCGTCCGGTGCGGAGGCGTCCGCCGGCCCGCCGCCCGAGGGCGCTCCGCTGGCCTGGCTGCTGGGGGTCGTCGTGGACCCGGTGGTGGCCGGGTCGTCGGCGCCGCCGGAGCAGGCCGAGAGGGCCACGCCGGCCAGGGCGGCCAGGGCCAGGGTTCGGTGGGTGGTGGTGCTGCGCATGGTGCGTCCTGTCGTCGACGGGGTGGGATTCACTTCAGCGGGGTCGCGGCGCAGGTGCCGGGACCGAGGGCGTTCATGGCCTGCCGCGTGCGCTCGAAGGACGCGGGGTTCTCCTGCGGCGAGGTCGGCTGCACCACGAAGTCGGGGCGGGTCACGAACGTGGGCTGGTACTCCAGCTCCTGCTCCCAGGTGGTCTCGCCGTCGCGGGTGGTGGGGGTGAAGGTCCAGCGCAGCAGCACGCCGTCCTGGGTGGTGATCGGCTTGGCGGGGTAGCGGTTCGGGCCCTGCTCGGAGAGGAAGTTGCCCATCCCGTAGGCCACCGTGCGCCCGTCGACCGTCTCGCACGGCTGCACCACGTGGGCGTGCGACCCGGCGATGGCGTCGACCGCACCGCCGCGCAGGACGGCCCGGGCGAGCTCACGCTGCTCGGCGTTGGGCTGCTGCTGGTACTCGGTGCCCCAGTGCATCTGCACCATCACCACGTCGGCGCCGGCCTCCCGGGCCGCCCTCGCGTCGGCGGTGATGCCCTCGGCACCCCGGCCGCGGTACAGGTGCGGGTCCATCCACGGCATCTCGCGGTTGTGCGTGGTGCCGTAGGCGTTGAGCGTGTTGTACCCGTAGCTCAGGAGCGCCACGGTGGCACCACCGGCGTCGAGCAGCACCGGCTGCCGCGGGCCACCGTCGCCCGGGGGCACCGGGCCCACCGGCTGGATGCCGTTGTCGCGCAGCACCTGCCGGGTGTCACGGATGCCCTGCACCCCCCGGTCGAAGGTGTGGTTGGTGGCGGTGTCGCAGGCGTCGTACCCCGCATCGGCCATGGCCTCGGCCAGCTCGTGCGGGGCGTTGAACGAGAAGGTGCCGGGCGAGTCGGTGAGGTCCTCGTTGTCCGGGGAGAGGGGGGTCTCCTGCACGCAGGCGGCCAGGTCGGCCGACTGCACGAGCGGCTTCACGCGGGCCAGCATGCCGTCGAAGGCGTACCCGTCCCCGGGCCGCAGGGCGTCGGCTCGTTCCTGGAGCACGAAGTGCGTGAGCATGTCGCCGGTCGTCACCACGGTGAACGCGCGGGGCGCGTCGCCCCCGTCGGGCGACGGACTGGCGGACGCCTGGGGGGAGGACGGCGTCGAGGGGGCGGACTCTCCCTCCGAGGGGGAGGCGCCGGAGGACGGCGACGCATCCGGGCCCGCGGCCTCCTCGGGGGACGTGGAGCCGGACGAGGGTGCGGAGCCGGTGGTGCTCGGGTCGCCCTCGGGCGTCCCGGGCTCGTCGCTGCCGCAGCCCGTCAGGACCAGTCCGCCCAGGACGAGTCCGGCCAGCAGACGGGTGGGCAGGGTGGTCGGACGGTGCATGGTTCCCCCGGTCGTCGGTCGTGGTGCGTCGGTGTGGTGCGTCGGTCGTCGGTGTGGTGCGTCTCAGTCCTGCGGCACGCTCGGCGTGGAGTGCTCGTTCCAGTCCATCTGCAGGCCGGTGGCGATCCCCAGCAGGGCCGTGTACAGGTGCACCGCCTTCGGGTCGTCGCCGCGGTCGGCCACCTGCGTGCGCAGCTCGGCCACCCACGGGTCGAGCACGGCCCGGAACCGGTCTCCGCGCTCCTTGCGGTCCATGACCTCTCGCGGCAGGGCGTACCCGATCTCCTGCGAGGGCCCGGCGCGGCCGGCGAGGTTCTGCACCACCCGCCGCGCGTCCTGCAACTGTCCCAGCCGGCGCACGCCGGGCTTGCGGGCGTCGGGGCCCAGGCGGGTGGTGAGCACCTGCATCGCCCACGTGACCTCGTGCAGGGAGCCGAGGGCGGACGCCGCCACCGGTGCGCAGTCGTTGGGCAGGCTCACGAGCGGCCCCACGGGGTTCACCACGTGGGCGGCGCCGATCCACCAGGCCACCATGTCGCTGGCCACGGGGAGGTCGTCCGTGGCCTCGTGCAGGCGGGGGAGGATCGCGTCGGCGGAGGCCAGCAGGGCACGCGCGACGTCGCGGTTCACCTCCGGCTGCAGCACCTTCTTCTCGTCGATCGCCACCGCACCGTTCTTCTCCTTGAGGTGGCGCACCTGCTCCACCAGGCCGTCGGTGACCCAGCGCGTGGAGATGTACGTGGCCGGGCGCTGGGCGTGGGGCACGGCGCCGTGCGCGCGGGAGGTCGCCATCGCGTAGCGGGCACCGCTCTGCACGAGCTGGAGCACCGTCTCGTCGGCGGACGCCTGGCGTCCCGGGTGCGCCTCGCTCTCGCGGTGCACCCCGCAGGCCGAGAGCCCGGCCGGCAGCACCAGCCCGGCGACGGCCGCCCGGGCCCAGGCACGGCGCGAGGGGCCGCTCGGCGTGGCGGTGTCCGAGGGGGCGGTGCGGTCGTCGCGGTGGGGGAGGCGCATCATCACGCTCCGATGATGGCACGCGGGCAGCGGGCCCGCTGCGGTGGACTCGCCCGTCCGGATCGTTCCCGACTAGGATGCTGGCCACAATTCGGTGCGCACCGCGCCGGGCATCCGACTCGAGAACAGCCGTCCGACCGGCACCAGGAGGCACACGTGGCACTCGCAGACCGCGCCGAGAAGGTGCAGCAGATCGCCGGGCAGGCCGTCGCCCCGCTGGGGCTCGAGGTCCCCGACGTCGTCATCACGCCGGCCGGCAAGCGCTCGGTGGTGCGCGTCCTGGTGGAGCCCACCCTCCCGGCGCAGGACGACGGGGCCTCCGTGCTGGAGCCGGTGACCCTCGACCAGGTGGCCGAGGCCACCGAGGCCGTGAGCACCGCCATCGACGCCGACGACCCCTTCGGCGAGCAGCCCTACACGCTCGAGGTCAGCTCCCCGGGCGTCGACCGTCCGCTCACCGCCCCGGAGCACTTCCGCCGCGCCGTGGGGCGGCTGGTGGAGTTCCGGGCGGAGGGCGCCGAGCCGTTCACCGCCCGCGTCGTGCGCGTCACCACCGAGGGCGTCGAGCTCGAGGACGGGCGCACCCTGGCTGCCGGTGAGACCGGCACCGGTCAGGTCCAGGTCGAGTTCCGCCGGTGACCCACCCGCCCCGCGACCGCGGGGCCCACAGCTGTCCGAGCCCCCACGGGGCCGTGCGAGGAGAAGACAATGAAGATCGACATGGCAGTGCTCCGCGACCTGGAGCGAGAGCGCGAGATCCCGCTCGACGTGCTGGTGCCCTCCCTGGAGGCCGGCCTCCTGCAGGCCTACCAGCACGAGGCCGGCGGCCGGCGCAACGCGCGCGTGGAGCTCGACCGCAAGACCGGGCAGGTCGTGGTGTGGGCCCGCGAGGACGCGCCGGTGCTCGAGGACGGCACGCGCGGCGAGGCCGGTCCCGAGTTCGACGACACCCCCGAGGACTTCGGCCGGATCGGGGCGTTCACCGTGCGCCAGGTGATCCGCCAGCGCCTGCGCGACATCGAGGACGAGGCCGTCCTGGGTGACTTCAAGGGCAAGGAGGGCGACATCGTCGCCGGGGTCATCCAGCAGAGCAACGACCCGCACGCCATCCACGTCGACCTCGGCACCATCGAGGGCCTGCTGGGCACCTCCGAGCAGGTGCCGCTGGAGAAGTACGCCCACGGCGACCGCATCCGCTGCTACGTCATCCACGTCAAGCGCGGTATGAAGGGCCCGGTCATCGGCCTGAGCCGCACCCACCCCAACCTCGTGCGCAAGCTCTTCGCGCTCGAGGTGCCCGAGGTGGCCGACGGCACCGTGAAGATCGAGTCCATCGCCCGCGAGGCGGGGCACCGGTCCAAGGTGGCCGTGCGCGGGACGCAGTCCGGCGTCAACGCCAAGGGCGCCTGCATCGGCCCGATGGGGGGCCGCGTGCGGGCGGTGATGAACGAGCTGCAGGGCGAGAAGATCGACATCGTCGACTACGACGAGGACCCGCAGCGCTTCGTGGCCGCAGCGCTCTCCCCGGCCAAGGTAACCTCCGTGACGGTGGTGGACGCCAAGACCCGCTCGGCGCGGGTCACGGTGCCCTCCCACCAGCTCTCCCTGGCCATCGGCAAGGAGGGGCAGAACGCCCGTCTGGCGGCCCGCCTGACCGGCTGGCGCATCGACATCCAGCCGGACCAGCCGGTCGGTGGGGCGGCGGACGCGGACGCCCCGGCAGCCCCGCCGTCGGCGGGCTGACGTCCGGCGGGTTAGAATGGGTGGTCCTGCGGGTACGCCTGCCCCCCACACCCCCGTGCGAACGTGCGTCGGGTGCCGCGGCAGGGACCCCCAGGCGGAGTTCGTGCGCCTCGTCGCCATCCCTGCCCCCTCGGAACCGACCGGGGTGGCTGCCGGGCACGACGGCGGTCCGGACGGGCCCCGGACATCCGGTCGGTCCGGCACGCGTGTGGTGCCGGACCCGATGCGTAGGTTGCCCGGGCGTGGAGCACACCTCCACCCCGACCCTGCGTGCGTGGAGCGTGCCGTGCAGCGGCGCGCCATCCCGAGAGCCCTGCGGCTCCCGGGCGACGTCGACCTCGGCGAGGTCATCTCGTGGGCAGAAGGGCTCACGACCTCGGGCGAGCAGACGAGAGGAACAGGACATGGAAGCGGGACACACGCGATGAGCACCCGATGAGTACTCAGCGATGAGCACCCAGTACTGACAAAGGCCCCGCCTGCCTGGCGAGGGCCAGACAGGAGAGATGTGGCAAAGCTCAGGGTCCACGAGCTCGCGAAGGAGCTCGGAGTCACCAGCAAGGAGCTGCTGGCCCACCTGAAGGAGCAGGGCGAGTTCGTCAAGTCGGCGTCGTCGACGGTCGAAGCCCCGGTCGTGCGCAAGGTGCGCGACAACCCCCCTGCCGGCGCGCAGCCGGCCGACGCCCCTGCGGGCGAGCAGAAGAAGGCCGACGCCAAGCCGGCCGCCGGGTCCGGCCCCAAGCCGGGTCCGAAGGCGACCCCCGGTCCCAAGGGCGCGACGCCCGGCCCGAAGGCCACGCCCGGTCCCAAGCCGTCCGCGGGGAAGCCCGCTGCGCCGACCCCCGGGCCGAAGGCGACCCCGGGTCCCAAGGCGACCCCCGGGCCGAAGCCGGGCCGCGCCGCCCAGCAGGAGTCCGCGGGCAAGGCCGCTCCGGCCGCCACGCCGGGCCCCAAGGCCACTCCCGGCCCCAAGGCGGCCCGTCCGGGCAACAACCCGTTCGCGCCGAGCCAGGGCATGCCCAAGCCGGGCAGCGCCCGTGGTGCCGGCAAGCCGGGTGCGCCGCGTCCGGGCAACAACCCCTTCGCCACCAGCCAGGGCATGCCCAAGCCGGGCAGCGCCCGTGGTGCCGGCAAGCCGGGTGCGCCGCGTCCGGGCGGTGACCGTCGCCAGGGTGCGCCGGCCGCTCCCGGCCAGCGCCGTCCGGCCGAGGGCGGCGCACCGACCCCCGGGCCCCGTCCCGGTGGCGGCCCCCGCCCGAACCCGAACATGATGCCGGGCAAGGCCGCCGTGCCGCGCCCCGGTGAGCGTCCGCAGCGGGGCCGTGGCGGTCCCGGCGGTCGTCCCGGTGGCGGCCCCGTCGGTGGTGGCCCGCGTGGCGGTCGCGGCGGCCGTGGTGGCACCCAGGGTGCCTTCGGTCGCGGAGGCGGCAAGCGCAAGGCCCGCAAGTCCAAGCGCGCCAAGCGCGCCGAGTTCGAGCAGATGCAGGCACCCTCCATCGGAGGTGTGCAGGTTCCCCGCGGTGACGGCTCGACCGTCATCAAGGTGCGCCGCGGCTCGTCGCTCACGGACTTCGCCGACAAGATCAACGCCAACCCGGCGTCGCTGGTGACGGTGCTCTTCCACCTGGGCGAGATGGCCACGGCCACCCAGTCCCTGGACGAGGACACCTTCGGTGTGCTCGGCGCGGAGCTCGGCTACGACATCCAGGTGGTCTCCCCCGAGGAGGAGGAGGCCGAGCTGCTCAGCTCGTTCAACATCGACCTCGAGGCCGAGGAGGCCGCCGAGACCGACGAGGACCTGGCCCCGCGTCCGCCGGTCGTGACCGTCATGGGTCATGTCGACCACGGAAAGACCCGCCTGCTCGACGCCATCCGCAAGGCCGACGTCGGCGGCGGTGAGGCCGGTGGCATCACGCAGCACATCGGTGCCTACCAGGTGCACACCGAGCACGAGGGCGAGGAGCGTGCGCTGACCTTCATCGACACCCCGGGTCACGAGGCGTTCACCGCCATGCGTGCCCGTGGTGCCAAGGTCACCGACATCGCGATCCTCGTGGTCGCGGCCGACGACGGCGTCATGCCGCAGACCATCGAGGCCCTCAACCACGCCAAGGCGGCCGACGTGCCGATCGTGGTAGCGGTCAACAAGGTCGATGTGGCGGGCGCCAACCCGGCCAAGGTGCGCCAGCAGCTCACCGAGTACGAGCTGGTCGCCGAGGAGTACGGCGGTGACGTGATGTTCGTCGACGTGTCGGCCAAGAACGGCGACAACATCGACGGCCTGCTCGAGGCGGTCCTGCTCACCGCGGACGCCGCCCTGGAGCTGCGCGCCAACCCGGACAAGGACGCCCGTGGTGTGGCCATCGAGGCCAACCTGGACCGTGGCCGCGGTGCCGTGGCCACCGTCCTGGTGACCTCCGGAACGCTGCGCGTCGGCGACGCCATCGTGTCGGGCTCGGCCTACGGCCGCGTCCGCGCGATGCTCGACGAGCACGGCAACCCGGTGGAGGAGGCGCTGCCCTCCCGCCCGGTGCAGGTGCTGGGCATGGACTCCGTGGCCCGCGCCGGTGACACCTTCGTGGTGGCCCCGGACGACCGCACCGCCCGCCAGATCGCCGAGAAGCGTGAGGCCGCGGACCGTCAGGCCTCGCTGGCCAAGGCCCGCAAGCGCATCAGCCTCGAGGACCTCAACGAGGCCCTCGCCAAGGGCAAGGTCGAGACCCTCAACCTCATCCTCAAGGGTGACGTGTCGGGTTCGGTCGAGGCCCTGGAGGACGCGCTGCTGCAGCTCGACGTGGGCGACGAGGTCGACCTGCGGATCATCGACCGCGGCGTCGGCGCCATCACGATGAACAACATCAACCTCGCCGTCGCGTCCGACGCGGTCATCCTCGGCTTCAACGTGCGGGCCGAGGGCCAGAACGCGGACTATGCCGAGCGCGAGGGCGTCGAGATCCGGTACTACTCGGTCATCTACCAGGCGATCGAGGACATCGAGAACGCCCTCAAGGGCATGCTCAAGCCGGAGTACGAGGAGGTGGAGACCGGCTCGGCCGAGATCCGCGAGGTCTTCCGCTCCTCGAAGTTCGGCAACATCGCCGGTTCGATCGTCCGCTCGGGCGAGGTGCGTCGCGGCGCCAAGGCGCGCATCACGCGCGACGGCGTCGTCATCACCGAGGACCTGGAGCTCACCGGTCTGCGGCGCTTCAAGGACGACGTCACCGAGGTCCGCGAGGGCTTCGAGTGCGGTATCAACCTGGGCTCGTGGAACGACGTCCAGGAGGGTGACCTCATCACCACCTACGAGATGCGGGAGAAGCCGCGCGACTGACGCGCACCGCACCTCCGGTCCGAGGGGCCGCACCCACCCGGGTGCGGCCCCTCGGCCGTACGAGACCTGACCTAGGCTGGTGCCCCGCCAGCACGACCCCCTGCACGAAGGAGCCCGACATGGCCGACCCCGCACGCGCCCGCAAGATCGCCGAGCGCATCCGCGACATCCTCGCGGAGAACGTCGCCGCCGTGGTCAAGGACCCGGACCTGGGCATGATGACGGTCACCGACGCCCGCGTGACCCCTGACCTGCAGCACGCCACTGTGTTCTGGACCGTGCTCGGCGACGACCGCCAGCGGGAGCTCACCGACGAGCTGCTGCAGCGCAACCGCGGCAAGCTCCGCACCCTGGTCGGCAAGGGCCTGGGCATCCGCATGACGCCCTCGCTGGAGTTCGTGCATGACGCCCTGCCCGAGGACGCCGCCCACCTCGAGGACGTGCTGCGCCGCGCCAAGGAGGACGACGAGCGCCGTGCGCGGGAGAACGCCGGGGCCGTCTACGCCGGCGACGAGGACCCGTACAAGAAGCCGGCCGACGACGAGGACCAGTGAGCGGCAGGTCGGCGTCGCAGGGCCGTCCCGCGCCCCGGACCCCGCGTCCGGACCCGGCGCCGGACGGCCTCCTCGTGCTCGACAAGCCCGAGGGACCGACCTCCCACGACGTCGTCTCGCGCTGCCGCTGGCTGTGCGCCACCCGCAAGGTGGGGCACGCCGGCACCCTCGACCCCATGGCGACGGGCGTCCTGCTCGTGGGGGTGGGGCGGGCCACCCGCTTGCTGACCCACCTGGTGGGTGCCGACAAGACCTACTCCGCCACGATCCGGCTGGGGGAGGGCACCACCACCGAGGACGCCCAGGGCGAGTTCACCGCCACGCCGGGTGTGCCCGACCGCGAGGTCCTGCTGGCCGGTGGTCCGGCGCTGCAGGACGCCGTCGCGTCGCTCACCGGGGAGGTCCAGCAGGTCCCCAGCGCCGTGAGCGCCCTCAAGGTGGACGGCAAGCGCGCCCACGCCAAGGTGCGTGACGGGGAGGAGTTCGAGCTCGCCCCGAGGCCGGTGACGGTGTACTCCTTCGAGGTGCTCGATCGTCGACCCTCGACGGGTGCCTCAGGCACCGAGACCCTCGATCTCGACGTCCGGGTGAGGGTCTCGTCGGGGACCTACGTCCGCGCCCTGGCGCGCGACCTGGGCCGTGCCCTGGGCTCCGAGGGGCACCTGGTGGCCCTGCGGCGCGAGGCGGTGGGCGGCTTCACCCTCGACCTCGCGGCACCGCTGCAGGAGCTCGTGGAGGTGCGTGAGGGGGGCGGGTTGCCGGCCCACCTGCCCGTGGTGCCGATGGGGGAGGTGGCCCGCCGGGTGCTGCCGGTCGGGCGCCTCGACGATGCCGCCGTGGCGCGCGTGCGCAACGGCATGCAGGTCACCCCCGCGGCCGAGCCCGCGTGGGAGGGCGACCCCTCCCGTGCGCTCACCGTCGACCAGGCGGGGAGGGCGGCGCTGCTGGACGAGGCGGGCGAGCTCGTGGCCGTGGCCACGCGCGCGGGGGAGCGGTGGCAGCCGACCACCGTCTTCCCGCCCGCGACGGGGGCCGGGTCGTAGACTCGCCGCCGTGCTCAGACTGACCCACCCCGACCAGGTCCCCCACGAGGTGCGCCGGCGCGGCACCGCCGTCACCATCGGCACCTTCGACGGCCTCCACCGTGGGCACCGGGCCGTGCTGGACCGCCTCACCGCCGAGGCGCGGGAGCACGACCTCGCCTCCGTGGTGCTGACCTTCCACCCCCACCCGCTGGAGGTGCTCCACCCCGAGCGCGCGCCGGAGGCCGTGTGCAGCCTGGCCCAGCGCCTGGAGCTCCTGGAGTCGGCCGGGGTGGACGTGGTCGTGGCGCAGGAGTTCACCCACGAGCTCGCCGCGCAGGGGCCCCGCGAGTTCGTCGAGGGCACCTACGTGCGCGACTTCGGGATGCGGCGCATCGTCGTGGGGCGGGACTCCCGCTTCGGCCGCGGGAACGCCGGCACCGTCGACACCCTGCGCGAGCTGGGCGAGGAGTTCGGCTTCGAGGTGGTGGTGCTCGAGGACCGCGGGGAGTCCGGCGTGACCCGGTGGTCCTCCACCGCGGTCCGTTCCGCCCTGCGCGACGGCCGAGTCGACCTCGCCGCCGAGCACCTCGGGCGACCGCACACCGTGCGCGGCACCGTGGTGCACGGTGACCACCGGGGGCGCGAGCTGGGCTTCCCGACCGCCAACCTCTCGGCCGACGCCGAGGGCATGGTCCCCGCCGACGGCGTCTACGCCGGCTGGCTGGTGCTCGACGACGCGCCGGACGAGGACCCGGGGCGCCGACTGCCCGCCGCGATCTCCGTGGGCAGCAACCCCACCTTCGACGGTCAGCGCCGCACGGTGGAGGCCCACGTCATCGACCGGACGGGGCTGGACCTCTACGGCCGGTCCGTGGGCGTGGAGTTCGTGCAGCGCCTGCGCGGCATGGTGCGCTTCGGTGGCATCGAGCCGCTCGTGGAGCAGATGACCGCCGACGTCGCGGAGGCGCGGGAGGTGCTCTCGTGAGCGGAGCCTTCCCCGAGACCTCGCCGAGCACCCGCCCCGCGCGCTCGCGCAGCGCCGTGACGTTCCCGACCGACGAGGGGGCGAGGCCGAGCACCGTGCCCCACCGCTGGGCGGCGCCCGTCGGCGCGGTGCGCCCGAGCGACCTCCCCCGCGAGCAGCCGGTCGTCGAGCGGGTGCTGCAGCGCACGGACTGGCCGTTGGTGGGCGTGGCCCTGGCGCTGAGCCTGCTCGGCGCCCTGGCCATCTACAGCACCACCCACATGGACACCGGTGCGGCCACCGCGGTCAAGCACCTCATCAACCTGGGCCTGGGCCTGGGCCTGTTCGCCGTGATCTCCCGCCTGGACGTCTACCGGCTGCGGAGCCTCACCCCGTGGGTGGTGCTCCTGGGCTGGGCCGGCCTGGCCCTGGTGCTCGTCATCGGCAAGGAGATCTACGGCGCCAAGTCGTGGATCGTCATCGGTGGTGGCTTCACCATCCAGCCCACGGAGTTCATGAAGATCGCGCTCTGCCTGGGGCTGGCCGCCATCCTCAGCGACCGGTTGCGCCCCAAGGTGGCCGAGCCCGGCTCGCTGCAGGTGGTGCTGGCCTGGACCCTGGTGTTCCTCACCCTGGGCCTGGTGATGCTGCAGCCCGATCTGGGCTCGGGCATCATCATCGGGCTCATGGGGTTCGGGGTGGTGGCCCTCTCGGGGGCCAACCGGTGGTGGGTGCTGGCCGCGCTCGTGGGGGCCGTCACCGTGGCCACCGTGGCCATCACGAGCGGGCTGCTGGCCAAGCACCAGATGGACCGCCTCACCACCTTCCTGCACCCCGAGCAGGACCCGAGCGGGACCGGCTACCAGGTCATCCAGTCCAAGATCGCGGTCGGCTCCGGCGGGCTCTTCGGGCAGGGCTACCTGCAGGGGCGGCAGGCCCAGGGCGGCTTCCTCCCGGTGGACGAGTCGGACTTCATCTTCGCCGTGGTGGCCGAGGAGTTCGGTCTGGTGGGCGGCCTGCTCGTGCTGCTGCTGCTGGTGTTCGTGGTGCTGCGTGCCCTGTCCATCGCGCAGCGCACGACGGACGTCTTCCCGCGCCTGGTGGCCGTGGGCATCGCCTGCTGGTTCGCCGCGCAGACCACGGAGAACGTGGGCATGACCATGGGCATGCTGCCGATGACGGGTGTGCCGCTGCCCTTCGTGAGCTACGGCGGGTCCTCGATGTTCGCGGGGTGGATCGCCCTCGGCCTGCTCAACGCCATGGCCATCGCGACGCGCTCGGACGACTGACCGCGGGGTCGGGCCGGCCCGCCCGTGGTGTGCGACACTTGTGGGCGGTACGTCCCCCTCACCCCGGGGGCACGTTCCCGGCGCGAACTCCTTGGTCGATGCGGCCACCGGAAGCGTGCCGGCGGTGGGTGACGCGCCTCGCGCGAGCCACGCCGTACCCCAGACTTTTCGCCGCCCACGGCGGCACGAACGACCGCGTGGACGGTCGCGCCGGCAGACCGGAGGGATCCGTCGCCGGCACGGGTGGCGACCCTCCTGCGGTGGAGGTCTCCGCATGACGGACCAGACCCAGCAGCCCGGTTCCTTCGCGCTGCTCTTCCAGGCACCCGACCCCGACGCCTTCCGCGCCGCTCGTTCCCGATCCGAGGACGAGGTCGAGGAGCCCCGTGGGGCCGAGCGCAGCCCGCGCCGCCGGTCCGACGAGGACGACCAGCCCACCGGGCGCCGCCAGCGTGGCGAGGGCCGCGGTCGTCGGTCGCGGGGTGAGCGCGGAGGCCGCGGGCGCGGCGACGAGGGGGCGGAGGCCACCTCGGAGGAGACCCCGGAGCAGGAGCGTTCCCAGGAGCGCGACCACGAGGACCAGGACGACGAGGCGCGCGGCGAGGGCCGTGTGCGCCGCCGTCGCCCGTATCGCCGTCGCCGCCGGGGTGAGGCCGCCGAGGACGTGGCGCAGGACGCCGACGCGTCCGAGGCCCCGGAGGCGTCCGAGGAGCGTGACCGTGAGGACTCCGCTGACGACGAGTCCGAGGGCGGGCGGGGTGGCCGCCGGGCCCGTCGCCGCCGGGGTGGTCGTGGCCGGGGCCAGGCCGACGAGGCCTCCCGCGAGGGTGACGAGGCAACCGAGCAGTCCGACGAGCAGCGATCCGCCGGTGCCGACGACCAGAGCGAGGACGACACCGACCACGAGCGCAGCAGCCGCTCGCGTCGCTCGCGCAAGCGCTCCCGCGGTGGGCGCCGGCGGTCCCGTGGCGAGGGCGGCGAGCAGCAGAGCGAGGCCACCGGCGAGGCCGGGGACGAGGTGACCCGCGTCCAGGGTTCCACCCGCCTGGCCGCCAAGAAGCAGCGCCGCCGCGAGGGCCGCGAGGCCGGCCGCAAGCGCACCGTGCTCACCGAGGCCGAGTTCCTCGCCCGCCGCGAGAGCGTGGAGCGCACGATGCTGGTGCGCCAGTCCGCCGACTACACCCAGGTGGGCGTGCTCGAGGACGGCGTGCTGGTGGAGCACTACATCGACCGCAAGCAGCAGACCACGATGGTGGGCAACGTCTACCTCGGACGGGTGCAGAACGTGCTGCCCTCCATGGAGGCCGCGTTCGTCGACATCGGCAAGGGCCGCAACGGCGTGCTCTACGCCGGTGAGGTCAACTGGGAGGCCGCCGGCCTGCCCAAGGGGGAGCAGAAGCGCATCGAGGCCGCCCTCCAGCCCGGCCAGGCCGTGCTGGTGCAGGTGACCAAGGACCCCATCGGCCACAAGGGTGCCCGCCTCACCGCGCAGGTCTCCCTGCCGGGGCGCTACCTGGTCTACGTGCCGGGCAACACCACCACCGGCATCAGCCGCAAGCTGCCGGACACCGAGCGGGCGCGCCTGAAGAAGATCCTCAAGGACGTCGTCCCGGCCGAGGCGGGCGTCATCGTGCGCACGGCCGCCGAGGGTGCCTCGGAGGCCGAGCTGCGCGCCGACGTCGAGCGCCTCACCGCCCAGTGGGAGCGCATCGCCGCCACCGAGGCCAAGGGCTCGGCGCCGGTGATGGTGCACGGTGAGCCCGACCTCACCACGCGCGTGATCCGCGACGTCTTCAACGAGGACTTCGGCTCGCTCGTGGTCTCCGGCGACCGGGCCTGGGACGAGGTGAACGGGTACGTCGACGCCGTCGCCCCCGACCTGTCGAGCAAGTTGAAGCGGTGGGAGGAGCAGGAGGACCTGTTCGACCACTTCCGGGTGCAGGAGCAGATCGCCAAGGCGATGGACCGCAAGGTCTGGCTGCCCTCGGGCGGGTCGCTGATCATCGACCGCACCGAGGCGATGACCGTCATCGACGTCAACACCGGAAAGTTCGTGGGCTCGGGCGGCAACCTCGAGGAGACCGTCACCAAGAACAACATCGAGGCGGCCGAGGAGATCGTCCGGCAGCTCCGCCTGCGCGACATCGGCGGCATCATCGTCGTGGACTTCATCGACATGGTGCTCGAGAGCAACCGCGACCTCGTGGTGCGCCGCCTGGTGGAGTGCCTGGCCCGCGACCGCACGAAGCACCAGGTGGCCGAGGTCACCTCGCTGGGCCTGGTGCAGATGACCCGCAAGCGCGTGGGCAGCGGCCTCGTGGAGGTCTACGGCGAGGAGTGCCAGCACTGCGACGGCCACGGTCTGGTGGTGAAGGACGCCCCGGTGGCCCCGAAGGGCGGCGGCGGACGCCGTTCCGGCCGCGGCCAGGGCGGTGGCTCGTCCCAGGGTGGGGAGGCCCGCGCCCAGGAGAGCACGCAGCGCCGTCCCTCCGGGCCGTCGGTGGCCCAGATCGCGCGGGCCGTCCACGCAGCCGCGCTCAAGGGCGAGACCGAGGGTGGTGTGCCCGTGGCCCGTGCCGAGGACATGGCCTCCACGCCGCAGGCCGCACCCGAGGGCCCCGCCGCGGAGAGCGCCCAGCCGGTGCCCGCCCCGCAGCAGGTCGCCGCGCAGGTCAGCGAGCCCGAGAGCGAGGCTGCCGCGTCGCCTGGTTCCGCCCCCGAGGCCGTGGCCCCGGCCGAGCCGGCGCCGGTCGTGACCGGTCGCATCGGCCGTCGTCCGTCCGTGCCCGTCGAGCCCGAGGGCGAGGGTGAGCCCTACGTGGGGGCGCCGGTGGCGGACGCCGCCGAGCCCGCCCCGGCGGCCACGGTGCGTCGTTCCACCGCGCGCCGCGTGGCGCGGACGGCCAGCGGGGCCCCCAGCGTCGAGGCGCCGGCCGCCCCGGCGGCCACCACCAGCGTCGCCGGTGGTGCCGGCGTGGCCGAGACCAGCACGGTGCGCCGTCGGGCTCCCCGTCGACGTGCGGTCGCACCCCAGGGCGGTGAGTCCACCTCGGCTTGAGCCGAGGTCACCGAACATGTAGAGTGGAACGTCGGCGCGCCGACCGTGTCTCTTCGGACCTCGTGAGCAACGAGGTGGTGGAGGGAACGCGACCCCGAGGCCCCTGTGCGAGAGCGCATGGAGCAGCGAGTGGCGCGCCGTCGTTCGTCACGATCCGTGAGGCGCCCGCCCGACCGGGCACGGTGCCCATCGGCCCCAGGGCTCGCCCGGGGTCGTCACGAACACCCCGAACCAGTTGTCCAGCAGACCAGAGAGTGAGCTCAACGTGTACGCGATCGTCCGCGCCGGTGGCCGCCAGGAGAAGGTTTCCGTCGGTGACGTGCTCACCGTCGACAAGGTGGCCGGTGAGCCCGGCGAGAGCATTGACCTGCAGCCGCTCCTGCTCGTCGACGGCTCCACCGTCACCGCCGCCTCCGACAAGCTCGCCTCGGCGAGCGTGAAGGCCGAGATCGTGGGTGCCGCCAAGGGCCCCAAGATCACCATCCAGCACTACAAGAACAAGACCGGTTACAAGCGGCGCCAGGGTCACCGCCAGCCGCTGACCGAGGTCAAGATCACGGCGATCAACGCCTGATCAGCCTCCGGGCCCGATCGAGCAGAACGAGGGAGAAGCGACATGGCAAGCAAGAAGGGCGTGTCTTCGTCCAAGAACGGCCGTGACTCGAACGCGCAGCGCCTCGGCGTGAAGCGCTTCGGTGGCCAGTTGGTGAACGCCGGCGAGATCATCGTGCGTCAGCGCGGCACCCACTTCCACCCCGGTGAGAACGTGGGCCGCGGCAAGGACGACACGCTGTTCGCGCTGTCCGCCGGTTCCGTCGAGTTCGGCAGCAAGCGCGGCCGCAAGACGGTGTCCGTCGTGGGCGCCGACGCCACCGCCTGACACGGTTTCCCGCGGTCACGCACCGCGACGAGGTCGCCACGGCGACCACCCCGACGGGGGCGATGCCACACTGAGGCATCGCCCCCGTCGGCGTTGTGCACCACCCACCCCCGAGCAGTACCGGAGACCCCTGATGACGACCTTCGTGGACCGCGTGGTCCTGCACCTCGCCGCCGGCAAGGGTGGCCACGGCGTGGCCTCCGTGCACCGTGAGAAGTTCAAGCCGCTCGGCGGACCCGACGGCGGCAACGGTGGGCACGGTGGTGACGTCGTCCTGGAGGTCGACGCCCAGGTGACCACGCTGCTGGAGTACCACCGCGGACCGCACCGCAGCGCCCCCAACGGCCAGCCGGGGGAGGGCGACGAGCGCAACGGCGCCAACGGCGAGGACATGGTGCTCCGGGTGCCCGAGGGCACGGTGGTGAAGACCCGCTCCGGCGAGGTGCTCGCCGACCTCGTGGGCCACGGGACCCGTTTCATCGCCGCCCGCGGTGGCGTCGGCGGCCTGGGCAACAAGGCGCTGGCCTCCCGCCGTCGCAAGGCGCCCGGCTTCGCGCTGCTCGGCGAGCCCGGCGAGGAGGTCGAGCTCGTCCTGGAGCTCAAGACCCTGGCCGACGTGGCCCTCATCGGTTTTCCCTCGGCTGGCAAGTCCTCGCTGGTCTCCGTGCTCAGCTCGGCGCGCCCGAAGATCGCCGACTACCCCTTCACCACCCTGGTGCCCAACCTCGGCGTCGTCACCGCCGGCGACGCCCGCTTCACCGTGGCCGACGTCCCGGGGCTCATCCCGGGTGCCGCGCAGGGCAAGGGGCTGGGCCTGGAGTTCCTGCGCCACGTGGAGCGCTGCGGCGTCCTGGTGCACGTGGTGGACTGCGCCACCCTCGAGCCGGGCCGTGACCCGCTCACCGACCTCGACGTCATCGAGGCCGAGCTGCGCCAGTACGTGCCCGACGAGGCGCTGGGCGGCCGGCCGTTGGCCGAGCGCACCCGGGTGGTGGTGCTCAACAAGGCCGACGTGCCCGAGGCGCGCGAGCTGGCCGAGATGGTGGAGCCGATGCTGCGTGAGCGCGGTGTCGAGGTGCACGTCGTCTCCGCGGTGGCTCACATGGGCCTGGAGCCGCTGAAGTTCTCCCTGGCCCGTCACGTGGCTGCCCACCGGGCCAGCCTGCCGCCGGCCGAGCCCGAGCGTGTGGTGGTGCGCCCGAAGGCGCGCGACGACAGCGGATTCACCATCACCCGCGAGAACACCCACGACGGCCACTTCTTCCGGGTGGTCGGGGAGCGCGTGGAGCGCTGGACCAAGCAGACCGACTTCGCCAACGACGAGGCCGTCGGCTACCTGGCCGACCGCCTGCAGCGCGCCGGGGTCGAGGACCAGCTGGTGGCCGCCGGGGCCGTGGCCGGTGACACGGTCGTCATCGGGGCCGGGGACGGCATCGTGTTCGACTGGGAGCCCACCATCACCGCCGGGGCGGAGCACCTGGGGTCGCGCGGTTCGGACCTGCGCCTGGAGGAGCGTTCGCGCCCTACCCGCGCGGAGAAGCGCGAGGCCTTCCACGCCCGCAAGGACGCCGAGAGCGAGGTGCGCCGGGAGATGGAGGCCGAGCGCCGCGCGGGCATCTGGACCGCCGACGACTGACGGGTGCCGGCCGGTAGGATGCCCCTCATGCACAACGTTCTCGCGGTCATCACCGAGGGCGGGGAGTCCGCCCACCACGGCATGGAGCTCCCCTTCGCCCCCATCTGGTTCGGCGTCATCGCGCTGGCCGTCCTCATGGCGCTGCTGTTCATCCTGTGGCAGTTCCGCCACGCCGTGCCCATGGACCCGCGCGACGAGGAGTTCGCCGCCGACCACATCCGTCACGGGCGTCGACGGAGCCGGGCGGGTCGTCGCTGACGATGCGTCTCGGTGTGATGGGTGGGACCTTCGACCCCATCCACCACGGACACCTGGTGGCGGCCAGCGAGGTGGCCGCCACCTTCGGTCTCGACCAGGTGCTCTTCGTCCCCACGGGTCGCCCGTGGCAGAAGGAGGGCAAGCGCGTCTCCCCGGCCGAGGACCGCTACCTGATGACGGTGGTCGCCACCGCGTCCAACCCCCGCTTCTCGGTGAGCCGGGTCGACATCGACCGGCCGGGCCCCACGTACACGCGGGACACGCTCGTTGACCTCAAGCGGATGCACCCCGAGGCCGAGCTCTTCTTCATCACCGGTGCCGACGCCCTCGGGCAGATCCTGTCTTGGAAGGGCGTCGAGGAGCTCTGGGAGCTCGCGCACTTCATCGGCGTGAGCCGGCCGGGCCACGAGCTGAGCGCCACCGGCCTGCCGCAGGACAAGGTGACGCTCACCGAGATCCCGGCCATGGCCATCAGCTCCACCGACTGCCGCCACCGCGTCGAGTCCGGGCTGCCGGTCTGGTACCTGGTGCCGGACGGCGTGGTGCAGTACATCAACAAGCACGGCCTCTACACGCCCGAGGCCACGGCGGGGGAGGGCGAGGACTTCGACGCCATCCTGCCGTCGGCCACCCCCGAGCACGACAGCACTCCGGCCCCCGCACGGGTGACGCCGGCGACCGACTCCGCAGACCCCGTCCAGGAGGACACCGCGTGACCGCCACCCCCGAGGCCATCGAGCTGGCCCGCACCGCCGCCCGCGCCGCCGACGACAAGTTCGCCGAGGAGATCGTGGCGCTGGACGTCAGCGAGCACCTCGCCCTGACGGACATCTTCCTCATCGCGTCCGCGCCCACCGAGCGCCAGGTGCACGCCGTGGTCGATGCCGTGACCGACGCCTGCATCGCGGCGGGCGTCAAGCCGCGCCGGCGCGAGGGGGAGCGCGAGAACCGCTGGGTCCTCGTGGACTTCGGCGACGTGGTGCTGCACGTGCAGCACACCGAGGACCGCGAGTTCTACGACCTGCAGCGCCTGTGGAAGGACTGCCCCGCGGTGGACCTGCAGCTGCCCGAGCACCCGGAGGGCCGCGGGGAGACCGCCGCCCAGTCCGAGGCCCAGCGCCCGTGGTGGCTGCCGCAGGACGGTCAGTGACCCGGACGCTGCTGCTGCAGCGCCACGGCCGGACCGCGGACAACGCGGCCGGCCGCTACCAGGGGCAGGCGGACACGCCCCTGGACCGGACCGGACGCGAGCAGGCGCGGCGCGCTGCGCCCCTGCTGGCCGGTCTGCGCCCGGACGCGGTGGTGAGCTCGGACCTGGCCCGGGCCTCGGCGACCGCCCGGGAGGTGGGGGACCTGCTGGGGGTGGGGGTCCTCACCGACGCGCGACTGCGCGAGGTGCACATGGGCCAGTGGCAGGGCAGGCTCCGCAGCGAGCTGGCCGGGGACCCGCGGTGGGCGGACACCCTGGCCGCCCTGCGGTCCGGGGAGGACCCGCGACGTGGAGGGACGGGGGAGACCCTGGCCGAGTGCGTCGTCCGTGTCGGTGAGGCCGTCGAGGAGCACCTCCGGGGGATCGATGAGGGGGGAACCCTCCTCGTGGTGGGGCACGGGCTCTCCACGCGCGCCCTGGTGGCCAGCCGGCTCGGTCTGACGCAGTCCTCCCTGGGGCCGCTGGGCAACACGCGGTGGGCTCAGGTCACCATCGGGGGCTCCGGATGGGTCCTCGACGCCTGGAACGTGGGTGTCGAGGGCGTCTGAGGGCCGAGGATTCCGCACCACGAAGCCGATTTGGCATTCGAGGGGAAGATGTGTGTAATATTCACCGGTCGCTCCGAGAGAGCGGCTCCCAGATACGGGGCTATGGCGCAGTTGGTAGCGCGCTTCCATGGCATGGAAGAGGTCAGGGGTTCGAATCCCCTTAGCTCCACATCGAGAAGGCCCACACCGTGTGGTGTGGGCCTTCTGCGTTGCCGGGTGGGGAGTCAGGTTCCCACCGACCACGGGCGGCGGATCGTGCGGCTCACCCGGCAGGGTGAGATGCGAAGGGGCGGTGCGCCTCGGTGAAGAGGTGCACCACCTCGTCCTCAGTCATCCCCTCGATGCCGGGGAAGCAGCAGGTGGCGGACGTGGACGCCCAGGTACCGCTTGGGGCCGACCACGAGGGGAACGGTCGGAGGGTGCGCGGCCAGTCGGTGGACACCCTCCTGGGTGAGGGGCATCACGGCGCAGCGGCCACCGGGCTGGTTCTTCACCGGGATGGTGGTCCGTCGGGGCGGGAGGAGGTCCCCCGGGCACCGGATCGACACCGCGCAAACGCACCCCGTGGGCGTCCAGCACCACGGGCCGGCTCGCACGGGCACCCGGTGAGGGTCACCGCACCCTGACGGTGCAGCACACGGAGCGCTGCGGCCAGCGCGCCGGCCGAGGCGTGCGGCCCGGGTCTGTTCAGGACCGAGGGCGCTGCTGACGGGGCTGCTGTCCGCCCCGCTCCGCACGGTTCATCCCGGCCCGTACCCCACGGCTCACCAGCCGCCGGGTGACGATGCGTCCAACTCGGTTCGCGATCTGCTGCCATGCCATACCCACGACGTTAACGGCCTTCGAGGTGTGCGTCGAGGGCGGCTGCTCTTGCGCCAGGGGCGGTCAGGGGAGAGGGTGGGGTGGAACGACGCCCCGAGAGCCGGGGCAGGAAGGAGGCCCGCCATGGGTATCGCTGACAAGCTGGGCAACGCCGCCGACGAGGCGAAGGGCAAGGCCAAGGAGGCCATGGGCGACGCGACGGACAACCCGCGTCTCCAGGCCGAGGGTCAGAGCGACCAGGCCGGCGCCAACCTCAAGCAGGCCGGCGAGAACGTCAAGGACGCCTTCGGCAAGTGAGCTGAGGCCTCCGACCCGGTGAGGGGCCGTCCGTGCGGGAGACCGCAGGGCGGCCCCTCATCCGTCCCCGGCCCCGGCCCCGGCCCCGGCCCCGGGCTGCGCCGCGGGCCGGCGGGCACGGGGGCCGACCGTGACGTGAAAGACTGACCCGACGCCCGTACACCCCATCGACCCACGAGGTGCCCCGCTCCGTGTCCCCCGTCGCGCACACCGCTCTGCAGCCGGCCGCCACCCCGCCGTCGCAGATCCGCAACTTCTGCATCATCGCCCACATCGACCACGGCAAGTCGACACTGGCCGACCGCATGCTGCAGATCACCGAGGTGGTGCAGGCCCGCGACATGCGCGCGCAGTACCTGGACCGCATGGACATCGAGCGCGAACGCGGCATCACCATCAAGTCCCAGGCCGTGCGCATGCCCTGGGCGCTGGGGGAGGGCAAGGACCAGGAGACCTTCGTCCTGAACATGATCGACACCCCGGGTCACGTGGACTTCACCTACGAGGTGTCGCGCTCCCTGGCCGCCTGCGAGGGCGCGATCCTGCTCGTGGACGCCGCCCAGGGCATCGAGGCGCAGACCCTGGCCAACCTGTACCTGGCGATGGAGAACGAGCTCACCATCATCCCGGTGCTCAACAAGATCGACCTGCCGGCCGCACAGCCGGAGAAGTACGCCGAGGAGATCGCCGGCCTCATCGGCTGCGAGCCCGAGGACGTGCTCAAGGTCTCGGGCAAGACCGGTGAGGGCGTCACCGAGCTGCTCGACCACATCGTGGACCGGATCCCGGCCCCGGTGGGCGACGCGGACGCCCCGGCCCGCGCGATGATCTTCGACTCCGTCTACGACACCTACCGCGGCGTGGTGACCTACGTCCGCGTGGTGGACGGTCAGCTCACCCCTCGCGAGAAGATCCAGATGATGTCCACCGGGGCCACGCACGAGCTGCTGGAGATCGGCATCATCTCGCCCGAGCCGCTGCCCACCAAGGGCCTGGGTGTCGGCGAGACCGGGTACCTCATCACGGGCGTGAAGGACGTGCGCCAGTCCAAGGTGGGTGACACGGTCACCTCCTCGGCGCAGCCGGCGGGCGAGGCCATCGGCGGGTACAAGGACCC
Organism: Kytococcus schroeteri; assembly: GCF_042433515.1. Classification (NCBI taxonomy): domain Bacteria; kingdom Bacillati; phylum Actinomycetota; class Actinomycetes; order Micrococcales; family Kytococcaceae; genus Kytococcus; species Kytococcus schroeteri. The sequence continues at coordinate 31,359 of NZ_JBHLVH010000004.1, read as the reverse complement.
CAACCCGATGGTGTACTCGGGCCTGTACCCGATCGACGGCTCGGACTACCCCGTGCTGCGTGACGCGCTGGACAAGCTGAAGCTCAACGACGCCGCGCTGGTGTACGAGCCCGAGACCTCCGCGGCCCTCGGTTTCGGCTTCCGCGTGGGCTTCCTGGGGATGCTCCACCTGGAGATCGTGCGCGAGCGCCTGTCGCGCGAGTTCAACCTCGACCTCATCAGCACCATGCCCAACGTGATCTACACGGTGCGCATGGAGGACGGCACCGAGGTGGTGGTGACCAACCCGAGCGAGTTCCCCGCCGGCAAGGTGGCCAGCATCACCGAGCCCGTGGTCAAGGCCACCATCCTCACGCCGAGCGAGTTCATCGGCTCGGTCATGGAGCTGTGCCAGAACCGGCGCGGCACCCTCGGTGGCATGGACTACCTCTCCGAGGACCGCGTGGAGATGCGCTACACGCTGCCGCTGGCCGAGATCGTCTTCGACTTCTTCGACAACCTGAAGTCCCGCACCAAGGGCTACGCGTCCTTCGAGTACTCCGAGGCGGGCTCGCAGGAGGCCGACCTGGTGAAGGTGGACATCCTGCTGCAGGGTGACCAGGTGGACGCCTTCAGCTCCATCGTGCACAAGGACAAGGCCTACGCCTATGGCGTGGAGATGGCCGGCAAGCTCAAGGAGCTCATCCCCCGCCAGCAGTTCGAGGTGCCCATCCAGGCCGCCGTGGGTTCGCGCATCATCGCCCGCGAGACCATCCGTGCCATCCGCAAGGACGTGCTCTCCAAGTGCTACGGCGGTGACATCAGCCGCAAGCGCAAGCTGCTGGAGAAGCAGAAGGAGGGCAAGAAGCGCATGAAGATGGTGGGCACGGTGGAGGTGCCGCAGGAGGCCTTCATCGCGGCGCTCAGCCAGGACGGCGAGAAGGGCAAGGACTCCAAGTGAGCACCGACCGCGACGCCGTCGGCGGTGGTCTTCGGCCCGAGGGGGCGCCCCGCAAGGGGGCGGCGGCCGCGGCCGGGGCGGCGCTGGAGCACGCCGGGGTCTCCCGCAGCGACGCCGAGCGCCTGCCCGACGGTCGGCTCAAGCGCGTCACCCGCTCCTACGTGGTCCGCGGCGAGCGCCCGGACCCGCGCCACGCGCAGGCGTGGGAGAAGCACGCCGACCGCCTCGTGGTGGAGCCGCCGCGCACCACCGAGCCGCTCTCGGTGGACCCGGCCTTCCGCTTCGACGCCGAGGCCGTCTTCGGTCGCCGTGCGCCGCTGGTGGTGGAGATCGGTGCCGGGTCCGGCGACGCCGTGGCCGCCCACGCGGCCGCGCACCCGGAGACGGACCACGTCGCCATCGAGGTGTGGCACCCCGGGGCCGCGCAGATCGTCAGCCAGCTGGCGCACGCCGGGCTCGAGAACGTGCGGGTCATGGAGGTCGACGCCGCGCGCGCGTTCGCCACGATGTTCCAGCCCGGCTCGCTGGCCGAGGTGTGGACCTTCTTCCCCGACCCCTGGCCCAAGGCCAAGCACCACAAGCGCCGCCTGGTGAGCCCGGCCCTGGCCGACGACGTGGTGCGCACCCTGCAGCCGGGCGGTGTGTGGCGCCTGGCCACCGACTGGGCGGACTACGCGTGGTGGATGCGTGACGTGGTGGAGGCCTGCGAGGGCCTGGAGAACCCGTACGCCGGGGAGCGTCCCTCGCCGGAGGACCCGGCGGGGGCGGACCGGGGTGGGTTCGCGCCGCGGTTCGACGAGCGGCCGCTCACGCGCTTCGAGCGCAAGGGCCTGGGGGTGGACCGCACCGTGCGTGACGTGGTGGGCCGTCGGGTCTGAGGTCCTGACCGGGCGGGGGGGGAGTGTGCGCCTCAGAAGGAGTCGCGCACGTGCACCTGGCTGCCGCCGAAGAGCTGCCAGAAGTCGTCCTCACCGTCGGCGAGCCCGGCCTGGCGGGCCGCACCCAGGGTCTGGCTGCCGCTCCACACCGCCGCGAAACCATGGGACGTGAAGCGCACCGTCGGCTCCCTGCCCTCGAGCTGCTCCACGGTGGCCTGCCCATCGCGCTGGGCGAGCGTTTACTGGCCCCCGGTGAACGCCGCCTCGCCGCCGGGGAAGAGGGGGCCGCGGCGGGTGAGGGGACCGTTGTGCTCGAGGGCCCAGGCCTCGTAGGTGTCGACGACGACGGGCAGGTCGGCGGGGGGCGCGCCGCAGCGTCGCGTGCCTCGGCGCGATGCCAGCGAGGGCCGCCAGCGGCACCTCGGTCTCGTCGTCGTAGGTGGTCACCACCTCGTGGCCCAGCGAGCGGTAGGCACCCGGGGCGGTGGCTTCAGGGTGGAGACCACGGCGCCCCAGCCGCGAGCCTCGTCGGTGAGGGTGCGCACCAGACGGGCCGCGAGCCCCTGGCCGCGGTGCTCCGGTGCCACCTTGACCCCGGCGATTCCGGCTGTCGGCAGCACCTGTCCCCACCACCACGAGGCGGACCGCTGGCAGGTGGCCGAGGCGACCACCCTGCCGCCGACCTCGGCCGCGGTGGCCGGGCGCCGCTGCGGGGTGGAGGTCATGCGGGGACGCTACGCGGCGGCCACCGGGGGAGCCACCGCTTTTCGGCTGGGAGAATCACCGCGTGCCACAGCTCCCCGACGGTGACCCCGCGCCGCACGACGGCCGCCTGCCCGCCGCCTCCCTCTCCGCGATGCGGGGCGGCACCTTCTCGCTCTACCTGCACGTGCCGTACTGCTCGGTGCGCTGCGGGTACTGCGACTTCAACACCTACACGCTCACCGAGCTGGGCGATGCGACGGGTGCCTCGCTGGCCACGTGGGTGGACGGTGTGGCCGCCGAGCTCGACCTGGCCGTCGACGTGCTCACCGCCGACGGGGGCGCGCCGCCGGTGGTGGACACCGTGTTCGTGGGCGGCGGCACCCCCTCGCTGCTGGGAGCCGATGACCTCGGCCGCGCGCTGGGGGTGGTGCGGCAGCGCTTCGAGGCGGCGCCGGACTGGGAGGTGACCACCGAGGCCAATCCCGACCAGGTGGACGAGGCGTTCACCACCGCCCTGGCCCGTGCCGGGTACACGCGGCTGTCGGTGGGCATGCAGTCCGCCGTGCCGCACGTGCTCGCCACGCTCGACCGCACCCACGACCCGCGCAACGTGGAGCGCGCGGTGGCCGCCGCGCAGTCCGCCGACCTGGCGGTGTCGGTGGACCTCATCCACGGCACGCCGGGCGAGTCACTGGCCGACTGGCGCACCAGCGTGGAGGCGGCCCTGGCGCTGCGGCCCGACCACGTCTCGGCCTACGCCCTCACCATCGAGGAGGGGACCGCCCTGCACCGCCGGGTGGCGCGCGGGGAGCTGCCCCGGCCCAGCGAGGACGACCAGGCCGACAAGTACGAGCTGGCCGACGACCTGCTCACCGGTGCCGGGTACGCCTGGTACGAGCTCTCCAACTGGGCGCGCACCGAGCGCGGGCGGTGCCGCCACAACGAGCACTACTGGGACGGCGGGCACTGGTGGGGCGTGGGGCCCGGGGCGCACAGCCACGTGGGCGGTACCCGGTTCTGGAACGTCAAGCACCCGCGCGCCTGGGCCCAGCGCCTGGCGTCCGGTTCCCCGGCTGAGGCGCGGGAGGTGCTCACACCCGAGCAGGTGACCGAGGAGCGGGTGATGCTCGGCATCCGCCGCCGGGAGGGGCTGCCCGTGGAGGACGTGCCCGACGCCGGGCGGCAGGCGGTGGCCGGTCTCGTGGCCGCGGGGCTGCTCGAGGGCGTGCCCGCAGTGCGCGACCGGCGGTTGGTCCTCACCCGTCGGGGCCGGTTGCTCGCCGACCGCGTGACCTGGGGGCTGCTCGGCCTCTGAGGAGTGATCGGGCGCCTCGGGCCCCCATATGGGAACGCCGCGGGGCGGCCGACCGGGTGGTCGACCGCCCCGCGGCGTGGGGAACCGGTGCGTCAGTCCAGGATCTTGATCTCGACGGGGTAGCGGTACGGCTCCCCGTGGTTGGCCTTGAGTGTGGCGCTGATGGTCCACCAGAGATAGATGCCGGTGGCGAGGAGAGCGAGCGGGACCAGGAGGAACAGGGCCAGGCCGAAGGTGAGAGGCGCCACCACGAAGAGGCCGAACCCGAGCGTGACGAAGACGATGGTGGCCACGACGTGGAAGTTGAACGACCCGGCGGCGGCGCGGCGCACGAAGGGGTCGCGGTCCTTGTACACCAGCCACACGATGAGCGGCCCGACGAAGGGCAGGAGGCCACCGGACAGCACCCACGAGATGATGCCGGACAGGTGGCAGAACATGGCCACGAGGCGGTCGGAGTCGGACTTCTGGCCGGCGGCGGCATGCGTCCCGTTCCAGCCGGGGCCGCTCGCGCCGGGCTGACCGGGGCCGCCCTGCCGGGGTCCGCCGCCGGCGAAGGTGTCGTCCGGGGTGCTGCCACCGGACAGGGCCGAGGAGTCTGCCGAGGAGTACGACGGGCCGGTGCTCCCGTTCGGGGGAGGGGGTGGTGTGGTCATGCCCCCAGCATGACCATATCCGGCCGCGGGCGGCGCCCCTCCCGCAGGCGGATCTGTGGACCACCGTGACCTTCCCCGGGCGGGGGATCAGCCCAGCGGCACCTCGCCCACGGTGACGAAGTCGATGAGCTCCTCCACCCGCCCCAGCAGCTCGGGCTCGAGGTCGGTGTAGTCGTCCACGGTGGCCAGGATGCGCTTCCACCCGCGCGCCACGTCGGCCTGTGTGGCGTGCGGCCACCCCAGCTCGGCGAGGATGCCGTGCTTCCACGAGGTGCCCTTGGGGATCACGGGCCACTGCGTCCACCCGAGCTGCTGGGGGCGCACGGACTGCCACACGTCCACGTACGGGTGGCCCACGATCTTCACGTGGCGGGCGTAGCGCGGGGTGGCCCGTGCCTCCTCCACCACGCGCCACTCCTTGGTGCCGGGCACGAGGTGGTCCACCAGCACCCCCATCCGGCGGTCGGCGGTGGGTCGGAACTCCTCGATGACGGCACGCAGGTCGTCCACGCCGTCGAGCATCTCCACCACCACGCCCTCCACGCGCAGGTCGTCACCCCACACCTTCTCCACGAGCTCGGCGTCGTGCCGTCCCTCCACGAAGATGCGCGATCCGACCGCCACCCGTGCCGGGGCATCGGCGACGGCGCGGCTTCCGCTGCGGGTCCGCGCGGGCGCGGTCGCGCGCGCAGCCGCCCTCGGGGCCACCAGGGTGACCGGCTGCCCGTCGATCCAGAAGCCCGGGCCCAGGGGGAAGGCCTTGGTGCGGCCGCGCCCGTCCTCCGGGTGCACCACGTGCTCGCCGCCCGCCTTCTCCACCGAGACCACGGCGCCCACCCACCCGGTGGTCACGTCCTCCACGACCGTGCCGGGCACCGCCTCGACCTCGCGGCTGCGCCCGCGCGGGGGACGCTTCCAGTCGCCGGCCAACACGTCCGATCCGTACCTGTCCATGGGGGCAGAGGGTACGGCGCCGGTCTGCCCGGGCGGCGTAGACTGGCACTTGGTGTGCCGGAGTGCCAGCGGCCCCGGGCCGGAGGTCCGCGCACGCCGTCACCGGACCGATGCCGAGACCCGTCAGGAGGAGTCGATGTCCTCGGAACGCCGCCTGCAGGTGCTGCGCGCCATCGTGGAGGACCACGTGCGCACCTCCGAGCCCGTGGGCTCGCGCAGCGTGCTGGAGCGGCACGGCATCGGGGTCTCGGCGGCCACCATCCGCAACGACATGGCCATCCTCGAGGCCGAGGGGCTCATCCAGGCACCCCACACCTCCGCCGGGCGCGTGCCCACCGACGCCGGGTACCGCCGCTTCGTGGACACCATCAGCAAGGTGCCCCGCCTCACGCCGGCCGAGCGCCGCGCCATCCGCGACTTCCTGGCCGACCCCATGGACCTCGACGACGTCGTGGAGCGCACCGTCCGGCTGCTGGCCGCCCTGACCCGCCAGGTGGCCGTGGTGCAGTACCCCTCCCTGACCCGTTCCGCACTGCAGCACGTGGAGCTGGTGCCGATGGGGCCGCGCACCATGGTGGTGATCATCACCGACAGCGGCCGGGTGGAGCAGCGCCTGGTGGACCTGCCCGAGGGCACCGGCCCGGAGGAGCTGCGCCGCCTGCGCGACCGGGTCAACGGCGCGGCGGCGGGCCGCACCTTCGAGGACGCCCGGGCCGCCCTGGCCGCCGCCACTGAGGAGTCGCCCGCCGACCCGGCGCTCGCCGAGCTGTGCCAGGTGGTCGCCGGAACGCTGGCCGAGGAGCGCGAGGAGCGCCTGGCCCTGGCCGGCACCTCGAGCCTGGTGCGCAACACCACGGACTTCGGCGGGTCGCTGGAGACGGTGATCTCCGCCTTGGAGGAACACGTGGTGCTGTTGCGGTTGTTGCAGTCCGCGGACCCGACCGAGGCGCCGACCGGCCGTACCCCCGCCGTGGCCGTCTCCATCGGGACCGAGCACGACCACAGCGGCCTGCAGACCACCTCCGTGGTGGCCAGCACCTACGGGCAGGAGGGCGTCGGTTCCCTCGGCGTCCTGGGTCCCACCCGCATGGACTACCCCGGCACGATGGGGGCGGTCCGCGCCGTGGCCGCGTACCTGTCCGAGGTGCTCGAGCACCGGTGAGCACCGGCACGTCCCAGACCACCGCCCCCGAACCATCAGCCGCCGGACACCCCGGCGCGGAGAGCGCATGAACGACTACTACGAGACCCTCGGAGTTTCCCGCGACGCCAGCGCGGAGGAGATCAAGAAGGCCTACCGCCGCAAGGCGCGCCAGCTGCACCCCGACGTGGCCCCCGGCCGCGAGGACGAGTTCAAGGCCGTCGCCCAGGCCTACGACGTGCTCGGCGACGCCGCCAAGAAGGCCGCCTACGACCGTGGCCAGGACCCCTACGGCGACCCGACGGCCGGGTTCGGCGGTGCCGGGGGAGCGTTCACCTTCAGCGACATCATGGACGCCTTCTTCGGTGGCCAGGCCGGGGCGGCCGGACCGCGCTCGCGCCAGCAGCCGGGGCAGGACGCCCTGGTGCGCCTGGACGTCCCGCTGCGCACGGCGGTCTTCGGCGACACCGAGGACCTCACAGTGGAGACCGCCGTGCTGTGCTCGGTCTGCGGCGGTGACGGCTGCGCCCCCGGCACCGGCACACGCACCTGCGACCTGTGCCACGGTCAGGGCCACGTGCAGCAGGTGCAGCGCTCCTTCCTCGGCCAGGTGATGACCACCCGGCCGTGCGGCACCTGCCAGGCCACCGGTGAGGTCATCGTGGAGCCGTGCACCGACTGCCACGGCGACGGCCGCGTGCGCGAGCGCCGCACGCTCAAGGTCAAGGTGCCTGCGGGCGTGGACACCGGCACCCGCATCCAGCTGGCCGGCCAGGGCGAGGTGGGCCCCGGCGGCGGGCCGGCGGGGAGCCTCTACGTCGAGGTGAACGTGGAGCCCGACGCGACCTGGACCCGCGAGGGTGACGACCTGCACTGCTCGGTGGAGCTGCCGATGACGGCCGCGGCCCTGGGCACGCGCACCCCGGTGGAGACCTTCGACGGCACCGAGCAGGTGGAGGTCCCCGCCGGCACCCAGCACGGGGCCGTGTTCACGCTGCGCGGGCTGGGCGTGGGCCACCTGCGTCGGGAGGGGCGCGGCGACGTGCACGTGCACGCCCAGGTGGTGACGCCCACGCGCCTGGACTCCCGGCAGAAGGAGCTGCTCCACGAGCTGGCCCGGCTGCGCGGCGAGGAGCAGGCGACCGGCACGATCACGTCGGTGTCCGAGCAGGGCGGCTTCTTCGGGCGCCTGCGCGACGCGTTCTCGGGCCGCTGATGACGCTGCCGCTCTTCCTCGCCGACGGCCCCTTGGCCGGGGTGGGGGAGTCCCTCACGCTCTCCGGGGACGAGGGGCGCCACGCCGCCACGGTGCAGCGCATCGCCGTGGGCGAGGAGGTGCTCCTGGCCGACGGCGCCGGTGCCGGGGTGCGCGGGCGCGTCACCGGCACCACGAAGTCCACCCTGGAGCTGGAGGTCCTGGAGGAGCTCACCGAGCCGACCGGCCGCCCCCGGTTGGAGCTCGTGCAGGCGCTGGCCAAGGCCGGCCGGGCCGAGCAGTCGCTGGAGACCAGCGTGGAGATCGGCGTGGACGCCGTGGTGCCCTGGCAGGCCGACCGCAGCATCAGCCGGTGGGCGGGCCCCAAGGCCGAGAAGGGCCGGGTGAAGTGGCAGCAGGTGGTGCGTGCGGCCACCAAGCAGTCCCGCCGCCTGTGGGAGGCCCCGGTGGAGCCGATGGTGGACACCGCCGGGCTCGTCGAGCGGGTGCGGGTCGGTGGCGGGGCCAGCGAGCTCACCCTCGTGCTGCACGAGGTGGCCACCGACGGGCTGCTGCCGACCCTGGGCGGCCTGCTCGAGGGCCGCGAGACGCCCTCGCTGGTGCGCGTGGTCATCGGTCCCGAGGGCGGGATCAGCCCGCAGGAGCTCGAGGCCCTCACCGACGCCGGGGGAGTGCCGGTGGTGCTCGGCCCCCACGTGCTGCGCACGAGCAGCGCCGGGCCGGTGGCCCTGGCGCTGCTGTGCGGTGCGCTGCGGTGGGACTGACTCAGTGGCCGTAGCGGATCTCCACGCGGCGGTTCTTGGCCCGGCCCTCCGGGTCGTCCTTGCCGGCGGACTCGTTGGGGGCCACGGGCTGCTTCTCACCGTACCCCTCCACCTCGAGTGAGAGGTCGGGTCGGGCCGCCTTGAGGGCCTTGGCCACGGCATCGGCACGGCGCTCGGACAGCTTCTGGTTGAAGTCGTCCGCGCCGATCGAGTCGGTGTGGCCGCCCACCTCGACCGTGGCGCCCTTCGGCACGTCGGTCACCAGCTCCGCGGCCCGGTCGGCGAAGGTCGCCGGCAGGTTCGCCTTGCCGTAGGCGAAGAGCACGTCGGTGTCCAGGGAGATGACCTCCTCGGCCCCGTCGGTGGTGTGGTCGTCCAGCGGCTCGACAGAGTCCTCGAGCTGGGTGACGGCCGGCTCCAGCTGGATGATGCTCTTCCTGAGCTGTGCGTCGGACCACTCCGTCGGCGCCTGTGCGACGTGGGGTGCGGCGAGGGCGGGAGCGAGCGCCACAGGGAGGGCTGCCGCCGTGGTGAGGGCCAGGCCGGTCAGGAGGCGGGAGGTCATCGGAGCTCCACCTCCGTCGCGTCCGCCACACCACCCATCAGGTGCACCGTCATGGTCTCGACGTCCTCGGGCGGTGCGGCGAAGACGACGCTCACGTAGGTGATGCCGTCGGTGCTCACGTCGATGTCGTTGACGCTCGGCATCGCCTGCTGGTTGTTGTGTTCGTCCTGGAGCACGCGGTGCTTGCGCAGGTTCTTGGTGTCCACCAGGTAGGGGTACCAGGTGCCGGCCAAGTTGTAGAGGCTCTCGGCCTCGGCGCCGTGCTCCGCGTCGCTCTTGAGCTGGAAGCCGTAGGTGGCCGTCACGGTCTTGCCCTGCCGCTCCAGCGAGTGGAGGGAGACCAGCAGCTCGCTGCCCTCCTGCTCGAGCGGACGGGCACGCGTGACGAGGGGCTCGCCGATCTCCTCGGCGGTGAGCCCCGGTGCGTGGCTGGTGTTCGCCGTGGGTCCTCCCTCCTCCGAGGCGTCGGGGGACTGTGCGTCCCCGGCGTCCGAGGACTCCTCGCCGGTGGTCGAGCTGGTCTCGGGCGGCTCGGTCCCCTCGGAGTCCTCCTCCCCGGTGTCGGTGGTCTCGTCGGGCTCCGCGGCGGCAGCGGTGGTGCGCTCCTCCTCGCCGCTGGTGAAGGTGGCATCGGGGCTGCAGGCGCCCAGGCCCAGGGCCCCGACGAGGGCCAGGGCGGTGAGTGAACGGGTAGCTGCGGAACGCATGGCGGGTCTCCTTCGTGGTGGGTCCCCCGAGGGGGTGTGTGCCCGTTGGTCGTGTGCTCACGGGGAAAGGTTGCACGCTGCCCGGATCTCCGCCCGGGGTGGGACCCCCGTCGCGCCACTGCCACCCCGGGGGGGAGGGGCTCAGGGGGTCACGCGCAGGTGGTGCGTGGTCACGAGCGGTGCTCCGTCGGTGGTGGTGGCCCTCACCACCACCCGCGCGCGTCCGGCACCCCGGGGGGTGAGCACCACCCTGCGACGGCCGCTGACGAAGCGGCCGTCGGGCAGCTCCCACACCCACGAGGTGACGTCGGAGTGGTCGAGGACGAACGCGGCCCGCTCACCGACCGCCACCTCCGCGGGGCCGGAGACCTCCACGCGCGCGGCCCCGTGGGTGTCCCCGGGCTGTGTGAGGCGCGGCCACAGCACGGCGCCGGCCACGGCCCCCACGACCCCGGCTCCCGCCGGGACCAGCCCGCGCAGCAGCTCCCGGCGGCTGGCACCCTCGGGTGCGGGTGGGGTGGGGGAGGGCGTCGTGCGGGGCGCGAGGGCGGTCTCGAGCTCCCGCAGCCACTCCTGCACGTCAGCCGGACGGTCGTCGGGGTCGGTTGCGCACCCCCGGCGCAGGGCGGCGACGACGGGCTGCGGCAGCTCGGCGTCGCCCGCCACCCACGTGACCAGGGCTGAGAGGGACCAGAGGTCCGTGCGGTGGTCCACCACCCCCGCCGGGGCGTCCATCTCCGGGGCGCGGAACCCCCGGGTTCCCACGCCCACGGTGAGGCCGGAGTTGACCGCCAGGTCCTTGCACAGGCCGAGGTCGGACAGGAGCAGGCGCTCGTCGGGCTCCAGCAGCGTGGCGCGGGGCGGGCCCTGGCGGTGCCGTGCCCCCGCCCCGGGCCGGTCCGCCGGCCACGAGCGCAGCAGCACGTTGGCCGGACTGAGGTCGCGGTGCACCACCCGCGCGGCGTGGACGGCCCCGAGGGCGGCCGCCAGGTCGCGGGCCACCACCAGCAGGTCGTCGGTCGAGGCGCTCCACCCGGCTCGCCCTCGCGCCTCGACCCGGGCGCCCAGACTGCCCCGGTCGGCCTCCTCGAGCACGAGGTACGGCTGCTGGTGGTCGGTCTCCCCGAGGTCGTGCACGCCGACCACGTGCTCGCTGCGGATCCGTCGCTGGAGCCGCCCCTCGGTGATGAAGCGCTCCCGGACGTCGGGGTTGAGGCTGTGGTTCTCGGCCAGCACCTTGACCACCACGGTGTCGTCCAGCACCGGGTCGTGGGCACGGTGCACCGTGGCGAAGGAGCCCACCCCCAGCACCTCCTGGAGGTGGAGGCGGCCCACCCGGTGACGGCTCACCGGTGGACCTGCCCCTCGTGGAGGGCATGGGCGGCCAGCGCCCGACCTCGCGCCACCTGAGCCTTGACCGTGCCGAGGGGGCGCTCGAGGTGGTCGGCGATCTCGGCGTAGCTGAGGCCCCGCACCTCGCGGAGCACGACCACCTCGCGGTAGGGCGGGGGAAGCTCGCGGAGCGCACCGTCGAGGGCTTCGCGGGTGGCGACCTGCGAGCTGAGCCGGGCTCCCGGGGAGGCCACGTCCGCCGGCAGCTGCACGGCCTCGCGCCGGCGACGCAGGTGGTCGACGACCCGCCGGTGGGCGATGGAGGCCACCCAGGTGGTGACGGCCGCCCCGCCCCTGAACGAGTCCACCGAGTTGGCCACGGAGATCAGGGTCTCCTGGACCACGTCGTCGACCGAGGCCTCGTCGAGCAGGCGGGAGGCGACGAACCTGTGGACCACGCCGGAGGCGGAGAGCTGCTCGAGCAGGAGCTCCCGGCCGCTGGTCGAGCCGCCGCTCGCGGCCGACGCCAGGACCGACCACAGGGCCTCGCGCCCGTCCGGGCCCGCATCCGCGAGCAGCTGACGAGCCCGCAGCGAGTCGCCGGCGGCCAGGGCCGACTGCAGGGCGTTCCGGGGGTCCATGCACGGCATGCTACGCAGGGCCGACGGCAGGCCGACGCCGGCTGCCGGGGCTAGGGTGACGCGCATGAGCACCGACTGCCTGTTCTGCAAGATCGTCGTCGGGGAGGTCCCCGGTGACGTCGTCGTGGAGTCCGACCGCTCGCTGGCCTTCCGCGACATCGACCCGCAGGCCCCCACCCACGTGCTGGTGGTGCCGCGCGACCACCACCGCAATCTCGCCGCCGTGGCCGTGGACGACCCGGCCGCCGCCACCGACCTGCTGCAGACCGTGGCCAAGGTGGCCGAGCAGGAGGGGCTCGCCGAGGACGGCTACCGCGTGGTGGCCAACACCGGTGAGCACGGGCAGCAGTCGGTCGACCACGTGCACCTGCACGTCATCGGGGGGCGCCAGCTGCAGTGGCCGCCCGGCTGAGGTGACCTGCGTCATGCCCCAGAGGCCGGGCTGACGGGAAGGCCTGCGGTGAACCGCCCGCCGGGCCGCAGGCCTTCCCGTTGCCGGCCCACTCGCCGGAACCCCCGGGAAATCGGCTGGGCGCGTGCTAGGTTCCGGCCACCCATGACCCCCCTCCCCGCAAGGACCCCCATGGCCACCGTCGCCCCACCCACCGAACCCGCCGTCACCGACGGGCGGGCCGAGGAGCAGCTCCAGCGCAAGCTGAGCGCGCGCCACCTCAACATGATCGCGCTGGGTGGCGCCATCGGCACCGGACTGTTCGTGGCCTCGGGCGCCACCATCAGCACGGCCGGGCCCGGGGGCGCCCTGCTGGCCTACGCGGCCATCGGCGTCATGGTCTTCCTGCTCATGCAGAGCCTGGGCGAGATGGCCACCTACCTGCCTCTGGCCAGCTCCTTCGAGGCCTACGGCACACGCTTCGTGAGCCCCTCGTTCGGCTTCGCCACCGGGTGGAACTACTGGTTCAACTGGGCCATCACCGTGGCCGTGGAGCTGGTGGCCGCCGAGATGGTCATGGGCTACTGGTTCCCCGACGTGCCGGGGTGGATCTGGTCGGCGGCCTTCCTCGGGGTGCTGCTGCTGCTCAACATCGTCACCGTGCGAGCCTTCGGTGAGGGGGAGTTCCTCTTCTCGTCCATCAAGGTCATCGCCGTGCTGGTGTTCCTCGTGGTGGGCGTGCTCATGATCGCCGGCGTGCTGGGCGACGGCTCCCCGGGCACCAGCAACTGGACCCGGGGCGAGGCCCCCTTCGTGGGCGGCCTGGCCGGCATGCTGAGCATCTTCATGATCGCCGGGTTCTCGTTCCAGGGCACCGAGATGGTCGGTGTGGCCGCCGGTGAGGCCGACGAGCCGGAGAAGACCATCCCCAAGGCCATCCGCTCGGTCTTCTTCCGCATCATGCTCTTCTACATCGGCGCCATCGCGGTCATCGGCTTCCTGCTGCCCTACGACGACGCCCGCCTGCTCAACGCCAGCGAGAGCGAGGACATCTCCATCGCGCCGTTCACCCTCGTCTTCGGCGAGGCCGGCATCCCCTACGCCGGCGACATCATGAACGCGGTGATCCTCGTGGCCATCCTCTCGGCGGGCAACGCCGGGATGTACTCCTCCACCCGCATGCTCTACGGCCTGGCGCGTTCCGGGAAGGCCCCGTCCTTCCTCGGCGGCGTGAACCGCCGTGGCGTGCCGGTGGCCGCCCTGCTGGTGACCGCCGCCGTGGGCGCCCTGTGCTTCCTCACCAGCCTCGTGGGCGAGGGGCAGGCCTACACCTGGCTCGTGAGCGCCTCGGGTCTGGCCGGCTTCATCACCTGGATGGGCATCGCCTGGTGCCACTACCGCTTCCGCCGCGCCTACGTGGCGCAGGGCGGCGACCCCCGCGACCTGCCGTACCGCGCCTGGGCCTTCCCGGTGGGCCCGCTGGTGGCCCTGGCGATGTGCGCCGTGGTGGTCGTGGGCCAGGGATGGACCATCTTCGACGACATCCGCGTCGACGGCTTCGGCACCGAGAGCCTGCTCGGCCTGCTGACCACCTACCTGGGCCTGCCGCTCTTCCTGGGTGTGTGGCTGGTGCACCGCCTGGTCACCGGCTCGCGGCCGGTGGCGCCCGAGCAGGCCGACCTCTCCCGGTGACCTGCTCGGTCGTCGGGGGCACCGCCTAGACTCGAGGCCACGATGACTCAGAACACCCCCGCGGCCGGCCCCCAGCGCACCAGTTCGGTGGTGACCCTCCCCGAGGGGGTCTCCCTGGTCTCCCTCTGGGGGCCCCAGGACCAGTTGCTGCGCACCATCGAACGCGCCTTCCCCGACGTGGACCTGCTGGCCCGCGGTGACGAGCTGCACCTCGCCGGTCCGGTGCAGGAGGTCTCGCTCGCCGAGCGGCTCGTGGAGGAGCTGCTGGTCATGGTGCAGGGCGGGCACGCCCTGACCGCCGACGCGGTGGAGCGTTCCATCGGCATGCTCCGGGCGCGCACCGCCGAGCGGCCCGCCGACGTGCTGACGCAGAACATCATCAGCAACCGCGGCAAGACCATCCGGCCCAAGACGCTCGGCCAGAAGCAGTACGTCGACGCGATCGACGAGCACACGGTGGTCTTCGGCATCGGCCCGGCCGGTACCGGCAAGACCTACCTGGCCATGGCCAAGGCCGTGGCGGCCCTGCAGGCCAAGGAGGTCAGCCGCATCATCCTCACGCGCCCCGCCGTGGAGGCCGGCGAGCGACTGGGCTTCCTGCCCGGCTCCCTCAACGAGAAGATCGACCCCTACCTGCGGCCGCTCTACGACGCGCTGCACGACATGGTCGACCCCGACTCCATCCCGCGGCTCATGGCCAGCGGCACCATCGAGGTGGCCCCGCTGGCGTACATGCGCGGGCGCACCCTCAACGACGCGTTCATCATCCTCGACGAGGCGCAGAACACCTCTCCGGAGCAGATGAAGATGTTCCTCACCCGCCTGGGCTTCGGCTCCACGATGGTGATCACCGGCGACACCACGCAGGTCGACCTGCCCGGTGGCACCCGCTCCGGCCTGGCGGTGGTCGAGGAGATCCTCACCGGGGTGGAGGACGTGCACTTCTCGCACCTGACAGCCGTGGACGTGGTGCGCCACCGGCTGGTCTCCCGCATTGTGGAGGCCTACGGGGCGTGGGACGCCACCCAGTCCGGCCGCGGTGGCCGACCGGGCGGCCGCGCCGAGCGCCCGGCCGGCGGGGACCGCGCATGACCATCGAGGTGCTCGTCGAGGACGACCCCCGCTGCGACCCCGCCGACGTGCAGGCCGCGGCCCAGCACGCCATGGACGCCCTGCACGTGCACCCGGCCGCCGAGTTGTGCATCCGGTTCGTGGAGCCCGCCGCCATCGAGGTGCTCCACGAGCAGTGGATGGACCTCGCCGGCCCCACCGACGTCATGAGCTTCCCCATGGACGAGTTGCGCCCCGGGACACCCGAGCGCCCGTCCGAGCCTGGGGTGCTCGGCGACATCGTCCTGTGCCCCCAGGTGGCCGCCGCGCAGGCGGAGAAGCTCGGCCACCCCGTGGGCGACGAGCTGCTCATGCTCACCGTGCACGGCGTGCTGCACCTGCTGGGCCACGACCACGCCGAGCCCGAGGAGGAGCGCGAGATGTTCGCCCTCCAGGCCGAGCTGCTCGCCTCCTACCTGGCCCTCACCGGCCGCAGCACCACCGCCGCCCCGCGCCCCGGCAGTGCGGGGGACCGTTCGTGACCGTGTGGTTGGTGGTGGCCGCCGTGGTGCTGGTGGCCCTCACCCACCTCATGACCATGGCCGAGACGGCCCTGCAGCGCGTGAGCAAGCGCCACGCCGAGGCCCTGGCCCAGGAGGGCCGCCGCGGCGGTGACGCGTTGGCCCGCATCCTGGACGACACGGCTGCCCACATGTCCGTGGTCACCTTCCTGCGCGTGCTGGGGGAGTGCGCCGTGGCGGTGCTGTTCACCGTGGCCATCGACCGCTGGTTGGCCACCGGGTGGGAGCTCCCCGTGGCCATCGCGGTGGTGACGGTGGTGTCCTACGTGGTGCTCGGGGTCTCCCCGCGCACGCTGGGGCGTCAGAACGCCGAGGCGATCGCCCTGCGCGCCGCCCCGGCCGTGGCGCGCGCCCGCGACCTGCTCGGTCCGCTGTCCAAGACGCTGATCGTGGTGGGCAACGCCGTGACCCCGGGCAAGGGCTTCGCCGAGGGCCCCTTCGAGAACGAGGCCGAGTTCCGCGACATGGTCGACATGGCCGGCGAGAGCGCCGTCATCGAGGCCGGGGAGCGGGAGATGATCCACTCCATCTTCGAGCTCGGTGACACCACCGCGCGGCGCGTGCTCGTGCCCCGCACGGACATGGTGGTCATCGAGGGCCACAAGCAGCTGCGCAAGGTGATGAGCCTGGCGCTGCGGTCGGGCTTCAGTCGCATCCCCGTGGTGGGCGAGGGGGGCACTGACGACGTGCTCGGCATCGTGCACTTCAAGGACGTGGTGCGGCGGGTGAACGCCGACCCGTCCGCCCGCGAGGAGGTCACCGCCGCCGAGGTGATGCGCGAGGCGACCTTCGTGCCCGACAGCAAGGGCGTGGACGCGCTGCTGCGCGAGATGCAGGTCTCCCAGACGCACCTGGTGGTGGTCGTCGACGAGTACGGCGGCACCGCCGGCATCCTGTCGATCGAGGACATCCTCGAGGAGATCGTCGGGGAGATCACCGACGAGCACGACCGCGAGAGCGTGGAGTCCACGCAGCTCGAGGACGGCACCTGGCGCGTCGCGGCCTCGATGGACGTGGACGACCTCGCCGAGCTCTTCGAGGTGTCCTTCTCCGAGGAGGTCACCGAGGACGTGGAGACCGTCGGCGGGCTGCTGGCCAAGCTGACCGACCGCGTGCCGATCGTGGGCTCCACCGGCGACGTGGCCGGCATCCGCCTCACCGCCGAGCGCCTCTCGGGCCGTCGGCACCGCGTGGCCACCGTCATCGCCGAGTGGGTCGGCCACGCCAGCGACGCCGAGGAGGCCCGGGACGACCTGCCCGGTGACCCCGGCTCCGGTGCCCACCCCGCCGGCGCGGAGCTCGACCCGGAGCCCGCGGGCCCGGGCATGATGGACCCCGACACCCCGCCTGCCAAGGAGCACCCATGACGATCACGCCCGACTTCCCCGAGGACTACCGGGCGGGCTTCGTGTGCTTCGTCGGCCGACCGAACGCCGGCAAGTCCACGCTGACCAACGCCCTGGTGGGGCAGAAGGTGGCCATCACCTCCAACAAGCCGCAGACCACGCGGCACACGGTGCGCGGCATCCTCAGTGACGCGAAGCGGCAGCTGGTGGTGGTGGACACCCCCGGCCTCCACAAGCCCCGCACCCTGCTGGGCGAGCGGCTCAACGACGTGGTGCGCGAGACGCTGCTGGACGTGGACGTCATCGGCTTCTGCATGCCCGCCGACCAGAAACCCGGGCCCGGTGACAAGTTCATCGCGGCCGAGCTCGACGAGGTGCGCCGCGGCCGGCGGACACCGGTGATCGCCATTGCCACCAAGGCCGACCTGGTCTCCCGGGACCAGTTGGCCGAGCACCTCATCGCCATCGACCAGATGGGCGACTTCGACGAGATCGTGCCCTGCTCGGCGGTCAACGGGGAGCAGCTCGACCTGGTGCGCGAGCTCATCGGCGACCGGATGCCGCTCTCCCCGCCGCTGTACCCCGACGACGTGCTCACCGACGAACCCACCGACGTCATGGTGGCCGAGCTGGTGCGCGAGGCGGCCCTGGAGGGTGTGCGCGACGAGCTGCCGCACAGCCTGGCCGTGGTGGTGGAGGAGATGCTGCCGCGCGAGGACCGCCCGGTGGACAAGCCGCTCATGGACGTGCGCGTCAACGTCTTCGTGGAGCGCCCCAGCCAGAAGGCGATCATCATCGGCCGCGGTGGGTCGCGGCTGCGCGAGGTGGGCACCACGGCCCGCGAGCAGATCGAGCAGCTGCTCGGCCAGCGCGTGCACCTGGACCTGCACGTGAAGGTGGCCAAGGACTGGCAGCGCGACCCCAAGCAGCTGCAGCGCCTGGGTTTCTGACCCGCCCCGCCGGGCCGGCCACCGTCCTCTCGGGGCGGGGCCGGCTCAGCGCACCCCGCGCGGCCGGAGCTGGATGCTGACGCGCGGCCCGGTGGGGTGCCGCTCCTTGGGCACGGCGTGCTCCCGGGTGCGCTGGCAGGAGCCACCCATGACCACGAGGTCGCCGTGGCCGACGGGCAGGGTGAGCGAGGCCCCGCCGCCGCGCGGGCGCAGGAGCAGCCGCCGTGGCGCGCCCACCGAGACGATGGCCACCATCGTGTCGTGCGTGGCCCCGCGGCCGATGCGGTCGCCGTGCCAGGCCACGGAGTCGTGCTCGTCGCGGTAGAGGCACAGGCCCGCGGTCGCGAACGGCTCCGCGGCCGGCTCCGCGGCGTAGTGGGCGTCGAGGGCCTCACGCGCCGCGACGAGCAGCGGGTGGGGGAGCGGCTCGTGCTCGGCGTAGAAGCGCAGCAGGCGTGGGGTGTCCACCACGCGGTCGTACATGCGGCGCCGCTCGGCCTGCCACGGCACGGCGTCCAGCAGGTGTTCCAGCAGCGTCCGGGAACCGGTCACCCAGCCGGGCCGCACGTCGACCCAGGCCCCGTGGTCGAGGACGCGGCGCGTCACGGCCCGGCCCAGGGGGCGCAGGCCCAGGTCGTCCACCTGGTCGAGGAGCGACCCCTGCCCGGGGGCCACGGCAAGCGTGCGTACAGACATGCCACCAGGATAGAACACCTGAGCCAGCCGCGAGGTCGCCAATCCCCGACCATGCGAAGGTGCCCCGCCCCTCGACCCACCTGTGGTGCTCGTGCCCCTGGGTGTGGTCCGCCTGCTGCGGCGAGCCGGGCGGGTGGCCGACGCGCACATCGTGCGGCGGGAGCAGCGCCTGGTCCCCCTGGCTGCGGCGGTGGTGAGTGTGGCCGTCGGGCTCGCCCTGCTGCACCTGGCCGGTGCCCCGGCCGCGCTGGTCCGTGTGCTCGCGGCGACGCTGGCCGCCCTGCTGGTGCTGGCCCTGGTCACCGTGGTGCACAAGGTCTCCTTCCACACCGGTGTGGTGGCCGGCGGAGCGGTGGCCCTGTGGGTCACCGGCACCCACCTCTGCGGTGTGGTGCTGGGGTTGCTGGTCCCCGTCGTCGCGTGGGCGCGGGTGCGGCGCGGGCGACACAGCGTGGCCCAGGTGGTGCTGGGCGGACTGGTCGCGGCCGCTGTCGCCGCGGCCACCTGGTGGGACACCGCCTGACGCTCGCCAGCCCACCGCCGGGCCCGGACCGGTCCCGGTGCCTGCACCACCGCCGGGCCACGGCACAATCGGGGGATGCCCCTCTACCGCGACGCCGCCATCGTGCTGCGCACCCACCCGCTGGGGGAGGCCGACCGCATCGTCACGATGCTGGGGCACCAGCGCGGCAAGGTGCGTGCCGTGGCCAAGGGGGTGCGCCGCACCCGGTCGCGCTTCGGGGCCCGCCTCGAGCCCGCGATGGTGGTGGACGTCCAGTGCTACGAGGGGCGCAGCCTGGACACCATCACCCAGGCCGAGTCCATGGCCACCTACGGCGAGGCGATCTCCCGCGACTACGCGGGGTGGGTGTGCGCCCAGGTGATGTGCGAGACCGCCGACAGCCTGCTGGACGAGGGAGAGCCCAACCCGCCGCAGTTCCGGCTGCTCGCCGGGGCCCTCTCGGCCCTCGCGGCCGGGCAGTGGCCGGCGGACGTGCTCATGGACGCCTACCTGCTGCGTGCCATGGCGGTGGCCGGCTGGCCCATGGCCACGCGCGACTGCGCCGCCTGCGGTGCGCCCGGCCCCCACCGCGGGGTGCACGTTGCCGCGGGGGGTGTGGTCTGCCCCTCCTGCCGGCGGGCCGGCGCCTGGGCGCCGCACCCCGACAGCATCCGCCTGCTGGACGCCCTGGGGGAGTCGCACTGGAGTACCGTGCGCGAGGTCCTGGGGACCGAGGGGGCCGCCTCCCGGCGCCGCGAGGTGCAGGAGCTGGTCACCGCGCACCTGCAGTGGCACACCGATCGGCAGGTGCGGTCGGTGCGCCACCTGGACCCCGACCTCGTGCTCACCGGGCCGGGCCCCGTGCAGCCGACCGAGCACGCCGCACCATCCGCCGAGACGACGGGACAGTGACATGACCCACGAGCCGCCCTTCCCGCACCCCTCCGGGGCCCGCCCGCCGCAGCTGGCCCCCGACGAGCTGCCCCAGCACGTGGCCGTGGTCATGGACGGCAACGGCCGGTGGGCCAACGAGCGCGGCCTGCCGCGGACCGCCGGCCACGAGGCGGGGGAGGGGGCGCTGCTCGACGTGGTGGCCGGCGCCCTGGAGGCCGGGGTGCCGCACCTCTCGGCGTACGCCTTCTCCACGGAGAACTGGCGCCGCTCGCCCGAGGAGGTCCGCTTCCTCATGGGCTTCAACCGCCAGGTCATCCGCCGCCGCCGCGACCAGCTGGACGCCTGGGGCGTGCGCATGCGCTGGGTGGGCCGCCGGCCGCGGCTGTGGCGCGGCGTCATCAAGGAGCTCGAGGCCGCCGAGGAGATGACCCGGCACAACGACCGGCTCACCCTGTACTTCTGCGTCAACTACGGCGGGCGCGCAGAGATCGTGGACGGGGTGCGCGCCATCGCCCGCGAGGTCGAGGCCGGTCGGCTGCGCCCCGGCGGCATCACGGCGGCCACCGTCGCCCGCCACCTCTACGAGCCCTCGATGCCGGACGTGGACCTCTTCCTGCGCTCCTCCGGCGAGCAGCGCACGAGCAACTTCCTGCTCTGGCAGAGCGCGTACGCCGAGATGGACTTCCCGGACACGCTGTGGCCGGACTTCGACCGCCGCCACCTGTGGGCGGCCCTGGAGCGCTACGCCGGGCGCGACCGCCGGTTCGGCGGCGCGGTGGACCGGCCTCAGGAGCAGGCGGAGCAGCGCCCGTAGAGCTCCACGGTGTGGCTCACCTCGGAGAACCCGTGCTGGGCCGCGATCTGCTCGGACCACTGCTCCACGGCCGGCCCGTCGATCTCGACGGTGTCGCCGCACTCGCGGCAGACCAGGTGGTGGTGGTGCGCGGTGGTGCGGCAGGCGCGGTAGAGCGTCTCGCCGCCCTCGGTCACGAGGGTGTCCACCTCGCCGGCCTCGTCGAAGGACTGCAGGGCACGGTAGACCGTGGCCAGCGCCACCTTGTGCCCGGCGCGGGCCATGGCCACGTGCAGCTCCTGGGCGGCCACGAAGTCCGTGCGGGAGCCCAGGGCCTCGAGCACGGCGGACTGCTGACGGGTCCGGCGGGGACGGTTCGTGGTCACCGGTGCTCCTGCGAGAGGGACGGGGTCATGGACGTGGTGCCGGCGCCGAGGCGTCCAGCGGCCGCTCATCGTAGTGACCCTCGTGGGGATGGTGCAGGTGGTCCCCGTGGAGGTAGTCGAGGTGGTCGCCGTGGGGGACTGCGGGGTGCTCGCAGTCGGGGTGGTGCTCGTGGGCGTGGTGCTCGGCGAGCGAGGCCCGGCGGTGGCGTCCGACCCGGACCCGGCGGGCCACCCAGGTGCCCAGCACGGCCAGGGCGTACACCGCCACAGCCAGCAGCACGATGGTGCCGCCCGAGGGCAGGTCGTAGGTGTAGCTGACCACGACGCCCCCGACGCCGGAGAGCGCCCCCAGCACCATGGCCACCCACCACGCGGCGGCGAAGCTGCGGGTGAGCAACTGCGAGGTCGCGATGGGCACGATCATCAGCGCGGAGATGAGCAGCAGGCCCACCACCCGCATCGACATGACGATGGTGACCGCCACCAGCGCGGAGAGCAGCATGTTCAGGGCCGTCACGGGGAGCCCCTGGGAGCGGCTGTACACCTCGTCCTGGGCCACGGCGAACAGGCGCGGGCGCAGCAGGGTGGTGGCCACCGCGACCACCACGCCGAGCACCACGAACAGGCGCAGGTCGGCCGAGCTGGTGGTGGTGATGGCACCGAACAGGTAGTTCTCCAGGTTGGCCGTGCCCGGGGAGGTGCTGATGAGCACCACGCCCAGCGCGATGCCGGTGTGGAACATCAGTGCCAGGGCGACGTCGCTGGCGGTGCCGCCGCGGGCACGCAGGGCCTCGATGACCACCGCCGCCAGCACCGCCACCGCCAGCGCGGTCCAGACCGGCTGCGCCTGCATCACCACGCCCACGGCCACGCCGGCCAGGGCCACGTGGCCCAAGGCGTCGCCGATGAGGCTGAGCCCCCGCTGCACCACGAAGATGCCCACCATCGGGGCCACGGCCCCCACGAGCAGCGCGGCCAGCAGGGCCCGCTGCATGAAATCGAACTGCAGCATCTCAGCCACGGTGCACCTCCAGCATGCGGTCGTCGGTGAGGCGGCCCCCGGTCAGGGTGAGCACGCGGTCCAGCGCCGAGGCGATGGGGTCGAGCTCGTGGGTGATCACGAGCATGGTCAAGCCGTCGTCGGCCAGGCGGCGCAGGAGCACGGCCAGCAGCTCCTGGTTGGCCAGGTCCACGCCCGCGGTGGGCTCGTCGAGCACCAGCAGGGCGGGGCGCGACACGATGGCGCGGGCCAGCAGGGCGCGACGCCGCTGCCCGCCGGAGAGGTCGGCCAGATTGTGGTGGAGGCGGTCCTCCAGCCCCACGTCGGCGGCGGCGCGGCGGGCCAGCTCACGGTCGGAGCGGCCGGGGTGGCGCCACCACGGCAGGGCGGCCACGCGCCCGGCCAGGATGACCTCGCCCACGGTGGCGTGCAGGGCCCCTGTCACGGAGTGGTGCTGGGGCACGTACCCGATGCGGGTGCGGTCGCGCAGGCGGCGCAGGGGGGTGCCGAGCAGCTCGGCCCGTCCGGAGAGCTGGTCGGTGAGGCCGAGCAGGCCGGTCACCAGGGTCGACTTGCCCGCGCCGTTGGGCCCGGTGATGGCCACGCTCTGGCCGGCCGGGACGGTGGCCGAGACCGGGCCCACCGCAGGGTGCCCGTCGTAGCCGTAGACGACCTCCTGCAGGACGAGGGCGTCGCTCACTCGCAGCCCTGACCGGTGTGCAGCACCTCGCCGTTGTGGCGCATGATCCCCAGGTAGTCGCGGGCGGCCGAGGAGTCCGTGAGGCCCGCGGCGGGGTCGAGGACCTCCACCGTCGTGCCGGTCTCGTCGGCCAGGGTGCGGGCGTTGTCGCGAGGGGCCAGCGGCTCGGCGTAGATGGTGCTCACCCCGGACTTCTTGATGGTGTCGGTGAGCTCGGCCAGACGGGCGGGGGAGACCTCGGCCTCGTTGGACAGGCCGGCCACGCCCAGCTGGTGGAAGCCGTAGCGGGCGCCGAACCACGCGTAGGCCTCGTGGCCCACCACCAGGTCGGTGCTGCGGCAGTGACCGAGCTGCTGGGCCAGGTCGTCGTCGAGCTCCTCCAGCTGGTGCACGTACTCCTGGGCGTTGCGGCGGTAGTCCTCGGCGTGTTCGGGGTCGCGCTCGGCGAGCGCGTCGCCCAGGGAGGTGGCGGCCTCGCCGAAGGCGACGGGGTCGAGCCAGAAGTGCGGGTCCACGCCACCGTGGTCGTGCCCGTCGTGGCCGGCCTCGGCCTCGGCCGCGTGGTCGTGCCCCTCGTGGCCAGACTCCTCGGCCTTCCCGGTGCGGGGCCCGGCCTCGAGGTCGACGGCCTCGCCGGCGTCCCACGCGCGGTCGGCGGCCACGGCCTCCACGGCGGCGTCGAGCGCCGGCTGCATCGTGCGCAGGTGCAGCACCAGGTCGGCCTCCTGCAGCCGGCCGGTGGCCTGCGGGGTCATCTCGAGGTGGTGGGGGTCGCTGCCGTCCGGGGTCACCTGGGTGACCTCCACGTGGTCGCCGCCGACGGCGCGGGCCAGCTCGCTGAGCGGGAAGAACCCGCTGGCGACCTGCACCTTCCCCTCGTCGGCCGAGCCGCCGCCCTCGTCGGTGCCCCCGCACGCGGCGAGGGTCAGGGTGGCGGTCAGGGCGATGCTGCCCGCGCGCAGGGCACGCCGGCGGGGGCTGAGGGTGTGGGAGGGCATGACAATCATTCTCAGGGAGGCGAGAATGATCGTCAAATCGGGGACCCGTACCCTGTGCCCATGGCCAAGAAGACCTCCACCGTCGACACCGTCGTCTCCCTCTGCAAGCGCCGTGGATTCGTGTTCCCCACCGGCGAGATCTACGGAGGGACCCGCTCGGCCTGGGACTACGGTCCCCTCGGCGTGGCGCTCAAGGAGAACATCAAGCGCCAGTGGTGGCGCACGATGGTGCAGATGCGCGACGACGTGGTCGGCCTGGACTCCGCGGTGATCCTGCCCCCGGCGGTGTGGGAGGCCTCCGGCCACGTGGCCACCTTCACCGACCCGCTCGTGGAGTGCCTGTCCTGCCACAAGCGCTTCCGAGCCGACCACCTGCAGGAGGCCGTGGCCGAGAAGGCCGCCGCCAAGGGCAAGGAGGTGGACCCCGACTCGGTCTCCTTCGAGGAGATCGCCTGCGCCAACTGCGGCACCAAGGGTGCGTGGACCGAGCCCAAGCAGTTCTCCGGCCTGCTCAAGACCTACCTGGGCGTCACCGAGGACGAGAGCGGCAAGCACTTCCTCCGCCCGGAGACCGCGCAGGGCATCTTCACGCAGTTCGCCAACGTCATGACCACCAGCCGCAAGAAGCCGCCGTTCGGCATCGCGCAGGTGGGCAAGTCCTTCCGCAACGAGATCACGCCCGGAAACTTCATCTTCCGCACCCGCGAGTTCGAGCAGATGGAGCTCGAGTACTTCGTGCCGCCGGCCGAGGCCCCGCAGTACTTCGACGAGTGGATCGACGTCTGCGAGAAGTGGTTCACCGACCTGGGCAT
The DNA here is from genome assembly GCF_042433515.1 of Kytococcus schroeteri. Lineage (NCBI taxonomy): Bacteria > Bacillati > Actinomycetota > Actinomycetes > Micrococcales > Kytococcaceae > Kytococcus > Kytococcus schroeteri. Next base: position 6,754 of record NZ_JBHLVH010000004.1, on the reverse strand, counting down.
CACGCCGGAGAACATCCGCCGCTACGAGCACCCCACCGAGAAGCTCTCGCACTACTCCGACCGCACCATCGACCTGGAGTACCGCTTCGGCTTCTCCGGCTCGGAGTTCGGCGAGCTCATGGGTGTGGCCAACCGCACCGACTTCGACCTCTCGGTGCACGCCAAGGCCTCCGGCCAGGACCTGTCCTACTTCAACCAGGCCACCGGCGAGCGCTACACGCCCTACGTCATCGAGCCGGCGTTCGGCCTCACCCGCGCGCTCATGGCCTTCCTCATCGACGCCTACACCGAGGACGAGGCGCCCAACGCCAAGGGTGGTGTCGACAAGCGCGTCGTGCTGCGCCTCGACCCGCGCCTGGCGCCGGTCAAGGTGGCCGTGCTGCCGCTGAGCCGCAACGAGCAGCTCACCCCGCGCGCCAAGGAGCTGGCCGCCGAGCTGCGCCAGCACTGGGAGGTCGACTTCGACGACGCCGGCGCCATCGGCCGCCGCTACCGCCGCCAGGACGAGATCGGCACGCCGTTCTGCGTCACGGTCGACTTCGACACCCTGGAGGACCAGGCGGTGACCATCCGTGAGCGCGACACGATGTCGCAGGAGCGCGTGCCGCTGGCCGAGGTCACCGGGTACCTCGCCCAGCGCCTGGTCGGCTGCTGAGGCCAGCACCACGACCCGCGGGCTCGTCCACCACTGTGGGTGGGCGGGCCCGCGGGCGTTGGGGGCGAGGTGGGGCGGGCGGCCTGTGCCCCGGCCTCGCCTCAGCGGAGCGCCAGGCCGGCGGCCAGGACCAGCATCGTCACGCCGATGAGGGTGTCCAGCACCTGCCAGGACCGCGGGCGGGAGAACACCGGGGCCAGGCGCGCGGACCCGAAGCCGAGGAGGCTGAACCAGGTGGCGCTGGCCGTGACCAGACCGAGGTAGTACCACCACCGGCCGGTCTGCCCGTGGCCGTTGGCCAGGCCGCCCAGGATGGTGATGTCCAGGTACAGGTGCGGGTTGAGCCAGGTGAACCCGGCCATGGTGAGCATCGCACGGCGCACGCTGACCGACGGGCCGGATGCCCCGGCCTCGAGGGACTCGCCGCCCTTCCACGCGCGCCGCAGGCAGGACAGGCCGTAGATCACGAGGAACGCCGCGCCGCCCCAGCGGACCAGCTCCAGCAGCGGCGGCCACCAGGTGAGCACCACGCCGACGCCCAGCACGGCGGCGCCGATGAGCACGATGTCGGAGGCGGCGCACAGGGCCACGAGCGCCGGCACGTGCTCCCGGCGCAGGCCGCGGCGCAGCAGGTAGGCGTTCTGCGCGCCCACCGCCGCGATGAGCCCGATGCCGGTGGCGAACCCGGAGGCGACCAGGCCGATCACTGGAGCACCAGGCCGGTCCCCAGCACGAGCATCAGGGTGCCGACCACGGTGTCGAGCACCTGCCAGGAGCGGGGGCGGGCGAACACCGGCGCCAGGCGCGCGCTGCCGTAGCCCACCGCGGTGAACCACACGACCGAGGCGGTGCACAGCCCGGCGTAGTAGAACCACCGCCCGTCGGCGCCGTACCCGTTGGCCAGCGTTCCCAGCAGCACGGTGTCCAGCCACAGGTGCGGGTTGAGCCAGGTGAACGCGGCCATGGTGGCCAGGGCGCGGCGCAGGCCCACCGAGCTGCCACCGGATCCCACCATCGGGGAGGGGCGCGCGGCCCGTCGGAAGCAGGCCAGCGCGAAGGCCACGAGGAAGGCCGCCCCGACCCAGCGCACCACGCCCAGCGCCGCGGGGAACTGCTCGATGACGGCGCCGATGCCCAGCACGCTGGCGCCGATGATGACGATGTCCGAGAGGGCGCAGAAGACCACCAGTGCGGTCACGTGCTCGCGCATCAGGCCGCGGCGCAGTAGGTAGGCGCCCTGCGCGCCGACCGCGGCGATGAGGCCGATGCCGGCCACGAGGCCCGAGGCGACGATGCTCACGTTCTCCATGGCTGCAGGGTAGGAACGACCGCGCCCGGCGCAGGCATCAGAATCTTGATGATCCCTGAGCGACCCTAAGATCTGCTTCATGGACGTGCTCGACCCGGTGGGACTGACGACGCTGCGCGCGACGGTGCGCGAGGGGACCTTCGAGCGGGCCGCCAAGGCGCTGAGCATCACGCCCTCGGCGGTGTCCCAGCGGATGCGCGCCCTGGAGAAGGCGGTGGGCGCCGTGCTCGTGAGCCGCACCAAGCCGGTGCGGCCCACCCCCGACGGCGAGGTGCTGCTCGCCCTGGCGCTGCAGTGGTCGCTGCTGCGAGACGAGGCGGTGGCCCGGCTCACGGCCTCGCACCACCTGGACTCCGAGGCCCACCCGCGCACCCGGCTCTCGGTACCGCTCGCGACCGGCGCGGACGCCCTGGCCCTCGTGCTGCTGCCGGCCATGGCCCAGGTGGAACGCGAGGTGCCGGTGAGCTTCGAGCTCTTCCGCGAGGACGACGCCCACTCGGTGGACCTGCTGCGGCAGGGTCGGGTCGTGGCCGCACTGAGTTCCGACCCCACCCCGGTGCAGGGCCACACCGCGGTGCCGCTGGGCACCATCCGCTACCTGCCGCTGGCCACCCCGGGGTACGTGGAGCGCCACCTGCCCGAGGGGCCCACCGCCGAGGCGATGGCGGTGGCGCCCGTCATCGCCTTCGACCGCAAGGACCTGCTGCAGTACGCCTACCTGGCACGCCTGCTGGAGACCGACCTGCGGCCGCCCACCACCTTCGTACCGGCCAACCGCGAGTTCGAGGAGGCGGTGCTGCTGGGTCTGGGCTGGGGGCTGGTCCCCGAGGGGCGGATGCACGACCAGATCGAGTCCGGGGAGCTGGTGCGCATCGCGCCGGGCTACCGCGATGTGCCCCTGGTGTGGCACCGGCCCCGCATCGAGTCGGCCGTGCTGGACCTGCTGGGGGAGCGGTTGGCGGCCGTCGCGCGGGAGGTCGTCCGCCCGGCGGCGGTCTGGGAGAATGATCGGCTGTCATGACCAGCACCCCCGCCACCGCCTCGCCCTCCGCTCTGCCCGACGTGCCCTCCGGCGCCGCCTCACCGGGCACGCCCGTGCTGCCCCCGCTGCGCATCGGGCGGCTCACCATCGACTCCCCGGTGGTCCTGGCCCCGATGGCGGGCATCACCAACCGCGCGTTCCGGCGCCTGTGCCGCGAGTACGGCACGGAGGGACTGGCGGCCGGGGGCGCGAGCGGTGCCTCGAGCCTCTACGTGTCCGAGATGATCACCACCCGCGCGCTCGTGGAGCGGACCCCGGTGACCATGAAGCTCGTGGAGTTCGACGCCGCGGAGGACCCCCGCTCCATCCAGCTGTACGGCGTGGACCCGGCCACGGTGCGCGCCGCGGCCCGCGACATCGTGGAGCACGACCGGGCCGACCACATCGACATGAACTTCGGGTGCCCCGTGCCCAAGGTGACCCGCAAGGGCGGCGGCGCGGCCATCCCGTGGAAGAGCACACTGTTCCGCGACATCGTGCGCTCGGCGGTCCAGGAGGCCGAGAAGGCCGGCATCCCGGTGACGGTGAAGATGCGTATCGGCATCGACGAGGACCACCACACCCACCTGGAGGCCGGCCGCATCGCCGAGGACATGGGCGCCGCCGCCGTCGCGCTCCATGCCCGCACCGCCAGCCAGGCCTACTCGGGGCAGGCGCGGTGGGAGGAGATCGCCCGCCTCAAGCAGGAGGTCACCACCATCCCGGTGCTGGGCAACGGCGACATCTGGTCGGCCGAGGACGCTTTGCGGATGGTGGAGCAGACCGGCTGCGACGGCGTGGTGGTGGGCCGCGGCTGTCTGGGGCGGCCGTGGCTGTTCACCGACCTCGCCGCGGCCTTCGCCGGGTCCGACGCCCGCGTCACCCCGGACCTGCGCGAGGTGACCGCCACCCTGCGCCGGCACGCGGAGTACCTCGCGGACTTCCACGAGGACGAGAACCACGCCTGCCGGGACATCCGCAAGCACATCACCTGGTACCTCAAGGGCTTCCGGGTGGGCGGCCAGCTGCGCTCGCAGCTGGGGCTGGTGAACTCGCTGGCCGACCTGGACGCGCTCATCGACACCCTCGACCTCGACCAGGAGTGGCCGGCCGAGGCCGCCGATGGGCCGCGCGGGCGCAAGGGCTCGGAGCGTCAGGTGGCCCTGCCGGAGAACTGGCTGGCCAGCCGCGAGCTGAGCGACGAGTGGGCCGCCCGGATGCGGGCCGCCGAGCTGTCGGTCGACGGCGGCTGAGGCCCCGGCTCAGGCCGGCGGCATCGTGCCCGGCTCGGCGCCGGTGGCCAGCGGGTGCCGAGCCAGCGAGCCAGCCGCTGAACGACGGCGGGTAGAGCACGGGTTCCGGAGCCCCGGGGAACACCTGCTGGTGGGCCAGCGCCACCTGGCAGGCGGTGATGCCCGAGCCGCACGAGACCACCACGGGCGTCGTGGCGTCGACGCCGGCATCGGCCAGCCGGGCGCGGACCTCCTCGGGGTCGCGCAGCACGCCGTCGGAGTAGAGGTCGGCGACGGGCAGGCTGCGGAAGCCCGGTAGGTGGCCGCCCACCGGGTCGGGGCCGAGCTCCTCGCCGCGGTAGCGGGCGGCCGGCCGGGCGTCCAGACCGACCGTGCCCGCGGGCAGGCCGCCGCGCAGCTGGGGTGCGGTGGCGCGGGGCAGGGCACCGGGGGCCTCCCGGAACTCCGCGGAGGGTGCCGGCAGGTCGTCGGTCGCGACGGGGGCGGCGGCCGGCCCCTGCTCGAGCGGCAGACCCGCCGCCCGCCAGGCCCGCAGGCCCCCGTCGAGCACGCGCACGTCCTGCTGCCCCGCATCGCGGAGCACCCACCACCCGCGGGCGGCCCCGGCGCCGTGGCCCCCGTCCATCACCACCACGGGGTCGCCCGGCGTGATGCGGTGGGCGCGCAACCAGGTGCGCACGTCGCCCGGGTGGGGGATCGGGTGCCGGCCGTCGGTGCCGTCCGGGGCGCCGGGGCCGCTGAGCACGGCCTCGAGGTCGCAGAAGAGGGCGCCCGGCACGTGGGCAGCTGCGAAGCCGTCGGGATCCGCGCCGCCGCCGAGGTCCCAGCGCACGTCGAGGAGCACCGGCACCGCACCGGAGTGCTGGGCGGTGGTCTGCAGGCGGGTGGCCAGCTCGCCGGCGGTCAGGAGCGGGCCGGTGGCGGTGGGCTCGCCCGGCATCAGCCGAACTCCGCGATGCGGTGGGGCGAGCGGGTCAGCGACGGGTCGCGCTTCACGGAGTCGCCGAGCACCTCGTCGACCTGCGCCACGAGGGCGGGGTCGAGCTCCACCGCGAGCGCGCGCACGTTGTCGGCCACCTGCTCGGGCCGCGAGGCGCCGATGATCGCCGCGGTGATGGTGGGCTGCTCCACCACCCACTTCAGGGCGAGGTGGTGCAGGGGCACGCCGGCCTGGTCCGCCAGCTCCGCGAGGCGGGCCACCGTCGCCAGGAGCTCGTCCTTGAGCAGGTGCTTCATCATCGCGGCGCCGCCGGCGGCGTCCGTGGCGCGGCTGCCCTCCGGCAGCGGCTGTCCCGGTGCGTACTTGCCGGTGAGCACGCCCTGGGCCAAGGGCGACCACACCACCTGTCCGATCCCCAGCTCGGCGCAGGTGGGCACCACCTCGGGCTCGATGACGCGCCACAGGAGGTTGTACTGGGGCTGGTTGGAGACGAACGGGATGCGCAGCTCGCGGGCCAGGGCGTGGCCGCGGCGCAGCTGGTCTGCGGTCCACTCGCTGGCTCCCACGTAGTGCACCTTGCCGGCGTGCACGAGGTCGGCCAGGGCCTCCATCGTCTCCTCCAGCGGGGTGTCGTGGTCGAAGCGGTGGCACTGGTAGAGGTCCACGTAGTCGGTGCCCAGCCGGCGCAGCGAGGCGTGGAGGGACTCCGTCACGTGCTTGCGCGACAGGCCGTGGTCGTTGGGGCCGGCCTGGTCCTGCGGGGCACCGTCGGGGCGGGTGGGCCAGAACACCTTGGTGGCGATCACCAGGCCCTCGCGCCGCTCGCCCGCCAGGGCCTTGCCGAGCACCTTCTCTGCCTCGGTGTTGGCGTAGGTGTCGGCGGTGTCGAAGGTCGTGATGCCGGCGTCCAGCGCGGCTCGCACGCAGGCCTCGGCCCGCTCGGCCTCCACCTGGGAGGCGTGGGTGAGCCAGTTGCCGTAGATGAGGCGCGAGACGCGCAGGCCGCTGTGTCCGAGGCGAGGGTGCTCCATGGCCCCAACGTACTGCGCCCCCGCCGGGGTCCGGCGAGGGCGCAGCGGCAGGCTGTCTCAGCGGCGGCGGATGGCCGCCACGTCCTCGGCGATGCGGATGACGGCCACCATGCCCTCCAGGGACACACGAGCCAGCACCAGGTAGAGCAGGGCCACGATGGGACCGGCCACCAGCATCACCAGGCCGATCAGGATCGCGCTGGCCTCCCCGTCGCCGGTGGCCATGGTGGCGAAGGCGATGATGGTCCACATGAGCAGGCCGATGGCGATGGCGACGGCCATGAGGACGTAGACCACCGACACGACCTTGGGCGTCACGAATTTCGTGAAGCGCAGGTCGGTCAGGGCGGAGAAGAATCCGCTCTCCTTGGAGAACGGGTTCGGCGCGCCTGCCGGCTCGGTGCCGGTGGGGCTGGACTGGCCGGCGGGGCCACCGTGACTCGGCGGGTACGGGTCGGAGTAGGGCGTGGACATGGGGCTCTTCGGAGTTGAGCGTGGGTCATGGGGTGAGTCCTCCGCCGATGAGGAGCATGCGGAGTCGGTAG
>NZ_JBHLVH010000037.1:0-648 GCF_042433515.1 Kytococcus schroeteri | reverse complement strand
TCTCATTCCACGAGATCCGTGTCGAAGCTAACGCATTAAGCGCCCCGCCTGGGGAGTACGGCCGCAAGGCTAAAACTCAAAGGAATTGACGGGGGCCCGCACAAGCGGCGGAGCATGCTGATTAATTCGATGCAACGCGAAGAACCTTACCAAGGCTTGACATGCACCGGACAGTCCCAGAGATGGGATCTTCTTCGGACTGGTGCACAGGTGGTGCATGGTTGTCGTCAGCTCGTGTCGTGAGATGTTGGGTTAAGTCCCGCAACGAGCGCAACCCTCGTTCTATGTTGCCAGCACGTGATGGTGGGGACTCATAGGAGACTGCCGGGGTCAACTCGGAGGAAGGTGGGGATGACGTCAAATCATCATGCCCCTTATGTCTTGGGCTTCAAGCATGCTACAATGGCCGGTACAGAGGGTTGCGATGCCGTGAGGTGGAGCGAATCCCAAAAAACCGGTCTCAGTTCGGATTGGGGTCTGCAACTCGACCCCATGAAGTCGGAGTCGCTAGTAATCGCAGATCAGCAACGCTGCGGTGAATACGTTCCCGGGCCTTGTACACACCGCCCGTCAAGTCACGAAAGTCGGTAACACCCGAAGCCGGTGGCCTAACCCTTGTGGGAGGAGCCGTCTAAGGTGGGACCGGTG
>NZ_JBHLVH010000036.1:0-1259 GCF_042433515.1 Kytococcus schroeteri | reverse complement strand
GGTAGAGGGAGGGAACGTGGGGAAGTGAAACATCTCAGTACCCACAGGAAGAGAAAACAATTGTGATTCCGTGAGTAGTGGCGAGCGAAAGCGGATGAGGCTAAACCGGTCACGTGTGATACCTGGTAGGGGTTGCGTGGTCGGGGTTGTGGGAGCGATCGTCCGAGGTCTACCAGCCTCGGGGGCAGTTAGAAATGTTGGTGGTAGTCGAACGGTCTTGAAGGGCCGGGCAGAGAGGGTGCGACCCCCGTAGACGAAACTGCTGGCACTGTTTGTGTTGTTTCCCGAGTAGCACGGGGCCCGTGAAATCTCGTGTGAATCTGCCGGGACCACCCGGTAAGCCTAAATATTCTCTGATGACCGATAGCGGACAAGTACCGTGAGGGAAAGGTGAAAAGTACCCCGGGAGGGGAGTGAAATAGTTCCTGAAACCATGTGCCTACAATCCGTAGGAGCCCTTCGGGGTGACTGCGTGCCTTTTGAAGAATGAGCCTGCGAGTTAGTGCTCAGTGGCAAGGTTAACCCGTGTGGGGAAGCCGTAGCGAAAGCGAGTCCGAAGAGGGCGTCATAGTCGCTGGGTCTAGACCCGAAGCGGAGTGATCTACCCATGGCCAGGTTGAAGCGCCGGTAAGACGGCGTGGAGGACCGAACCCACTTAGGTTGAAAACTGAGGGGATGAGCTGTGGGTAGGGGTGAAAGGCCAATCAAACTCCGTGATAGCTGGTTCTCCCCGAAATGCATTTAGGTGCAGCGTCACGTGTTTCTTGCCAGAGGTAGAGCTACTGGATAGCTAATGGGCCCCACCGGGTTACTGACGTTAGCCAAACTCCGAATGCTGGTAAGTGAAGCGTGGCAGTGAGACTGCGGGGGATAAGCTTCGTAGTCGAGAGGGAAACAGCCCAGATCACCAACTAAGGTCCCTAAGCGTGTGCTAAGTGGGAAAGGATGTGGAGTTGCTGTGACAACCAGGAGGTTGGCTTAGAAGCAGCCACCCTTTAAAGAGTGCGTAACAGCTCACTGGTCAAGTGATTCCGCGCCGACAATGTAGCGGGGCTCAAGCACACCACCGAAGTTGTGGCAACGAAAGTTGGGTAGGGGAGCGTCGTGTAGCGAGTGAAGCGGCGGAGTGATCCAGTCGTGGATGCTGCACGAGTGAGAATGCAGGCATGAGTAGCGAAAGACGGGTGAGAAACCCGTCCACCGAATAACCAAGGGTTCCAGGGTCAAGCTAATCTGCCCTGGGTAAGTCGGGACCTAAG
>NZ_JBHLVH010000035.1:0-684 GCF_042433515.1 Kytococcus schroeteri | reverse complement strand
AGGCCAGGTGGCGACGCCGGCTCGGCCCGGTGCAGATCGCCGGTGAGCTGGGCATGCCGGCCTCCACGGTCCATGCCGTGCTCGTGCGCTGCCGACTGAACCGGCTGGCCCGCATCGACCGGGTCACCGGCGAACCAGTCCGCCGGTACGAGCACCCTCACCCCGGGTCACTGATCCACGTCGACGTCACGAAGTTCGGGCGGATCCCTGACGGGGGTGGGCACCGCTTCGTGGGGCGGCAGCAGGGCCTGAAGCACCGTGCGGCGACCTCCGACCGGGAAGGCACCCGCGACCACCGGTACCAGCCCAGGCTCGGGGTGGGACACCTGCACACCGTGATCGATGACCACACCAGGATCGCCTACGTCGAGATGCACGCCGATGAACGCAAGGAGACCGCTATCGGTGTGCTGCGCCGGGCCGTCGCGTGGTTCGCCGAGCGTGGCGTCACGGTAGAACGGGTGCTGTCGGACAACGGCTCGGCGTACAGGTCCGCCGCGTGGAGCCAGGCCTGCACCGAGCTGGGCATCACTGCCAAACGGACCCGCCCGTATCGACCGCAGACCAACGGGAAGATCGAACGTTTCCACCGCACCCTGGCCGACGGGTGGGCCTACGCCAAGCTCTACACCTCAGAGACCGAACGCCGCGACGCCCTCCCCGGCTGGATCCACTTCTACAATC
>NZ_JBHLVH010000034.1:0-680 GCF_042433515.1 Kytococcus schroeteri | reverse complement strand
ATTTTCTACGGAGAGTTTGATCCTGGCTCAGGACGAACGCTGGCGGCGTGCTTAACACATGCAAGTCGAACGGTGAAGCGGGTGCTTGCACTCGTGGATCAGTGGCGAACGGGTGAGTAACACGTGAGTAACCTGCCCATCACTCTGGGATAAGCGCTGGAAACGGCGTCTAATACTGGATACGACCAACCCTTGCATGGGGTGTTGGTGGAAAGATTTATCGGTGGTGGATGGACTCGCGTCCTATCAGCTTGTTGGTGGGGTAATGGCCTACCAAGGCGACGACGGGTAGCCGGCCTGAGAGGGCGACCGGCCACACTGGGACTGAGACACGGCCCAGACTCCTACGGGAGGCAGCAGTGGGGAATATTGCACAATGGGCGAAAGCCTGATGCAGCGACGCCGCGTGAGGGATGACGGCCTTCGGGTTGTAAACCTCTTTCAGCAGGGAAGAAGCTTTTGTGACGGTACCTGCAGAAGAAGCACCGGCTAACTACGTGCCAGCAGCCGCGGTAATACGTAGGGTGCGAGCGTTGTCCGGAATTATTGGGCGTAAAGAGCTTGTAGGCGGTTTGTCGCGTCTGCTGTGAAAATCTGGGGCTTAACCCTGGACGTGCAGTGGGTACGGGCAGACTAGAGTGTGGTAGGGGAGACTGGAATTCCTGGTGTAGCGGTGGAAT
>NZ_JBHLVH010000033.1:0-621 GCF_042433515.1 Kytococcus schroeteri | reverse complement strand
CCGAGAAAATCTTCTAGCGAGGTTCTAGCCGCCCGTACCCCAAACCGACTCAGGTGGTTAGGTAGAGAATACCAAGGTGATCGAGTGAATCGTGGTTAAGGAATTCGGCAAAATACCCCCGTAACTTCGGGAGAAGGGGGGCCTGATCCGTGAAACCACTTGCTGGTGGCAGCGGTGATGGCCGCAGAGACCAGGGAGAAGCGACTGTTTACTAAAAACACAGGTCCGTGCGAAGTCGCAAGACGATGTATACGGACTGACGCCTGCCCGGTGCTGGAAGGTTAAGGGGACGAGTCAACCCTTTTGGGTGCAGCTCTGAACTTAAGCCCCAGTAAACGGCGGTGGTAACTATAACCATCCTAAGGTAGCGAAATTCCTTGTCGGGTAAGTTCCGACCTGCACGAATGGCGTAACGACTTCTCCACTGTCTCAACCGCGAACTCGGCGAAATTGCACTACGAGTAAAGATGCTCGTTACGCGCAGCAGGACGGAAAGACCCCGGGACCTTTACTACAGCTTGGTATTGGTATTCGGTGCGGCTTGTGTAGGATAGGTGGGAGACTGTGAAGCGCACGCGCCAGCGTGTGTGGAGTCATCGTTGAAATACCACTCTGGTCGCT
>NZ_JBHLVH010000032.1:0-559 GCF_042433515.1 Kytococcus schroeteri | reverse complement strand
AAGTGCACAAGGGAGCTTGACTGTGAGACGTACAGGTCGAGCAGGGACGAAAGTCGGAACTAGTGACCCGACGGTGGATTGTGGAATCGCCGTCGCTCAACGGATAAAAGGTACCCCGGGGATAACAGGCTGATCCTGCCCAAGAGCTCATATCGACGGCATGGTTTGGCACCTCGATGTCGGCTCGTCGCATCCTGGGGCTGGAGTAGGTCCCAAGGGTTGGGCTGTTCGCCCATTAAAGCGGTACGCGAGCTGGGTTTAGAACGTCGTGAGACAGTTCGGTCCCTATCCGCTGCGCGCGTAGGAAACTTGAGAAGGGCTGTCCCTAGTACGAGAGGACCGGGATGGACGAACCTCTGGTGTGTCAGTTGTTCTGCCAAGGGCACCGCTGATTAGCTACGTTCGGAAGTGATAACCGCTGAAAGCATCTAAGCGGGAAGCACGCTTCAAGATGAGGTTTCCATGCCCCTTGTGGGTGAGAGGCTCCCAGCTAGACTACTGGGTTGATAGGCCGGATGTGGAAGCACAGTAATGTGTGGAGCTGACCGGTACTAATAAG
>NZ_JBHLVH010000031.1:0-540 GCF_042433515.1 Kytococcus schroeteri | reverse complement strand
CGTCGGGGTGGGTGTGGATGGTGTGGCCCAGGCGTGGGTCGTCGAGTTGTCGGTGGTGGGGCCCGCACAGGGGGATGGCGTTGGCCAGGTCGGTGGGTCCTCCCCCGGGGTGCAGGACGGTGCCGTCCGGTGCGGTCACGGGGTGCCACGGGTGGGCGTGGTGGATCTGTGTCCAGGCCAGGGGCCGGTCGCAGTCGGCGGCGGCGCAGGTCTCGTAGGAGGCTGCCAGGGCGGTGCGCTGGGAACCGGTGAAGCAGCGGGTCTGCCGGCCGAGGTCGAGTACGACCGAGTCGGTGCCCAGCACGGCCGGGACCAGGCCTGCGGTGGCGGCCATGCGGCGTACCTGCCCGGCGGAGACGACCGCCCCGGTGTCGGTGAGGCCGGCCCGGTCCGTCAGGCCCCGGAGGGTGTCCAGGTCGGTGCGGACGATGAGGATCGCGTTGGTCCTGGTGGTCAGGTGGTCGGCCGGGAGGTGGTCGATGAGCTCGCACAGGGCCCGGCCGCGGGCCTGGTCCCACCACGCCCGGTCATGGCGCGGGT
>NZ_JBHLVH010000030.1:0-1508 GCF_042433515.1 Kytococcus schroeteri | reverse complement strand
AGTCCTCAGATCATGCCCGGGACCTCGACCCCTACCCCCAAGCACCCACGCTCAACTCCGAAGAGCCGGATTCCCGGCTCGGTGTTCCCGAACGTCGCCGCTGTCGGGTGTCCCTTGGTGGGTGTGACGGCCCCTGGCCTGGAGACGCCGGACTACATCCTCAGCCTGTGCGCTGCCGTGACCACGCGGCAGGACGCGCTCGAGGCCGTGGACGCTCGGTGGCGCCCGGATTCAGACGCGCTGCGCCGCGCGATCGGACCCGTGGGTGGTTCAGGGGAGCGTCTGTGGCGGCGGTTCGAGTCGGCCGCCCAGCGCGGGCCGGTAGTGGACACGGGCTGGTCGGCCACCACCGGCCCGGCGCCGATGGTGGGTGCGGGACTGGTGCTGGCCGGCGCGGCACTGTTGGGCCGGGGGTTCAGCGGAGCGGGCCACGACGAAGCGTGATCCGCCGGACGCCTCGTTTTGACTTGGGCGCAGTACGTGCGGGATGAGGCGTGCGGCGACGCTGCCATTCCATGTGCGCGTGCAGCTCACGCGCCTCCTCCCAGTACCCGTGCTCTTCCAACCGGTCGGGGAGTCGCCTGACTAGGGCATCGACCTCGGCTTTGTCCTTCCACTCGCGGTACCCCGCGCTGGCGATGAGCGTAGCCATCTGGGCTATGACGATGAGTAGCAGGAACAAGATTCCACCGAGAAGGAACAGTGTGAGAGCCGTGGAGGGAGTGGGATCGAAGTGATGCTCCAGCACGTAGTCCGCGGCGATCAGGGCGACAGTGCACGCGGCAATGGTCATGGCCAGAATGAAGCGGTGCCGGTTCCTGGAGCCCGGCCCCATAGTCAGGCGCGCAGTGGCCTGCTGCCGAGCCTCGCGGACCGCTGAGTCCATGCGCTCGTGGTACAGGCGTCCCGGCTCCACGTCTGACGGTTCGTGGGTCCGGAAGTCGCGCGCCTCCCGAATGGCGGCTGCGAGCTCCGCAATGATCGCGCTCGTCGACTGGGTGCTCAGCAGGCGCGCCCAGACGCGAGAGGCCCAGTCGGCGACCATCGGGGTCGGGTCCATGCCATTCCTCCCGTCATGCAGCGTCACGTCGAGGAGTGAACCGCCGGGCACCGACAACCTCGCCTTGCACTCGGTCGTGTGCTGCTCTGAGCCTGCCGCCAGCGGTAGGCCCTTACCCGCTTGGCGGCGGAACACGTTCTACGTTCCGGCCGCGAGGGCCACCAGCCGAACTCAGAGCTCCACGGCGTCGAAGGACATGGCGAACGGCGGTCTGCTGCCCTCGTTGCGCTCCAGAGGTCCAGGGTGTGTGCGGTGCGCCCCTGAGCCGTCCGGAAGTAGTTCTGGACGCCCTTCAGGCCCTGACCTGCGCTCGATGCAGTTGCAGTGCGGTCGAGGACGGGCGGGGGCCAGACGCAGGAATCCGCAGATGCTGGCCGTCTAGATGTGATGTCCAGGGACGTTGTTGCGTGACTCGCTGACAGGTGAAGGCCTCCTGTTGCGAGAGTGG
>NZ_JBHLVH010000003.1:0-77112 GCF_042433515.1 Kytococcus schroeteri | reverse complement strand
CCGGCGGCCCTCGGCCCCGCAGTGCCGGCCGAACGCGTCGTCATCGCCCGCGACCACCCGGCATTCCAGCGCCCGCCCGGTCAGGCTCCACGCGCTGGCCAACCGCAACGAGACCAAGCTCGTCCAGGCGGGCGAAGGTCGTCAGATCAGGGGCATCAAAGGTAAGTTCACGCACGTCGAGGTCTTCTGGTCGGGTCGGTGTAGGAACCCCCATCATCAGGGGACCTCGACCCCTACCTCGACCCGGTCACACCACCACTGCTGCACCCTCAGATCGGATGAGCCGACAAAGCGGGATTCACGGCCCTGGTGCTCGTCCTGGCCGCCGGGACGAACTCGGCGACGATGCTGTCCACCCTCTTGGCGGCTCTCGTGGTGGTGGATGCCGCGGTGACCCCGGCCTGTGGGTGGGTGGCCGACCGGTTCAACCGTCGCAGTGTGATGCTCTTGGCCGACGTCGGTGCTGCCGTGGCGTACGGGGTCATGTTCCTGGTGGCACCCGACCCCTGGTGGGTGTTCGGCTGCGCCCTCGTGGCGACGGTCTTCGAGTCGCTCTACTTCCCGGCATCGAGTGCGTCGGTGCCGCGTGTCCTGGAGGGAGAGAACCTCGGAGGGATCTTCGCGGCGTTCGGGCAGGCGAGAACCCTCGCAGGGATGCTGGGTCCCGCCGTGGTGGCCGGGCTGGTCCTCGTGGCCTCAGCCAAGTGGGCCTTTCTCGTGAACGCCGCGTCGTTCCTGGTCTCGGCGGTGGTGGTGCTCACCATCAAGCGCGCGTTCGGTCCTGACGCCGGTGATCCCGGATCGGAGAACGACGAGCCATCTCGTCCGGGCGGTTCGGTCCTGGGTGTGCTGCGCCGTCACCCGGTGCTGCTGGTCTTCATGGGTGTCTGGGCCACCATCCAGCTGGGAACGGGTGCGCTCTGGGTTGCCCTGCCTGTTCTGGCGGACAGGCTCGGGGACCAGTCGATGATGTATGCGGCGATGAACTCGTTCTCGGTTCTCATCAGCTTCCTCGGGCTGACGCTCTTCACCCGTGTGTCGCGGCGCCGCAGCGCCGGACCGTTGCTGGTGGTGGGTCTGGCTGGCCAGGCCCTCGGCCTGTTCGTGCTGGGGCTGGGAGCCTTTCTCGCATCTACGGCGGCGGGGCTGATCGCCGTGGGCCTCACCTTCATTGCCCTGACCATCCACCGGCTCGCGCAGGCATTCACCGGCGCGACCTCCTACGAGCTCCTTGCCGATGCCGTCCCGGACGGAGCCCGAGGTCGCGCGAATTCATGGGTCGATTTCGCCACGGTGGGATCTTTCGGGCTCGGTGTGTGGGCCGCGGGGCCAGCGGTGGACCTCCTCGGGTTGGGCCCCGCCCTCCTGACCGCCACGGTGCTCGTGGCGATCGGGACCTACCTGGGTCGGCGACTGGCGGTGGAGGCTCAGGGCGCAGCGGTTGCGAGGTCGGCCCGGGGTCGGTGACGAGGGGCGGGTCCGTGGGTGGTTCTGCCGCTCAGGCGGGGGCCACGGCCTGCCACGCCACGGTGAGTTCGCCGCGCCGTGGGCCGTGGCGCGCGTCGAGCACGGGCCAGTCGGCCGCCACGGCGCGGGCCGCCGCGGCGAAGCGCTGCCGTCGCCCCCACGTGGCCAGGTGGGCGTGGGCGTTCCAGGCGGCGTCCAGGTCGCGCAGCAGGGAGTGCACCGGCTGGCCCGGCACGTTGTGGTGGATGAGCACCTTGGGCAGTCGCTCGGCGATGGCGCTCGGCGGGTCCACCTGCGCCATCGCCCAGCTGAACGTCAGGCTCAGCGGACCGGACCGGTCCAGGGTCACCCACACGGCACGGCGCCCCACCTCGTTGGAGGTGCCCTCCAGCAGCAGGCCGTCCGGGGCCAGTCCCGCCTGCAGCTGGGCCCACGCACCGGGCACGGCCTCCTCGGGGTACTGGCGCAGCACGTTGAACGCCCGCAGCGCGGTGATGCCGGTGAGCCCGGCCAGCTCGAAGCCGCCCCGGGCGAACTCCAGTCCGTCAGTGGCCCACGGCTGGGCGGCGGCCACGCGGTCGGGGTCGATCTCCAGCCCCACCACGCGGGCACGCGGCACCACGGAGCGCACGCGGCCGTGCGTCTCGGCCGTGGTCAGGGGCAAGGCGCCGAAGCCCAGGTCCACCACGAGCGGAGCCGGGTCGGAACGCAGCACGGGGGCCAGCCGCCGCACCATCCAGCGGTCCACTCGGCGCAACCGGTTGGGGGCGGTGGTCCCGCGCGTGATGTCCCCGACCGGCCGCATGGGCCCGGAGCCTAGCGCCGCGGCCGGTGGCAGACTCAGGACCGTGTCCACGCCCCCTCCCGCACCGCCCACCGTGCTGGTGCTGAGCATGCACACCTCGCCGCTGGACGACCCCGGCGAGGGCGATGCCGGCGGCATGAACGTCTACGTCCGCCAGCTCTCGCGTGCCCTGGCCGCTGCGGCGGCCCCGGTGGTGGTGGCCACCCGGTCGGTCACCGGGGCGCCGTGGCAGCAGGACGACGAGGGCGTGGTCGTCTGGGGCCTGCCGGCGGGGGACCCGCAGACCGCCAAGGAGGACCTGCCCGCCCTCGTGCCGGCCTTCGCCGAGGCCGTGGCGTCGCGCCTGGCCGCCGAGGAGGTGACGCCGCAGGTGGTGCACTCGCACTACTGGCTCTCCGGCCTGGTGGCCCGGCGGCTCGTGGCGGCGGGTGGGGCGGCCGAGGGGGCCGTGTGGGCCCACACCATGCACACCATGGGCGCCACCAAGAACGCCGAGGTGGCCGCCGAGGCCGGGGCGCCGCCCGAGCCGCCCGCCCGCATCGAGGGGGAGCGGGCCGTGCTGGCCGCGGTGGACCTGGCCGTGGTGAGCACCCGCCGCGAGGCCCAGCAGGTGCAGGCCGAGGGGGCCGACCCGGCGGTCGTGCGTGTCATCCCGCCCGGCGTGGACGCCGCCACCTTCCACCGGGTGCCCGGTGCCGAGCGCACCTCCCTGCGCGTGGTCGCCCGCCGCGACCTGGGCCTGGGCCCGGACGCCGCGCTGCTCGTGCAGGCCGGGCGATGGCAGCCCGCCAAGGGCCAGCTGGTGCTGCTGGAGGCGGTGGAGCACCTGCACGCCCGGGGTGTGGAGGCCCACGCCCTGTTCGTCGGCGGCCCGAGCGGGTCGGGCGACGCCGAGGAGCTCCCGCGCCGCATCGAGGCCTCCCCGGCACGGGACCTGCTGCACGCCCGGGGCGCGGTGCCGCCCGAGCAGCTCGCCGGGCTCTTCCACGCCGCCGACCTCGTGGTGGTGCCCAGCCGCACCGAGTCCTTCGGGCTGGTGGCCGCCGAGGCGATGGCCTGCGGCGTGCCGGTGGTGGCCGCCCGCGTGGGGGGCCTGCCCGAGGCCGTCGGCACCGGCGGCGTGCTCGTGGACGGCCACGACCCCGTCGCCTGGGCCGGGACGCTGGCCGCCCTGCTCGCCGACCCCGCCGCGAGGGACCGGTTGGGTGGTGCCGGCGCCCGCCGGGGCGAGCAGCTCACCTGGGCCGCCTCCGCAGCCGCCCACCTGGACGCCTACGCAGAGGAGCCCCGATGACCGCCCGTGACGATGCCCTGGCCGTGGTGGAGCGCTGGGTGGCCCAGCACGCCGACCCGGCCTCGCCCGAGCACGTGGAGGGCGTGCAGGCCGAGCGCGTCCACGACGACGCCGGCCAGCCCACGCCCGCCTGGGCCATCACACTGCCCGGGGAGCGCAAGCTCAGGACCGTGGTCTCCGTGCGGGTGGGGGAGCGCTCGCTGGGGCTGGTGGCCTTCGTGGTGCGCAACCCGGACGAGAACCACGAGCAGGTGTACCGGATGCTGCTGCGCCGCAGCCTGGACCTGCCCGGCCTGGCCTACGCCGTGGACGACGCCGGCGACGTCTACCTCACCGGCCGCGTCCCCGTGGAGGGCGTCACCGACCAGTGGTTCGACGAGACCCTCGGGGCCGTCCTGCAGGCCAGCGACGGCATCTTCAACGAGGTGCTGGCCGCCGGCTTCCTCACCGCCATGCAGGCCGAGTGGGACTGGCGCACCAAGCGTGGGGAGTCCACCCGCAACCTCGAGGCCTTCCGCCACCTGCTCGCGGACTGAGCGCGGCGATAGTGTGCCCCCTATGACGAATGCTGCCCACACCCTGATCCTGCTGCGCCACGGCCAGAGCCAGTGGAACGAGAAGAACCTGTTCACCGGCTGGGTCGACGTCGACCTCACCGAGAAGGGCCGCGCCGAGGCCCGCCGCGGCGGCGAGCTGCTCAAGGCCGAGGGTCTGCTGCCCGACGTGCTGCACACCTCGCGTCTGCGCCGCGCCATCACCACGGCCAACCTGGCCCTCGACGCCGCCGACCGCCACTGGATCGACGTGCGCCGCTCCTGGCGCCTCAACGAGCGCCACTACGGCGCCCTGCAGGGCAAGGACAAGGCGGAGATCAAGGAGCAGTACGGCGAGGAGCAGTTCATGGCCTGGCGCCGGAGCTTCGACACCCCGCCGCCGGCCATCGACCCCGCCGACGAGTGGTCGCAGGCCGACGACCCGCGCTACGCCGACCTGGGTGAGGACGCCCCGGCCACCGAGTGCCTCAAGGACGTCGTGGCCCGGCTGCGCCCGTACTGGACCGAGGCGATCGTGCCCGACCTGCAGGCCGGCCGCACCGTCATGGTGACCGCCCACGGCAACAGCCTGCGCGCGCTGGTCAAGGAGCTCGACGGCATCAGCGACGAGGACATCGCCGGCGTCAACATCCCCACCGGCATCCCGCTGGTGTACGAGCTCGACGCCGACTTCCGCCCGGTGACCCCCGGCGGCCGCTACCTGGACCCCGAGGCCGCTGCCGGCGCCATCCAGGAGGTTGCCAACCAGGGCAACAAGTGAGGCCCGTGCTCAGGCGACGGTGACCGCGTGGGCGTCCTCGCCGGGTCGGTCCAGCCGACCCGTCGCGAGGTAGCCCATGCGGCGCCCCACGCCCACGCTGTGGTCGCCGATGCGCTCGTAGTAGCGGCTCAGCAGGGTGAGGTCCACCGCCTCCTGCGTGTCGGTGATCTCCAGGCGGATGGTCTCGAAGACGCGCACGTGGAGGGCGTCGAGGCTGTCGTCCAGCACCTCCAGGTCCTGCGACACGCCGGGGTCCTGCGTGGCCAGGGCCTCCCCGGCGCCCTCCACCAGGGCCAGGGCCAGCCGGCCCATCTCCGTCATGGTCTCGCGGGCCGGCGCCGGCACGGCGAGCTCCGGGTAGCGCATGCGCACCAGCTCGGCCACGTGGCGTGCCAGGTCGCCGGTGCGCTCCATCGAGGCCGAGAGCTGCAGGGCCGTGACCACGAGACGCAGGTCGCTGGCCACCGGGCTCTCGCGCGCCAGCAGCTCGATGGCGTTCTGCTCGATCTCGGCGTAGAAGGCGTCGATGAGCGCGTCCCCGGAGATCACCGACTCCGCCAGGGCGCCGTCCGCGGCACCCAGCGCCCGGTTGGCCTCCCGGACGGCGTGGGCCACCAGGCGGTTCATCTCGACCATCTGGGCGGACATCTCGCCGAGTGCCCGGGTGAAGTTGGTGCGCGGCATGGCTCCCCTGTCTCGTGCTGGCCCCGCAGTGTTTCACCCGCCGGTGAACCGGAGGTTGCCGGTCCTGCGGGTACCGGGTGAACCCCGGGTGGACGCCGGGACGCGGATGACCGGAACACCTAGAGTGCCTGCATGACCCGGAGGCGCGCATGGACCCGATGACCTGGCTCGCCCTCGTCGTCGGCCTGCTGGTGGGTCTGGCACTCGGCCTGTGGTGGCGCCGCGGACGGTCGGAGCCCGATCGCTGCCGGCGGCCGCAGGGGCGGGAGGACTTCCCCCTCGGCGCACGGCAGGTGCTGGACTCCCTGGCCTCCACCGTCATCGTGCTCGACCAGGACAACCGGGTGGTGCACTCCACCCACCACGCGGCCGACCAGGGCTTCGTCCGCGACGGCGTGGTGCCCCACCAGGAGATCCGCGACCTCGTGGAGGAGTGCCGCGCCGACCGCGAGGTGCTCGACCGCGACGTACGGGTCTCCCGGAGTCTGCTCGTGGGCGGCACCGTCTCGCTGGGGTGCCGTGTCTTCCCGCTCGGCCACCAGCGGGTGGTGATTCTGCTGGAGGACCGTTCGCGTGCCCAGCGGGTGGAGGCGGTGCGCCGCGACTTCGTGGCCAACGTGAGTCACGAGCTGAAGACTCCCGTGGGCGGCCTGGCCCTGCTCTCCGAGGCGGTGCTGGACGCGCGCGAGGACCCCGAGGCGGTGGAGCGCTTCGCCCGCCGGATGACCGTGGAGTCCGAGCGCCTCACCCGGCTCGTGCAGGACATCCTCGACTTCTCCCGGCTCCAGGCTGGCGAGGCCGCCGAGAGCGCGGAGCCGGTGGACGTGGTCGACGTGGTCTCCACCGCGGTGGACCAGGTGCGGGTCCACGCCGACGGACGCGGCGTCGCCGTGCGCCAGGCGGGTGTCGCCCACGGCCCCGAGCGCCGGGTCTTCGGCAACCAGCAGCTGCTGGTGACCGCCGTGCGCAACCTCCTGGTCAACGCCCTGAACTACTCCGAGCCGGGCACCAAGGTGGTCGTCACGGTGGCCGGGGGTGATCAGCCGGGCACCGTGCGCATCGTGGTGACCGACCAGGGTGTCGGCATCCCCGCCGGTGACCTGGAGCGCATCTTCGAGCGCTTCTACCGGGTCGACTCGGCCCGGTCCCGCCAGACCGGGGGCACCGGCCTCGGCCTGGCCATCGTCAAGCACGTGGTGAGCAACCACGGCGGCACGGTGAGCGTGTGGTCACGCGTCGGCACCGGCTCGACCTTCACGCTGGAGCTGCCCAGCCTCGAGGCGACCTCGACGGAGGCCGCCGAGGGCGATGCGGCATCCTTGACCTAGTCCCGGCGCGTCGTCCCACCGCGCCCCGTCACCGCACCCGCAGGAGGATCCCCGTGGCCCGCATCCTGGTCGTCGAGGACGAGGAGTCGTTCTCCGATCCCCTCAGCTGGTTGCTGGAGCGCGAGGGCCACGTCGTCGTGGTGCGGGAGGACGGCCGGTCGGGCCTCGAGGAGTTCCAGCACTCCGGCGCCGACCTGGTGCTGCTGGACGTCATGCTGCCGGGGATGTCCGGGGTGGAGGTCTGCCGCGAGCTGCGCCGCGAGTCCACGGTGCCGATCATCATGCTCACCGCCAAGGACTCCGAGGTCGACAAGGTGGTGGGTCTGGAGATCGGGGCCGACGACTACGTCACCAAGCCGTACAGCTCGCGCGAGCTCCTGGCCCGCATCAACGCGGTGCTGCGCCGCCGGGGCGCGCCGCTGGTGGAGGAGGACTCCGTGGTGCGCGCCGGCGGGGTGGAGCTCGACGCGGACTCCCACGTGGTGGTGGTGCGCGGACGGCAGGTCTCGATGCCGCTCAAGGAGTTCGAGCTGCTCGAGATGCTCATGCGCAACCAGGGGCGGGTGCTCACCCGCGCGCAGCTCATCGACCGCGTCTGGGGCACCGACTACGTGGGCGACACCAAGACGCTCGACGTGCACATCAAGCGGGTGCGCGGCAAGGTCGAGGAGAACCCCTCGAGCCCGCGGCTGATCACCACCATCCGCGGGCTCGGGTACAAGTTCGACGCCTGAGGGCGCCGGCGGCGCGTCAGTGGTGCGCGCCGCCCTCGGAGTGCAGGTCCTCCTTGGTGGGGCGCTCCGGGGCCTTCCAGCCCTCGGGGGCGAACTCCTCGTACTCGCCGGTCGGGAGCATGACCGGCACGCGCTGCTCGGACTGCTGGCCGCCGGCGGAGACGGTGAGCACCTGGAAGGCGCCGGGTGCCACGGTCTTGGGCAGCGTCACCTTCTCGTCACCGAGCTTCACACTGCTGTGGGGCTTCACGGTGCCGCTCCAGATCTCCTTGCCGTCGGCGGAGAGGCTGACCTGCTGCGGCTCGGAGCCGGAGTTGGACACGGCCCCGATGACGCGACCCTCGGCATCGGCCTGGGTGCCCAGGACGGTCAGGTCGAGGACGCTCACGTCGCCGGCGCGCACGAGCTCGCCGTTGGCGGGTGCGTAGTCGCGGGTGGTCTCCAGCGGGGAGAGGGACTGGCAGCCGGAGAGAGCGAGCATGCCGACGACGGACAGGGCCGCCAGGCGGCGTCCGAGGCGGGCGGGGGCGTGGGCGCGGGCAGTGGTGATCACCCGCGGATGGTACCCAACGGTGGGCCGCGACGGCTCGGGGGCCACGGCGTGCCCAGTGTTAGAATTCTCGGGCGAAAGGGGCACTACATGACGTTTGAAGTCGGTGAAACGGTCGTCTACCCGCACCACGGTGCAGCGCTCATCGAAGAGGTCAAGCAGCGCAAGGTCAAGGGCAAGGAGATGACCTACCTGAAGCTCAAGGTGGCGCAGGGCGACCTGACCATCGAGGTTCCTGCCGAGAACTGCGACCTCGTGGGTGTCCGCGACGTCGTGGACGCGGAGGGTCTCGAGAAGGTGTTCGGCGTGCTGCGCGCCGAGAACTGCGAGGAGCCGACCAACTGGTCCCGCCGCTACAAGGCGAACCTCGAGAAGCTCGCCTCCGGTGACGTCATCAAGGTGGCGGAGGTCGTGCGTGACCTGTGGCGCCGCGAGCAGGACCGCGGTCTGTCCGCCGGGGAGAAGCGGATGCTGGCCAAGGCGCGCCAGATCCTCGTCTCCGAGCTGGCCCTGGCCGAGAAGACCGACGAGGAGAAGGCCGAGGCCACCCTCGACGAGGTCCTCGCGAGCTGATCCCCTGAACGCACAGCAGACCCCCCACGACCCCGACGGCGCTCCCGCCGTCGGGGTCGTCCTCGTCGCCGCCGGGTCCGGCACGCGCCTGGGGGCCGGCATCCCCAAGGCCTTCGTCGAGGTGGACGGCTCGTCCCTGCTCGAGCACGCGATCCACGGCGTGCTCGCCACCGCACGGGTGGACGAGCTGGTGGTCGTGGCGCCCGCCGGGTGGGAGGACCGGGCGCAGGAGTGCCTCGACCTCGCCGCGGGCTGCCCGTGCGCGCACCGGACCACCGTGGTGACCGGCGGGGCCGAGCGCGCCGACTCGGTGGCCGCCGGCCTGGCCGTCCTGGGTCCGGACGTAGAGGTCGTCCTCGTGCACGACGCTGCCCGCTGCTTCGCCCCCGCGGAGGTGTTCGACCGCGTGGTCGCCGCCGTCCGCGAGGGGGCCGCGGCGGTGGTCCCGGGGGTCCCCGTGGTGGACACGGTCAAGGTGGTCGACCCGGTCGAGGGGCGTCCCGAGCCGGTGGTGGCCACGCCGGCCCGCTCCACCCTGCGCGCGGTGCAGACCCCGCAGGGCTTCCGCCGTGAGGTGCTCCAGCGGGCCCACGCGGTCCCGGGCGCCGGTGCTGCGGCCACGGACGACGCCCTGCTCGTGGAGCAGCTGGGCGAGCGGGTGGTCGTGGTCCCGGGTGACGCCCGCTCGGCCAAGATCACCACCCCGGAGGACCTCCGCGCCGCAGGTGGCAGGGTGGCCCCGTGACCACCTCGCAGACGCCCGAACCCCTGCCCGCCCTGCCCCGCGTCGGCCACGGCACGGACGTGCACCGGTGGGCGCAGGACGACCGCGCCCTCTGGCTGGGCACGCTGGAGTGGCCGGGGGAATGCGGCATCGAGGGGCACTCCGACGGGGACGTGGCCGCCCACGCCGCCTGCGACGCGCTCTTCTCCGCCGCCGGGGTGGGCGACCTGGGCACGCACTTCGGCACCGGCCGCCCGGAGATGGCCGGCGCGCGCGGGGCGGACATGCTGGCCGAGGCCGTGCGCATCGTCGAGGCCGCCGGCTTCCGGGTGGGCAACGTGGCCGTGCAGGTCATCGGCAACCGGCCCAAGGTGGGTCCGCGCCGTGAGGAGGTGCAGGCCGCGATGTCGGCCGCGCTCGGTGGGGTGCCGGTGTCGGTCTCGGCCACGACCACCGACGGGCTCGGACTCACCGGCCGCGGCGAGGGGATCGCCGCCCTCGCCACCGCCCTGGTCGTCCCGGCCTGAGGCGCGCGCGGCGCCGGACGCCCGGCGAGGTCGTCGGTGGGTGTCGATACCGTGGGGGCAGACACGGGGGCCTGTCCCGCCCCACCCCTCACGTGATCAGGAGGCAGCATGCCGAGCACGGTCAAGGGCGTCATCGCCCGCAGCAAGGACGCGCCGGTGGAGGTGGTCGACGTCGTGGTGCCCGACCCGGGTCCCGG
Source organism: Kytococcus schroeteri (assembly GCF_042433515.1). NCBI lineage: Bacteria > Bacillati > Actinomycetota > Actinomycetes > Micrococcales > Kytococcaceae > Kytococcus > Kytococcus schroeteri. The sequence goes on along the minus strand of NZ_JBHLVH010000003.1, from coordinate 66,915 downwards.
CGAGGCCGTGGTGAAGGTGACCACCTGCGGCGTCTGCCACACCGACCTGCACTACAAGCAGGGCGGCATCACCGACGACTTCCCCTTCCTGCTCGGCCACGAGGCCAACGGCGTCGTGGAGTCCGTGGGCGAGGGCGTGACCGAGGTCGAGCCGGGCGACACCGTGGTGCTCAACTGGCGTGCCGTGTGCGGCACCTGCCGGGCCTGCGCCAAGGGTGAGCCCTGGTACTGCTTCGACACCCACAACGCCGCGCAGAAGATGACGCTCACCGACGGCACCGAGCTGGAGCCCGCGCTGGGCATCGGTGCCTTCGCCGAGAAGACGCTGGTGCACGCCGGCCAGTGCACCAAGGTGGACCCCGAGGCCGACGCCGCCGCGACCGGCCTGCTCGGCTGCGGCGTGATGGCCGGCTTCGGCGCTGCCGTGAACACCGGCGGGGTGAAGCGTGGGGACTCCTTCGCCGTCATCGGCTGTGGTGGCGTGGGCATGGCCGCGCTCGCCGGTGCCGTAGTGGCTGGGGCGACCACCGTCATCGCGGTGGACACCGACCCGCGCAAGCTGGAGAAGGCCCGTGAGATGGGTGCCACCCACACGGTGGACCCGGCCGACGGCGACGTGGTGGAGGCCATCCGCGAGGCGACCGGTGGCTTCGGCGCCGACGTGGTGGTGGAGGCCGTGGGCCGCCCCGAGACCTACGAGCAGGCCTTCTACGCCCGCGACCTGGCCGGCACCGTGGTGCTGGTGGGCGTGCCGACGCCGGACACGGAGATCACGCTTCCGCTGCTGGAGGTCTTCGGGCGCGGGGGTGCGCTGAAGTCCAGTTGGTACGGCGACTGCCTGCCCAGCCGCGACTTCCCGATGATGGTGGACCTCTACCGGCAGGGTCGGCTCGACCTGGACGCCTTCGTCTCCGAGCGCATCGGCCTGGACCAGGTGGAGGAGTCCTTCGACAAGATGCACCGCGGTGACGTGCTGCGGTCCGTGGTGGAGGTGTCGCGATGAGCGCCGAGCACAAGCCGTCCGGCCCCGCCCAGCGCGTGGCCACGCCCCGCCAGATCGAGGGCGTGCGCGTGGAGTGCGTCGTCACCGCCGGCACCTTCGAGCTCGACGGCGGCTCCTGGGAGGTGGAGAACAACGTCTGGCTCCTCGGGGACGCCGAGGAGTGCGTGGTCATCGACCCCGGGCACGACGGCGGGCCGGTGCTGGACGCGATCGGCGAGCGCACCCTGCGCGCCGTGCTGCACACGCACGCGCACAACGACCACATCAACGCCACCGGTGAGGTGACCGGCGACAAGTGGTCGCCCACGCACCTGCACCCGGCCGACCGGATGCTCTGGGACGCGGTCTACCCGGTGGCCCCGGACCACGAGCTCGAGCACGGCCAGCGCATCACCGTGGCCGGGGTGGCCATGGAGGTGCTGCACACCCCCGGTCACAGCCCCGGCGCGGTCTGCTTCTACGTGCCGGCCCTGGGCATCCTGTTCAGCGGCGACACCCTCTTCCAGGGCGGCCCCGGCGCCACGGGGCGCAGCTTCTCGGACTTCGGTCTCATCATCCGGTCGATCACCGAGCAGCTGCTGGTGCTGCCGCCGGACACCAAGGTGCTCACCGGGCACGGTGACGCCACCACCATCGGCGCGGAGGCCCCGCACCGGCAGGAGTGGATCGACCGCGGGCACTGAGCCGCGTGCGGACACGCAGGAGGGCGCCCCACCGGTCGGTGGGGCGCCCTCCTGCGTGTGCGGGGTCAGGCCGCGAACTGCGACCCGATGCGGGTGACGGTCCTCCCGTCGGGGGCCACGTCGATCCCGGCGACGCCGCAGGGCAGCACCTCGTCCACGGTCGGCAGCGCCAACCGGGTGTCGCTGTGCTCGGCGTCCCAGGTCTCGAGGAGGCCGAGCAGGTCCCCCTCGTCGGTGAGGCTCGCGGCGCACACCTGCAGGGCGAGGTCACCCGGGACCTCCAGGAGCGCCATCCCGGTGGGGTAGCTGTCCGTGACCTTCGGGACGACGGTCAGGAATCCGGTGGCCCCGGGCGAGACGGTGAGGGTCTGCCGCTTGCCGGCCACCGGGTCGCAGGAGTCCGTGCAGTCGTCGGGGAAGGTGCGCTCCCGCACGGTGATGGTGCGCCCCTGCACCTTCTCGAGGTACACGCTGCGCTCGCCCTGGTTGTGACGGTCGAGTTCCTCGAGGCTGGGAACGGGGGTCACCGAGATGGTGCTGCTGGGGTCGAGCGTGGGGCGCGGGTCGGTCGGCGAGGTGGGCGGGCTGGTCGGGGCGGTGGGGCTCGGCACGTCCGTGGGCGCCGGCGAGGACGGCTCGTCGCTGGGCGAGGGGGCCGTCGGCTCGGTCGTGGGGCTCGGGTCGGGGCCGGGCTCCGTGGTGGGGCTGGGGTGCTTGGGGGTCGTGGTGGTGGCCGACGGCCCCGTCGGGTCGGGTGTGGACTCGCTCGGGCTGGGCGCGTCCGTGGACTCGGACGGGCTCGGGGAGGCGTCGCTCGAGCTGGGGGACTCCTCCGGGGAGTTGGCGCTCTCCTCCGGGGCACTGGAGCTCGTGCTGGGGTCCGGGGCCGGGTCGTCCTGGCTGCACGCGGCCAGGCTCATCGCGAGCACGAGGCCCAGGGTCGCACTGGTGGTTCGTCGCATGGTGGTCTCCCCCCTCGTCAGGCACCGCCGGTGGCGGTCGGGGCCGGGTGCCCCGTTCCGGGCAGTCTGGCCAGAGGGGGCCCGGCGGCAACCCCCGTAGACTCTGCGCCGTGACTCTCAGACTGCACGACTCGGCCACCCGCGAGGTCCGCGACTTCGTCCCGCGAGTTCCCGGACGGGCCAGCATCTACATCTGTGGGCTCACCACCCAGACCAGCCCGCACATCGGCCACCTGCGCTTCGCCGTCGCCTTCGACGTGCTGCGCCGGTGGATGGAGCGTGGCCACGGCCTGGAGGTCACGCTGGTGCGCAACGTGACTGACATCGACGACAAGATCCTGGCCAAGTCCGCCGAGAACGGCGTGCCGTGGAACGAGTGGAGCCAGCGCTACGAGCGCGAGACCACCGCGGCGCTGGAGACCATCGGGGTGCGCCCGCCCTCCTACGAGCCCCGCGCCACCGGCCACGTGCCGGACATGATCGAGCTCATGGAGCGCCTCATCGAGCGGGGCCACGCCTACCCGGCGGCCGACGGCTCCGGCGACGTGTACTTCGACGTGCGCTCCTGGGCCGACTACGGCGAGCTGACCCGCCAGCGGATCGACGACATGGCGCCGGCCACCGACGCCGACCCGCGCGGCAAGCGGGACCCCCGCGACTTCGCGCTGTGGAAGGGCGCCAAGGCCGACGAGCCGCACACCGCCACCTGGCCCACCCCGTGGGGGCGCGGCCGCCCGGGCTGGCACCTGGAGTGCTCGGCCATGTCCTGGCGCTGGCTGGGCGAGGAGTTCGACATCCACGGGGGCGGCAACGACCTGCGCTTCCCGCACCACGAGAACGAGCAGGCGCAGTCGCGTGCGGCAGGCTTCGGTTTCGCCAACTTCTGGCTGCACAACGGCATGCTCACCACCGGCGGCGAGAAGATGAGCAAGTCGCTCGGCAACACCCTCACCGTGGCCGAGCTGACCAAGACCTACCGCCCGCTGGCCGTGCGCTGGCTGCTGGCCACAGTGCACTACCGCTCTGCGCTGGAGTACACCGAGGGCTCGCTGGCCGAGGCCACCGCCCAGGTGGAGCGGGTGGAGAACTTCCTCACCCGTGCGCTCGGCGTGGCCGGGCTCGCGGCGGGGGACGCGCGCGAGCAGGCGCTCACCGCCGAGCTGCCGGCGGAGTTCGCGGCCGCCCTGGACGACGACGTGAACGTCTCGGCCGCCCTGGCCGTGGTGTTCGAGCAGGTGCGCCGGGGCAACAGCGCCCTGGCCGGCACCCCGGACCCGGCAGCGGCCGGGCAGGCCGCGGTCACCGTGGCCGCGATGCTGGAGGTGCTGGGTCTTGACCCGCTCGACCCGCAGTGGGCCGTCGGTGCCGCCGGCGGGGGCGACGACGCCGCGCGCCGCGCCCTGGAGGGCCTGGTGGCCGAGCGCCTGGAGGCCCGTGCGGCCGCCCGTGCCGCCAAGGACTTCGCCGCGGCCGACGCGGTCCGCGACCAGCTGGCCGCCCTCGGCATCGTGGTGGAGGACGGCCCGCAGGGTGCCACCTGGGACCTGACGACCACCAAGGAGGCCTGACCGTGCGAGGCAACTCGTCGCGCCGTGGAGCGGTGCGCAAGGACAACAAGAAGGGCATGCAGGTCGGGTCCGGCGGGCACCGCCGCAAGGGCCTGCGGGGCAAGGGCCCCACGCCCAGGGCCGAGGACCGCGAGTACCACCCGGCGGCCAAGCGCGCCCGGCGGCTGGCCAAGGCCGCCGGCCCGCAGCGTCCGAGCCGCAGCAAGGCCCGTAGCGGCAAGGACTCCACGGAGCTGGTGATCGGCCGCAACGCGGTGCTCGAGGCGCTGCGCACCGCGGTGCCGGCCACGCACCTCTACGTGGCGTCCACCATCGACTCCGACGACCGCGTCAAGGAGGCGCTGCGCCTGGCCTCCGAGCGGGGCCTGCCGATGCTGGAGGCCGGCCGCCCGGAGCTGGACCGCCTCTCCGACGGCGAGGTGCACCAGGGCCTGGTGCTGCAGGTGCCGCCGTACGAGTACCCGGACCTGGAGGACCTGCTCGACCGGACCGCGGACGTCACGCCGCTGTTCGTGGCCCTGGACGGCATCACCGACCCGCGCAACCTGGGCGCCATCATCCGCTCGGCGGCGGCCTTCGGGGCGCACGGGGTGATCGTGCCCGAGCGTCGCTCGGCCGGCGTCACCGCCGCGGCCTGGCGCACCTCGGCCGGCGCGGCCGCGCGCCTTCCCGTGGCCCGCGTGACCAATCTCAACCGCGCGCTGCAGGACCTGCGCTCGCAGGGCGTGTTCGTGGTGGGCCTGGACGCCGACGGTGACGTGGACCTCCCCGGCCTGCCGCTGGCCCCGGACCCGCTGGTGGTCGTGGTGGGCTCGGAGGGCAAGGGGCTCTCCCGCCTCACCCGTGAGCTGTGCGACCAGGTCGTCAACATCCCGATGTCGGGGCTCACTGAGTCGCTCAACGCCGGCACCGCCGCCGCGGTCACCCTGTACGAGATCTCCCGCGAGCGCGCGCGGATCGCCGCGGAGGGCGCCGAGGGCTGACGGCCCGCGCCGCCCGGCCTGCTCAGACCGGGCGCGCCGCCTCGGTGGCCTCGCGCGCGTCGGCCAGCTCGGTGAGCAGCTGCGCCACGTCCTCGATGCCGTCCACGCGCGAGGTGGCGGCGCTGGCCCCCTCGCCCACCTTGACGAGCACGGCCGCGGCCTCGCCGTCGAAGGCGCGGAAGACCGTCTCGTCGGTGACGTCGTCGCCGGCGAACCACAGGGTGTGGCCGGGGGTGCGGTCGCGGTGGCTGCGGCGGCGGAAGCGGTCCGCGCCCAGGGAGTCGATGAGGGTGCGCAGCGCGGCCCCCTTGGTGGTGCGCAGCACGCTGAGCTCCAGCACGTTCTTGCCCACCATGACCTGCACGCCGCACCGCTTGCCGAGCCGGCGTGCCGCGGCGCGGGCCTCCAGGGCCACCTCGGGGGAGGCCTGCCGGGTGTGCACCACCACGCCGGCGAACTTCTCCTCCAGGGTGGTGCCGGGCAGCTCGGCCACCAGGCCGCGCCCGCCGGTCACGAGCATCTCCCGCTGGGCGGCCTCGTCCTCGTCGAGGCCCGCCGGGGCGTCGTGGCCCACCTGCCACCGCTGGCCACCGTGGGAGCCGAGCAGCGAGACCCCCTCGGCCGGCCCGAGCCCGCTGAGCTGCTGCAGGGTGGCCACGTCGCGGCCGCTGACGAGCACCACCTCGGTGCCGGGCAGGGCGGCCAGCCGGCGCAGGGCGGCGACGGCACCGGGGTGCGGCCGGACCGCCATCGGGTCGTCGTGGAAGGGGGCCAGGGTGCCGTCGAAGTCGGTGGCCACCACCAGCCACGGGGAGCGGCCCAGGTGGGACTGGTCCGGGGCGGGCTGGTCGGTGCGGCCGGTGGTCACTCGGTCTCCTCGGCGTCGGCGATCACGGCGGGCTCGGGCTCGCCGGCCGGCGGCAGGTCGGGGGCGTGCTCCAGGGCCAGCAGGAAGTCGCGGCTCCAGGTGTGCACGTCCTTGTCCAGAACCACCTCGCGCAGGGCGGCCATGCGGCGCCGCTTCTCGTCCTCGTCGTCGGTGATGGCGCGCAGCAGGGTCTGCTTGAGGCCCTCGACGTCGTGCGGGTTGCACAGGTAGGCCTCGCCCAGCTCCTCGGCCGCCCCGGTGAACTCGCTGAGCACCAGGGCGCCCCCGCCGTCCACCTGGCAGGCCACGTACTCCTTGGCCACGAGGTTCATGCCGTCGCGCAGCGGGGTCACGAGCATCACGTCGGCGGCCAGGAAGAGCGCGGCCATGTCCTGGCGGGGGTGCGAGCGGTGGATGTAGTGGATGGCGGTGGTGCCCAGGGGGGAGAAGTCCCCGTTGAGGTGCCCCACGGTGCCCTCCACCTGCTCGCGGAGGTTGCGGTAGGCCTCCACCCGCTCCCGGCTGGGGGTGGCGATCTGCACGAAGGTGGTCTCCGGCGGGGCCACGCTCCCCTCGGCCAGCAGCTCGCCGAAGGCCTTGAGGCGGTGGCGGATGCCCTTGGTGTAGTCGAGGCGGTCGATGCCGAGGACGAGGGTCCGCGGGTTGCCGAGCGAGGCGCGCAGCTCGGCCGCGCGCTCCCGGACGGCCTCGGTGCGGGCCATCCGGTCGAGCTGCTGGGAGTCCACGCTGATGGGCACGGCGGCGGTGCGGACCTGGCGGCCGTCCTCCTCGGCGAGCGTGAGCACCTCGCCCTCCAGGGTCACCCCGGCCAGCCGCGCCGCGGACCGTCGGAAGTTCGCGGCGTCGTCCGCGCGCTGGAAGCCCAGGAAGTCGGCGCCGAGCAGCCCGCGCAGGATGTGCCGACGCCACGGCAGCTGGGCGAACAGCTCCACCGGGGGGAAGGGGATGTGGTTGAACCAGCCGATGCGCAGGTCCGGGCGCAGGTCCCGCAGCAGCTGGGGGACGAGCTGCAACTGGTAGTCCTGCACCCACACCGTGGCGCCGGGAGCGGCCACCTCCGCGGCCGCGCGGGCGAAGCGTTCGTTGACCGTGCGGTAGCTCCTCCACCACTCGCGGTGGAAGGTGGCCGAGACGATGACGTCGTGGTAGATCGGCCAGATGGTGTCGTTGCAGAAGCCCTCGTAGTAGTCGCGGACCTCGTCGGCCGAGAGCGGCACCGGGTGCAGGTGGATGTCGTCGTCGTCGAACGGAGCCGGCGCGTCCCCGGCCTCCCCGGCCCATCCCACCCAGGCGCCGTCGGCCACGCGCATCACGGCCTCCATGGCGGTGACCAGCCCGCCGGGCGAGGTGCGCCACTGGGTGGTGCCGTCGGCGTCCACCACACGGTCCACGGGGAGGCGGTTGGCCACCACCACGAAGTCGAAGGTCTCCGGGCTTCCGGCCTGGCTCTCGGGTGCGTTCACGTCGTCCTCCCGCTGGGTCGGGACCGACCCTCGCGCTCACCTCACCACACGGTGGTGGGGCCCGCAAACGCCCGGACGCTCCGTCGCTGGTTGCACGGGCCGGCGGGGTCCCGGCGCCTACCCTCGGGGCATGGAGATCACGCAGGTGGGCCCGTACCGTCTGGAGGAGCGGCTGGGGCACGGCGGCATGGGTACGGTGCACCGGGCGACCGACGCCGCGGGCCGGTCCGTGGCGGTCAAGGTGCTCCACCCGCACATCGCCTTCGACACCGCGGCGCGCACCCGGCTGGAGCGTGAGGTCTCCACCCTGGCGCGGGTGCGCCACCCTCGCGTGGCCAGCTTCCTGGACGCCGACGTGGAGGCGCCCACCCCCTACATCGTCACCGAGTTCGTGGACGGCCTGCCGCTGGATGAGCACGTGGCCACCCACGGGCCGCTCGACGACGGCGCCCTGCGGCGCTTCACCGCGGGGGTGCACGAGGCGCTGCGGGCCATCCACGAGGTGGGTGTGGTGCACCGGGACCTCAAGCCGGGCAACGTGATGGTGGACCGCGCCGGCGAGCCCGTCATCATCGACTTCGGCATCGCCCACATCGGGGACGAGAGCCGCCTGACCGCCACCGGGCTGGTCATGGGCACCCCGGGCTACCTGGCGCCGGAGCTGGTCGAGGGCGGGCACCCGACGGTGGCCACGGACTGGTGGGGGCTCGGTGCGGTGCTGGCCTTCGCCTCGATGGGGCGCAACCCCTACGGCGGGGGACCGAACGAGGCGATCCTGGCCCGCATCCGCCGCGGCGAGCACGACCTGCGCTCGATGGACGGGGCCTGGCGGCCGCTGGCCGAGGCCTGCCTGGCGGTGGACCCGTCCGCGCGCCCCACGGCCGCCGAGGTGCGGGAGGTGGTCGAGAACGGTGGGGGTGCACTGCCGGTGCGTCGGGAGACGCAGCCGCTGGGGGTCCAGGCCGGGCCGCCCGGGGAGGACCCCGGAGCCACCCAGCCGGTCGGTCACGACCCCGCTGCCACCCGGGCGGTCCCGGGGGCGGGTGCGTGGGCGAGTCCCGCGCACGCGCCGGCGGACGCGACCCGCCCGGTCGAGCGCACCCCCACCCGGGAGATCCCGCGCTCGGCGGTCTCGCGGCGTGACGAGAGCGTGCTGCAGCCCCCGCCGCAGCACCGTGCCCAGCCGGCCGGCACCCTGCGCGAGCCCGAGCCGCGGGCGTGGGCACCGCCGGGGCCGGCGCAGCAGACGGGCCAGCCGTTCAGCACCCTGCGCGAGCCCGAACCGCGCCCCTGGCCGCAGGCCGAGCAGCCGGTCTGGCCGGACGCCCGGCCCGTCCAGCCCGCCCCGCAGGCGGGCCACGGAGCGAGCGTGCTGCCGCAGGGGGCACCCGGCCCGGCGCGCCTGCACCCCTACGACCCGCGGGGACGCCAGCGCCGGCTCCCGTGGGTGGTGCTGACCGGCGCCCTCCTGGTCATCGCCCTCGCGATGCTCTGGCCGGTCGTGGCCACGGCCGTGGTGGCAGCGTGGGTGCTGGTGGCCCGGTGGGTGGACCACAGCGCGATGGGTCACCTGCGCCGGCTCATGGCCCGCGGGCGCCGCCGCGGTGACGCGTGGCGCATCACGGCGGCCGCTCCCTGGCACCTGGTGACGGCCGTGCTGCGCTCGGCCGCGTCCCTCATCGCGCCGGCGGTCCTGGGGGCCGCGGTCGTGGTGCTGGTCAACCTCTTCCTGGGGCACGACGCGCTCACCTCGTTCCGGACCCCCTCCGCGGTGGGTCTGGACAACGCACTCGCCTGGGGCAGTGGTGCCTTCGTGGCGGTGCTGGCGCTCTGGTGGGGCATCGACAGCGCCTCTTTGCGGCGGGGCACGCACCTGACGCTGGCGGCCCCGCTGCGGTCCGGTCCCGCGGCGGCGGTGGGGGCACTCGTGCTCGTGGTGGCCGGGGCCGTGGTGGCCCTGTGGGGGCTCTCACAGGGGTGGCCCACATCGTTGGTGCCCCTAGGCTGAACAGGCCCTCGAGGCGGGGAGCGACACGCGTCTGAGTTTGACCTCGGGCGGCTCATCGCTATCGTTGCTGCCCGTGCACGGCCCGAAGAGCCGTCACCGCACAACTGAAAACCCTTGATTTCAGTCACTTGTGACGCGCGTCCGCCGCCCAATCCCGCCACGGACGCGCTGTGCCCGGGAGAGTCCCGGGGTCTTGGCGGGTGTGGGGGACCCACAGGAAGTACGCGGGGTCATCTCCCCGCTCGGGGTGAAGCCTCCTCCGGAGGCCGGGACACCTGACGTTCCGAACCCGACAGCTCACTCCACCGGCGGATGCAGTCAGGAAGGATCCCCATGTCCCGTTTCCCCCTCTCGTCCCACCGTGCCCTCGGCGCCGCTGGTGTGTCCGGTGCCTTCATCGTGACCGGCCTGGCCGCTGCCGCGCCCGCCAACGCCTCCTCCTACGACCCCTCCGTGTGGGACCGCGTGGCGCAGTGCGAGTCCGGTGGCAACTGGTCCATCAACACCGGCAACGGCTTCTACGGTGGCGTGCAGTTCACCCAGCAGGCCTGGGAGGGCGTCGGCGGCACCCAGTGGGCCCCGCGCGCCGACCTCGCCTCCAAGTCCGAGCAGATCGCCGCCGCCCGCCGTGCCCTGGCCTACGCCGGCCCCAAGGCCTGGCCGATGTGCTCCATCGAGGCCGGTCTGACCTCCGCCAACGGTGGCGCCGACAGCAACGCCATGCCCGACGGTGGCTCGACCCCGGCCCCCAAGCCGGAGCCCCAGCCCAAGCCGGAGCCGGCCCCCAAGCCGGAGCCCAAGCCGGAGCCCAAGCCGGAGCCGGCCCCCAAGCCGGAGCCCAAGCCGGAGCCCGCCCCCACGCCGCAGCCCGAGCCGGCCCCGACGCCGTTCGTGGACGAGGACGACACCACCGGCGAGACCGTGACCTGGACCATCGACCGCGGCGTGAACCTGCGCCCGGAGGCCGGCATGGACAACACGCCGAAGGGCATCCTCGAGGCCGGCACCCAGCTCGAGGGCGTGAAGCTCGAGAGCGGCTGGGTGAAGACCGACCGCGGCTACTTCTGGCACACCTTCGGCTCCGAGACCACCTCCGAGGCCGGTACCTGGACCATCACCCACGGGGTGAACGTCCGCCCGGAGGCCGGCATGGACAACACCCCGCTGGGCGTGTACCTGACCGGTGCCACCGTCAAGGGCGTGAAGCTCGACAACGGTTGGGTCAAGACCGACCGCGGCTACTTCTGGCACACCTTCGGTGAGCTGACCAAGTGAGCCACCCGGCCCACCCGCTGCGGTGAGCCACCCGCCGGCGCCGAGCCGGCCCCGAGGCCCCCGGACCACCCACAGGTGGACGGGGGCCTCGCACATGTCCACCCAGGGCTTGACGCGGGCGCGTCCGTCGCTACTCTGTGAATCGCGCCCGCACCTCCAGTACGGGAGCGACTCCTCATCACGCACATCCCCTTGCGCGCACCCGCCGCCCACGTTCGCCACGGGTGCGCCCTGCCGGATTCCCGGGCGCTGGCGAACACGGGGCACCCATCTCCGTCGGCCACCGCACCGGGTGGCCGACTCGGGGTGAAGCCTCCCGAGCGAGGCCGGGCTCCTGACGCCCGAACCCGACAGGTCACCCCGGCGGCGGACCGGTCAGGAAAGGACCTCCCCTCATGTCCCCCCAGAACTCCTCGGCCCAGCGCGGCCTGACCGTAGCCGGCCTCACCGGCGCGGTCGTGGCCTCCGGCTTCTCCGCCCCCGCCCACGCCGCCTACGACCCGACAGTGTGGGACCGCGTGGCTCAGTGCGAGTCCGGTGGCAACTGGTCGATCAACACCGGCAACGGCTACTACGGTGGCCTGCAGTTCCACCCCGTGGCCTGGAAGGGCGTCGGGGCCACGGTGTGGGCGCCGCGCGCCGACCTCGCCTCCAAGGCCGAGCAGATCGCCGCGGCCCGTCGCGCTCTGGCCTACGCGGGTCCCGGTGCGTGGCCGGTGTGCAGCAAGAAGGCCGGCCTGACCCGTGACAACGGTGGCGCCGACAAGAACGCGATGCCGGGCACGCCGCCGACCCCGCCCACCCCGCCGACCCCGCCCACCACCCCCACCCAGGACTGGACCATCACCGACCGGGTGAACTACCGCACCGGCCCGGGCACCTCCTACCAGGCCGTGGGCAAGCTGTACCCGGGCACCAAGGTCACCGGCACCAAGCTGGCCTCCGGCTGGGTGAAGACCACCGAGGGCAAGTACTTCTGGCACTCCTTCGGTACCCCCGATGTGGCGGACACCCCCGGTGCCACCACCTTCCGCATCACCCAGGGCGTCAACGTGCGCGCGGGCGCCGGCCTGTCCCACGCCATCCTGGGCCAGTACCGCGCCGGCACCACGGTGAAGGGCACCAAGCTGGCCTCCGGCTGGGTGAGGACCGACCGCGGCTACTTCTGGTCGTCCTACGGCGTCGCCGTCTGATGCCGTGACGGCCGCCCCGGCGGCCGATCGCCGAGGCCTCCCCCGTGCACCGGGGGAGGCCTCGGCCGTGTGGGGAGCGGCGGACGTGCGGCCTACACTGTGCCGCCACAGGCCCCTGTAGCTCAGTTGGTAGAGCAGCTGCCTTGTAAACAGCAGGTCGCGGGTTCGACTCCTGTCGGGGGCTCCACCTGACGCCACGGCCCGGTCCCCACGCAGGGGGCCGGGCCGTGGTGCGTCCGTGCCGCGGGTCAGGCGCCCTCGAGCCCCCACGCCTCGGCGAGGAGCTCCGCCGAGCGGACCCGCAGGGCGGGGTCGTGCGTGTAGGTGGTGGTGATGACTTCGTCCAGGTCGTGGCGCTCCACGAACTCCTCGAGCTGCCCGACCACCGTGGCGGGGTCGCCCACCATGCGGATGCCGTGACCGTCGGCCAGCCGCAGGAGCTCCTCGGGCACCACGCGGGTGACGTCCTCCACCGGCGGCTGCAGCGGCGCCGGACGTCCGGAGCGGATGCCGGCGGCCAGCTGCTGGGAGGTGGTGAACAGGTACCGGGCCTCCTCGGTGGTGGGGGCCACGAGGGCGTTGACCCCGGCCATGACATACGGCCGGTCCACCTGGGCGGTGGGGGCGTCGGCCTGGAACTGGCTGCGGTAGAGCGCGATCGCCTCCGACAGCTGGGTCGGGGCGAAGTGGCTCGCGAAGCTGAACGGCAGACCGAGGGCGGCGGCCACGGCCGCACCGCCGGTGGAGGAGCCCAGCATCCACAGCGGCACCCGGGTGCCGGCCCCGGGCACCGCGCGCACCTGACCCACGGCCGCGTCCGGCTCCTCGCCCAGCCAGCGCGCCAGCATCGCGACGTCCGAGGCGACGTCCTCGAGCCCGGCCGAGCGGCGGGCCAGGGCGGAGGCCGTCATCGGGTCGGTGCCCGGCGCGCGGCCCAGCCCCAGGTCGATGCGGCCGGGGAGGAGCGTGGCCAGGGTGCCGTAGTACTCGGCCACCATGAGCGGCGAGTGGTTGGGCAGCATCACCCCGCCGGAACCGAGGCGGATGCGCTGCGTGCCCGCCCCCAGGTGGGCGATGAGCAGGGCCGTGGCCGAGGACATGAAGGTGGTGGTGTTGTGGTGCTCGGCCACCCACAGGCGGTGGTAGCCCAGGGCGTCCAGCCGGGCGGCGTAGGAGCGCGAGGCCTCGATGGCATCGGCCGGGGTCATGCCCTCAGAGCGGGGCACGAGGTCGAGCACCGAGAGCGGCACGCGGCCACCGGGCGCGGTGCGTGGGGTGGCCGGGGTGCTCATGCGATCGCCTCGGCGATGGGGGTGTCACCGGTGTTCATCGTGAGGGTGCGGTGCAGGGAGGCCCGGGACCCCTCGCCCAGCACGTGCGCGATGGTGGCGGCCACGTCCGCCCGCGGGACCTGGGAAGGCTGCTGCGCACCCACCTCGATGCGGCCGGTGCCGGGCTCGTCGGTGAGGCGGCTGGGGGCGAGGATCGTCCAGGCCAGCGAGGTGCCGCGCAGGTGGGCGTCGGCCACGGCCTTGGCCTGGGCGTAGTGGAAGAAGCCCTCGTCGTAGGGCAGCGGGTGGTCCAGGGCCGAGCCGAAGAAGCTCACCATGACGTAGCGGGGCACGCCGGCGTCGCGGGCGGCCCGCATGGAGGCGATGGCGGCCCGCTGGTCCACGGCGTAGGTGCGGGCGAGGTCGCCGCCACCGGCCCCGGCGGACCAGACCACGGCGTCCCGGCCCCGCATCGCGCGGACGAGCTCGGTGTGCTGGGCGTGCTCCACGTCGAGGACCAGGGGCGTGGCGCCGGTGGCGCGCACGTCCGCCGCGTGGTCCGGGTTGCGGACCACGCTCGTGACCTCGTCGCCCCGCTCGGCCAGCAGGGCGGCCGCCTGGAGCGCGATCTTGCCGTGTCCGCCGATGATGAGGATGTCAGCCATGACTGCAGTCTCTCGCAGGCCGACCACGTCGCGTCACACTGGGGGCATGCGCATCGTCGACCTGCCCACCGTGACCGTCCACCGCACGAGCGTCTCCGAGATGGACAACCGCTGCTACGTCCTCACCTCCCGGGCCACCGGGGCGCAGGTGCTCGTGGACGCCGCGGACGACGCCCCCGCCCTGCGCGGGCTGCTGGCCGAGGCCGCCGGTGACCGCGCGCCGGACCTGCGCGCCGTGGTGACCACGCACCGCCACTGGGACCACGTGCGGGCCCTGGCGGAGCTGGCCGGTGGGGACGGTGTGGTGGCCCACGGCGGCGTGGAGGACGCGGCCGCCATCGAGGAGGAGGCCGGCCTGCCCGCCGGCACGGTGCGCTCCTTGGCCCACGGCGAGGTGCTGGAGGTCGAGGACCTGGCGCTGGAGGTGGTGGCGCTGCGCGGCCACACCCCCGGGTCGGTGGCCCTGGTGCTGCGCGACGGCGACGAGGTGCACCTGTTCACCGGCGACTCGCTCTTCCCCGGGGGAGTGGGCAGGACGTGGTCGTCGCAGGACTTCGAGCAGTTGCTGGACGACGTGACCGAGCGGCTCTTCGGGCGCTTCGACGACGCGGCGCACGTGCACCCCGGGCACGGTGACCCCACCACGCTCGGGGCCGAGCGCCCACAGCTCGGTCAGTGGCGCGAGCGGGGCTGGTGACCGAGGGGCTTCGGCGGTGGGGGCAGGCACCCGGTACGCAGGTGATGAATATGTGGCGGAGAACCGCTGATTACCCGTGTGGGTCCCTGTGGGGACTGGAATCCGGCGCCCGGGGAAGGCACTCTTGGACCATGACGATTGTTGAACAGCCGTGGCCCACCGGTGTGCCCTGCTGGGTGGACTGCCAGGTGGACGACGTGCCGGCGGCCGTGGACTTCTACCGCGCGGTCTTCGGGTGGGAGATCGAGCAGGAGCGGCTCACCGGTGAGGGCCACGAGTTCCACATCGCCTGGCAGGACGGCCGACCGGTGGCCGGCATCGGCCCCAAGGCGACCGGTGACGTGGTGCCTCCCTCCGGCTGGCTCACCTACTTCTCGTGCACCGACGTGGACCGCGCCGTGGCAGCCACCACGCGACTGGGTGGGACCGTGTTCTACGACCCCGTGGACCTCGTGGACGCCTGCCGCCTGTGCTGCGCGGTGGACCCCAAGGGCACCGCGTTCGGCCTGTGGGAGGCGCGGCGGAGCCCCGGCTACCGCTCCATGGGCGGCGTGGGCACCGTGGTGCGGCACGAGCTCCACACCCGGCGCTTCCGCACGCAGCACGACTTCTACGCCGCGGTGCTCGACCTCGACTGGACCTCAGACGGGGGCGGCGACGAGTCCTACGTGAGCGGCACGGTGGGGGGCAGCGAGGTGGTGGGCGTGGTGCCCGAGGCCTTGATCCCGCCCTCGGTCCCCAGCCACTGGGCGGTCTGGTTCGGCGTGGAGGACCTGCCCGCCTGGCTCGAGCGCGCCACCGCCGCCGGGGCCGTCGTGGCGAGGCCGCCCCACGGCAGCCAGTCGCCGGCCCAGGCGCTCATGAGGGGACCGCAGGGCGAGGAATTCGGCGTCATCGAGGTGACCGGCGAGGAGGTCGTCACGCCGGCCGACCTCGCGCGCACTGCGTGACCCGGCCTGACCCGGTCCGCCGGCTGGGTCGGGTGGAGGACCTCGCAGGTCTCCTCGCCGTCCCGGGGCGGGCCGTGGTGGTCTGCTTCACCGGCTCGTGGTGCGGCAGTTGCTCGGTCTTCGAGCCGGTGTTCACGCAGGTGGCCGCCGAGCTGGGCGGGTCCGCCGCGGTCGACGGCACCGAGCGCGTGTTCGCCCTCGTGGACACCCAGGAGGTGCCGCTGCTGGCCACCGCGTGGTCCGTGCACACCGTGCCCACCGTCGTGGTGGTGCGCGACGGGGTGACCGTGCACCGCATCGACGGGCCGGTGCCCGCCCGCGAGCTGCGCCACCGCCTGCGGGACACTTGAGCCATGGCAGAGAGGGCACAGGTCAAGGAGTCGGTGCTGCCCGGGGTGGGGGTCCGCTACGAGCTGACCACCCGCGCCGGCCGGACGCTCGTGGTGGTGGTGCACCGGGACGGTGTGGCCGACCTGTGCGCCTTCTCCCGCGAGGACCCCGACCGGGCCCAGGACAGCCTGCACCTCACCCTCGAGGAGTCCGACGCGGTGGCCGACATGCTGGGCACCACCCGGGTGGCCAAGCACTTCACCGACCTCTCCGCCGAGGTGCCCGGGCTGGAGTCCGCCCGCCTCGTGGTGGAGCCCGGCAGCCGGTACGACGGTGCCACCCTGGGCGACACGCGGGCCCGCACCCTCACGGGGTGCTCCGTGGTGGCCCTGGTGCGCGGCGAGTCCGTGGTGACCGCACCCACCCCCGGGCAGGAGCTGCGGGGCGGGGACGTGCTCGTGGCCATCGGGGCGCAGTCCGGGCTGGTGGCGCTCTCGGAGGTGCTGGGGGCGGGGTCCTTCCGGCCCCGGCCGTGAGCGGGCGGGTGGACACCTGATGGACAGCGCCCACATCGCGCTGCCGCTGGGCGACCTTGGGGCCATGGCCAACCGTGAGACGCCCGCCATCCTGTCGGTGCTCGTGCTGGAGGACATCGCGATGGTGGAGATCACCTACGACGAGGACCTCGCCCTGGAGGGCCGTGCCGGCTACTACGACAAGGCCGGCGCGCTGCGCGACATGCTGCAGAGCCACCTGCTGCAGGTACTCGCCATCGTGGCCATGGAGCCGCCCGCCCGCATCGACGCCGACGAGCTGCGCGACCTCAAGGAGCACGTCGTCCGGGCCACGCACCTGTGGGGCGACGACCCCGCCCGCGCCTCCCGTCGGGCCCGGTACACCGCGGGGCGGGTCGGTGACCGGGAGGTGCCGGACTACACCGCCGAGGAGGGCGTGGACCCCGCACGCGACACCGAGACCCTGGCGCAGGTGGTGGTGGAGGTGCGGACCAACCGGTGGGCCGGCGTGCCCTTCGTGCTGCGCAGCGGCAAGGCCCTGGGGAGGAAGCGCAAGGAGGTGCGCATCACCTTCCGCGACGTGCGGCACGTGCCCGACGGGCTGCACGGGCAGCAGGGGCCCGACCAGCTGGTGGTGAGCCTCAAGCCGGGCCCGGTGGAGCTGCACCTGACGATGAACGCCACGGACCCCGCCCGCATCGAGCAGAAGGTGCTCACGACCACCGTGGGCGCCCCGGACCTGCTGCCCTACGGGGAGGTGCTCGCCGGCATCCTCGACGGGGACCCGCTGCTCACGGTGCGCGGGGACACGGCGGTGCGCTCGTGGGAGCTCATGGACCAGGTGCTCGGCGCGTGGGCGGTCGGCGACGTGCCGTTGGAGGAGTACGAGGCCGGGTCCGTGGGGCCGGGCGGCTGGGAGGTGGACCCGGCCGCGCTGCGCTGAGGGGGCGTCAGGCGGGGTGGCGCCGGTTGATCCGGGGTGGGTCCGGTTCGCCGGGGGTGGATGACGTCGTGGGCGGCGTCGACCCGGGACAACCGAACCCACCCCGGGCAGCTCGGGCGGCGGTGGGAGCCGCGGACCACGCCTGCTGTGGACGGTGCGGCGCGGCGGTGGGCCCCGCTCGGCCACGATGCCGCCATGACCGCCCCGCCCGGACCCCACTCGCCCGCCGCGCCGACCCCGCCGCCCCTGCCGGACTCGCTGGCCGCTCTCGTGGCGGTGCACCACGGCTGCGTGCGCTGGGACGAGCTGGCGGGGTGCGGCATCGGGGAGCAGGCGGCGGCCACGTTGGTGCGGCGCGGAGCCCTGGTGCGTGTGGCCCGCGGCGCCTACGTGGAGGGGCGGCGGTGGGCCGAGGCCCCGGCGCGGGAGCGGCACGCCCGCCTCGCGGTGGCCGTCGCCCGCACCTGGGGGCCGGACACGGCCGTCAGCCACGCGTCCGCGGCCGTCCTGCACGGGCTGCCCCTGCTGCGGCTTCCCTCGGTGGTGGAGGGCAGCCGGACCCGGGGAGGCCAGGGGCGGCGCCGCCGTGCGCACACGGTCTACCGGGGCTACCCGGGCGTCCACCCGGTGCGGTGCCGGGGCGTGCAGGTGGTGCCCGTGGCCGATGCCGCCGTCGGCGTGGCGGACCGCTACGGCCTCGAGGCGGGGGTGGTGGTGCTGGACGCCGCCCTGCACGCTGGGGCCACCACGCGGGAGGCGGTGCAGGAACTCGTGGACCGCTGCCGGGTTCAACCGGTGCACGCGCGGGCGGCGGCGGCGCTGGCGCTGGCGGACGGACGGTCGGAGTCGCCGGGGGAGACCCGGACGCGGCTGCTGCTGGGGCGGCTCGGCATCGAGGTGGAGCCGCAGGTCAACCTGGTGACCGCCGACGGGGAGTGGCTGGGACGGGTGGACCTGCGCGTCCGGGGTGAACGGGTGGTGGTCGAGTTCGACGGGATGGTGAAGTACCGCGACCACGGCCGGCTGGCGGTGGAGGACAAGCGGCGGGACCTGGCCATGCAGCGTGCCGGTCACGAGGTGGTGCGGCTGGTCTGGGCGGACCTCGACCGGCCGGAGGCAGTGCGGCAGATGGTGGCCGATGCGGTGGCGCGCTCGCGACGGCGGTGCGCGTGAGGTGGGCTACCGGGCCGGGGGCGGGTCCGGTTCGCCGGGGGTGGGTCCGTCCACGGCGTGACCGCCCCCGGGACACCCGGAGCGACCCCTGCTGAGGGGGCGTCAGTCGGGGGCGTCCAGGGCGTGGTCGGCGCCCATGACGTGCAGCAGGCGGTGGGCGGTCTCGTCGACGAGGCGGTAGCGCATGGACCGGCCGTCGCGGGTGGCCTCCACCCAGCCCTGGGTCCGCAGCGTGCGCAGCGCCTGCGAGGCGGTGGCGTGGCTGATGCCGGCGGCCTCGGCCAGCTCCGCCACGGTGGACCCCGGGTGGTGGTGCATGCGGTCCAGCAGCCGCAGCCGCGTCGGGTCGCCGAGCAGGTCGAAGCGCCGCGCCCACTGGGTGTGACGGTCCTCGGCCATGCCCCGAGGGTGCCACACCGCCCGGACGCTCACGGGCCCATCGCGCCCGGGGAGGGTGGGCGCCCGGTCGGTACCCTCGCGGCGTGTCCGACTCACCCCGCATCCCGCACGCACCCGCCGAGGGCCTGTTCACTCCCTCCTACCTGTGGATGCTGGTCGGCATCGTGGGTGCCTTCGTCAACTTCGCCCTGCTGCTGCCGGTGGTGCCGGCCTGGGCCGAGCACCTGGGCGCCTCCCCGGCCGGGGTGGGCGCCTCCACCACGGTGATGATGGGCGCCTGCGTGGCCGCCCAGCTGGCGATGCCGTGGCTGCTGGCACGGGTGGGCTACGTGCGCCCGTACGTGGCGGGCCTGGTGCTCATGGGCGCCCCCGCGCTCGCGCTGCCCTGGACCACCGAGCTGTGGGGGGTGCACCTGGTGCAGGCCCTGCGTGGGGTCGGCTTCGGGCTGCTCGTGGTGTCCGGGTCGGCGCTCTCGGCCTCCCTGGCCCCGCCGCGCCTGCGGGGCCGTGCGGTGGGCATGTACGGCGTGGCCCTGGCCGCCGCGCAGATCCCCGCCCTGCCCGCCGGCCTGCCGCTCGTGCACGGCGCCGGGTGGTCCACGGTGTTCTGGCTGGCCGGTGGGGCGGCGGTGCTCGTGGCGCCGCTGGCCGCCCGCATCCGCCAGCGGCAGGCCCCGCCGGAGGAGCTGGCCCCCGCCACCGCGGCCGCCGAGGGGTTGCCGGCGCGCCGCCCGTGGGCCACCCCGGCGGTGGTGCTCTTCGCCAGCTCGCTGGCCTTCGGCGCGGCGGGCACCTTCCTCGGCATCGGGCTGCAGGACGCCCGCGCGGTGTTCTGGGCGCTGCTGGTGGTCTCCGCCGGGCAGATGGTGGGGCGCGCCTGGGCGGGGGCGTTCAGCGACCGTCGAGGCGTGGGCCCGCTCCTGACCCCGATGACGGGCCTCTCGGCGCTCGGTGTGGCCCTCATGGCCGCGGCGATGACGGGCCCACGCGCCCTGCCCGGGTGGCTGCCCGCCGAGCTCTCCTCCGACCTGGTGGCCGTGCTGGGTGCGGCCTGCTTCGGGGTGGGCTTCGGCGCCCTGCAGAACGACACCTTCGTGCTCATGGTGGAACGCGCCGGTCCGGCGCGCTTGGGCTCGGCCTCCACCGTGTGGAACGTGGGCTACGACGCCGGCACGGGCCTGGGCTCGATGGTGGTGGGTGCCCTGGCCGTGGCGACTGGCCTGGCCGGCGGGTTCGGCCTGCTGGCCCTCGGGGCGCTGCTCACGGTGCCGCTGGCCCTCGGCGTGGCGGCCACCGAGGCGCGCCTGCGCCGGGCCCCGGCCGCGTCATGATGGCCCCATGAGTCCCGCGTCGTCCTCGTTCCGCCCCACCTCGTCCCGTGCTCCGGGTGCCGGTGCCACCCCACCGGCCGATGCCGTGGTGGTGGGCCACGGCCTGGCCGGCCTGGTCTGCGCCTCGGAGCTGCTGGCGGCCGGGCGCACCGTGACCCTGGTGGACGCCTCCCCCGAGACCGACCTGGGCGGGCAGGCCTGGTGGTCCTTCGGCGGGCTGTTCCTCGTGGACTCCCCGCAGCAGCGCCGGCTGCGCGTGAAGGACTCCTTGGAGCTCGCGTGGGCCGACTGGGAGCGCACCGCCGGCTGGGACCGCGCCGAGGACGCGCTGGGCCGCCAGTGGGCGCGCGCGTACGTGGAGTGGGCGCACCGCGGGAAGCGGGAGTGGCTGGCCACCAAGGGCATCCGCTTCTTCCCGGTGGTGGGCTGGGCCGAGCGCGGCGACAACCGTGGACCCGGTGTGGAGAACACCGGGCCGGGCAACTCGGTGCCGCGCTTCCACATCACCTGGGGCACCGGGCCGGGGCTGGTGCAGCCCTTCGTGGACGACCTGCGCCGCGGCATCGAGGCGGGGCGGGCCACCTACCTGCCGGGGCACCGGGTGGTCGAGCTGCTCCGCGAGGGCGACCGCGTGGTGGGCGTGCGGGCCGAGGTGCTCGAGGCCGACGGTGGCCCGGTGGGCGGGCGCGACGCGGCCGCCACCGCACCGGGCCCAGGGAGCGCGTCGGGCACGACCTCCGGCACCCGGGCGACCCTGCCCACGGGTGAGCGCGGCCGGGCCCGCGCCACTCGCGTGACCGGGGAGACCGAGCTGCGCGGCGGTGCGGTAGTGCTGGCCACCGGCGGCATCGGGGGCAACGACGCGATGATGCGCGGCGCCTGGCCGCAGCGCCTGGGCGCCCTGCCGGAGGACCTGCTGCACGGCGTGCCCGCGTACGTGGACGGCTCCGGGCTGGAGCTCGGGGCGCAGGCCGGCGCGGCGTGGGTGAACACCGACCGCATGTGGGCCTACACCGAGGGCCTGGGCAACCCGGAGGCCGTGTGGCACCGGCACGGCATCCGCATCCTGCCCGGGCCGAGCTCGCTGTGGCTCGACGCCGACGGGCACCGGCTGCCCGCGCCGCTCTTCCCCGGCACGGACACCTTGGGCACGCTGGAGCACCTCCAGGCCACCGGCGCGGAGCACTCGTGGTTCGTGACCAACCGGCGCATCGTGGGCAAGGAGTTCGCGCTCTCGGGCAGCGAGCAGAACCCGGACCTCACCGGGCGGTCGGTGCGCGGGGTGCTGGGGCGGGTGCGCACGGACGTGCCGGCACCGGTGCAGGCCTTCGTCGACGCCGGGGACGACGTCATCGAGGCCGACGACCTGGAGACGCTGCTGGGCCGCATGGAGGCGATGGGCGGACGGCCGCTGGACCGGGCCGCCGTGCGCGAGGCCGTGGCCGCCCACGGACGCGAGGACGACCCGCAGCGCCGGCTGCTGCGCGACGCGCGGACCTACCTGGGCGACAAACTGGTGCGCTCCGTGGCACCGCACGACCTCCAGGACCCGGCAGCCGGGCCGCTCATGGCCGTGCGGTTGCGCATCCTGAGCCGCAAGACACTGGGCGGGCTGGCCACGCGGTTGGACGGTGCGGTGCTCGACGCGGCCGGTGGGCCGGTGCCGGGGCTGTTCGCCGCCGGCGAGGTGAGCGGTTTCGGCGGCGGGGGCGTGCACGGCTACCGGTCGTTGGAGGGCACCTTCCTGGGTGGGTGCCTGTTCACCGGGCGGCGCGCGGCCGCGGGCGTCATCGCCGGCTGAGGGCCGCCAGCTCCAGCACACGGTCGCCGGGGGCGACGCACCAGGCCTCCAGCAGCTCGGCGTCGTGGCTGATGGTGAGCACCGTCAGCCCCGATGCGGCCCGCGCCCGCAGCAGGCCCACCACCGATGCCGTGGTGGCCGGGTCGAGCATGGCGGTGGCCTCGTCGGCCAGCAGCACGGCCGGCTCCATGACGAGCGCCCGTGCCAGGGCGGCGCGCTGCAGCTGGCCGTCGGAGACCGCGGCCGGGCGGCGGCTCAGCAGGTCGGGCGTGAGGCCCACCTCCGCGGCGGCGGCGTCCACGGCCTCGCGGACGGCCCGGCGGGAGGGGCGCTCCCGGCTGCGTCGCAGCTCCACCGGCTCGGCGATGGCCTGGCGCAGCGTCATCCGGGGGCTCACCGAGCGGCGCGGCGACTGGAAGAGCATGGCCACCCCGGCCGCGGGGACCCCGGGGTGCAGTGCCCGCCCGGCCACCTCCACAGTGCCGGCCGAGGGCGTCACGAGCCCGGCCACCACCCGGCACAGCGTGGACTTGCCGGCACCGTTGGGGCCGGTGACCGCGGTGGTGGTGCCGGGCAGCAGCTCGAGGTCGATGCCGCGCAGCACCTCCGGCGTGCCGGGGGCGGGGGCGGCGGTCACGCCGGCGAGGCGTACGACGGGCCCGGGGCCGGGCGGGGTGCCGGTACGCGCCTCCTCGCCGGCGGCTGCGGGGGTGGGGGCGGGGTGGGTGTCGCTCACGGGGCACCTCCGGGGACGGGCTGGGCCAGCCGCTCCTCCACCGAGGGTGGCGTCACGGCATCGAGCAGGGAGGGCGGCGCCCCACCGATGGGGTGCAGCCCGTGCCGCGGCAGGGCCGCCACCAGGGCGCGCGTGTAGGCGTGGCGGCCGGGCTCCCCGGGGCCGCCGGTGCCCACCGGGTCGGGGGCGTCGAGGGGGCCGGGGGCGGCGAGCAGCACCTCGGCCGGCCCGTGGTCCACCACCTGCCCGCCGTACATCACCGACACCTCGTCCACCCGTCCGGCGTGGGCACCGAGCGAGGTGAGGTCGTGGGTGATGAGCAGCACCGCGGCGCCGTCGTCGGCGGCCTCGCGCAGCAGGTCCAGCACGGCCTCGCGGCTGGCCTCGTCGAGGCTGGCGGTGGGCTCGTCGGCCAGCAGCACCGCGGGGCGTCCGGCCGTGGCCAGCGCGTAGGCCACGCGGGCGGCCATGCCCCCGGAGAGCTCGTGCGGGTACAGCCGCACCACTCCCGCCCCGAGGCCGACCCGCTCCAGGGCCCGGGCCACGAGGGCGTCGAGCTCCCGGCCACGACGGCCGTGGGCCTCGGGGGACAGCGCCCGCAGGGTCTCGGCCACCTGCGGCCCCACGCGGCGGGTGGGCGTGAGCAGCGTGGCCGCCGACTGCGGTACGAGTCCCACGTGGTGGCCGCGCAGGTGGCGCCACTCGGCCTCGTCGCGCGGGCCCAGGGCGTGGCCGGCCACCTCCAGGCGCCCGTCCACCTCGGCGCCCGGCGGCAGCAGCCCGATGAGGGCGCTGGCCAGCACGGACTTGCCGCACCCGGACTCGCCCACCAGGGCATGCACCCGGCCGGCGTGCAGCTCGAGGTCCACCGCGTGGGCGGCGTGCACCCGGTGGCGGCCCCCGGCCACGGGCAGGCGCACCGAGAGCCCGTGCACCCGGGCGGCGGGGGCGGCGGTGTCGTCCAGGGGGGTGGCCCCCGTCATCGGGCTCATGCGTGCACCTCCGCCTCGCTCATGGCGTCGCCGGAGCGCAGGGCGTCGGTGAGGCCCCGCCCCAGGCCGCCGACCGCCACGGTGGTGGCCCCCAGAGCCAGGGCGGGCACCACCAGCGACCACCAGGCGCCCAGCTGCACGTCGGAACGTGCCTGGGCCAGCAGCGTGCCCAGCGATGCCTGCGTGGGCTGAAGCCCCAGACCGAAGAAGCTCAGCGTGGACTCGTGGAACACCGCGTGCGGCAGCAGCAGCACCACGGCCACGAGCGCCTGGGGCAGCGCCGCCGGCACCAGGTGGCGCCGCAGCAGCTGCCAGCGCGAGGCGCCCGCCAGCCGGGCGGCGTCCACGTACTGCGAGCTCCGCACGGCCAGCGCCTCGGCGCGCACCAGGCGGGCCACGGTGGGCCAGTGGGTCAGCGCGATGGAGGCCACGATGGCCACCACCGAGCCGGGGTAGAGGGCCACCACCACCAGGCCCAGCACGAGGTGCGGCAGGGCCGAGACGGCATCGCCGGTGCGCATGAGCAGGGCGTCCGCCCAGCGGCCCAGGCTCGCCGCGGCGGCGCCCACGAGCACCCCGAGCACCACCGACACCAGCGCCGAGAGGGCCGCGATGAGCAGGCTCACGCGCAGCCCCTGGGCCACCCGCACCAGCAGGTCGCGCCCGGCGTGGTCGGTGCCGGCCCAGTGCTCGGCCGAGGGGGGCTGCAGGGCGTCCACGAGGTGGGTGGAGTCGTCCACCACCAGCGGCAGCACCACGGCGAGCAGCACGAGCACCGCCAGGGTGCCCAGCGCCACGCGGCCGCCGGCGGTGCGGGTCAGCTCACGCATCGATCTCCGCCCTCGGGTCCAGCGCCAGGTGCAGCGCGTCGGCGGCCCACGAGCCCACCAGCACCAGCACCGTGGTGAGGGTGGTCAGGGCGGCCAGGAGCGGGAAGTCCAGCTGCAGGGCGGCCTGCACCAGCGCGTTGGCCACGCCCGGCCACGCGAACACCTCCTCCACGATGACGGCGCCCACCACCAGCTCCGGCAGCCGCAGCCCCACGAGGGTGGCCACCGGCACCAGGGCGGCGGGCACCACGTGCCCGCGGCGCACCGTGCGCGGCGAGAGGCCGCGCGCCCGGGCGCCGCGCACCGCATCGGAGGCGGCGGTCTCGACCACCGACTCCCGGGCGGCCAGCAGCAGCCACGGCACCTGGCTGAGCGCCAGCACCGTCACCGGCAGCACCGCGTGGCGCACCAGGCCCGATGCGGTGACGGCCTCGCCGGGGCGCCCCATGCCACCGGTGGGCAGCAGCCCCCAGGTGACCGAGAGCAGCAGCACACCCACCAGGGCCAGCACGTAGGGCGGCAGGGCCTGCAGCACCATCGCCACCCCGGCCACGGTGCGCGCCCACCAGGAGCGCGGACGCAGCCCGGCGGCCACGCCGCCCACCAGCCCCAGCAGCAGGGCCAGCAGCAGGGCGGGCACGGTGAGCAGCACCGTCCAGCCCACGCGCTGCGCGAGCACCTCGGCCACCGGCTGGCGGAAGACGTGCGAGAACCCCAGGTCGCCCTGCAGCAGGTCGCCGAGCCACCACCACCAGGCCTGCCACCACGGGGCGTCCATGCCCGAGGCGTGCCCGATCTGGGCGCGCTGCTCGGGGGTGAGGCGCTGGTAGCGGTCGCCCAGCATCGCCTCCAGCGGGTCCAGGGGGCTCGCCGCGGCGAGGGCGAACACGGCCAGCGAGACCAGCACCACCACGGGCACCGACCACGCCAGGCGCCGCACCGTCATCCGGCCGATGCGGGAGAGCGTCACCGCCTCACGTCCACTGGCCGACGTTCCACCACGGGCCCCACGAGACGCCGTGGGCGTGCGGCTCCACCACGAGGTTGCCGGTGTCGTAGCCGCGCGGGTCGTGCACGTAGGTGTGCTCGAGGAACATGAAGTAGACGCCGTTGGGGTCCTCGAAGGTCTTCTTCTGCACGTCCCGGTAGAGGCGGTTGCGCTCGGTCTCGTCGGTGGCGCGGCGGGCCTTCTCCAGCAGGGCGTCCAGCTCGTCGCTGCCCTGGCCACCGGGGTTGTAGAAGAACGCGGCGCCCTTCATGGGGGTGTGCAGCTGCCCGAACACCTGGCTGTCGATGCTGTACGGCTTGTCGCCGCCACCCAGCAGGATGCCGATCTCGCGGTAGACCGGCTCGATCTCGTCCCAGGTCATGCCCTTGGGCGTCACCTCGACGCCCACCTTCTTGAGGTCCTCGGCGAAGGCCACCGCCAGGTCGCGGCGCACGGAGTCCTTGGGGTCGTAGGCCAGGGTGAACCCGGCCCGCTCGCCGTCCTTGGTGCGGATGCCGTCCTCGCCGGGGGCCCACCCGGCCTCCTCCAGCACCTGCTTGGCCTTCTCGGGGTCGTGCTCGTAGGCGAGGTCCTCGTAGGCGTCGCCGTACACCGCCGAGACGGGGGTGGCGGCCGGCGTGCCCCGGCCGCCGAGCACGGCATCGATCATGGCCTGCCGGTCCACGGCCAGGTTCAACGCCACCCGCAGCTCCGGGGTGGCGGCGACGGCGGCCTTCTCGGGGAAGCTCACGCCGCGCCAGTCAGCCGTCTTGGCCACGGCCAGCTGCAGGTGGTCGGCGGCGTCGGCGGTGGCCTGCGCCAGCTTGGGCGGCAGCACGGTGCCGTCCACCTCGCCGGCGCGCACCTGCTGGGCGCGGGTGCCCTCGTCCAGCACGGTGGTGATGGTCAGGCGCGGCACGGCCGACGGTTCGCCCCAGTAGTCCTCGAAGCGCTCGAGCGTGGCCTCGTGGGGCTTGAGCGAGACCAGGCGCAGCGGCCCGGTGCCCACGGGTTCCCGGTTGAGCGGGGACTCGGTGGCCGGCCCGCCGGTGAACTTGGCCTTCGGCGCGATGCCGAGCAGCATCCGGCTGGGGAAGTCCACGTAGGGGTACTCCAGGTGGAAGACCACCTCGTCGCCCTCGGCCTCCACCGTCCTCACCATGTCGTAGGCCCACGCGGCCTCGCTGCCGGACTCGGGGTCCAGGAGCGCCCGGTAGGTGGCCACCACGTCCTCGGCGGTGAGCTCGCTGCCGTCGTGGAAGCGCACCCCCTGGCGCACCGGCACGCGCCAGGTGCGCTGGTCCTTGCTCACGGTGGGCTCCTCGGCGGCCAGCGCGGGCTCCATGGTCGGCAGGGCCTCGGGGTCGTCGCTGCGCAGGCGCAGCAGGCCCTCGTAGAGCGCGGTGCCGCCCTGCTCGCCGTGGCCGGAGATG
Source organism: Kytococcus schroeteri (assembly GCF_042433515.1). Taxonomy (NCBI): domain Bacteria; kingdom Bacillati; phylum Actinomycetota; class Actinomycetes; order Micrococcales; family Kytococcaceae; genus Kytococcus; species Kytococcus schroeteri. The sequence goes on along the minus strand of NZ_JBHLVH010000003.1, from coordinate 39,834 downwards.
GGGTTGAAGGCGCCCAGCTCCTCGGTGCCGGCCACCACCAGGGCGGGGTGGTCGCCCTCGCCCCCGCCGCTGCCCGACGGGGCGCCGGACGTGCCACCGCCCCCGCCGGGGGTGGAGAGTCCACACCCGGCGAGGGCGGTGGCGGCGGCTGCCGCGGAGGCGGTCAGGACGGAGCGGCGGGAGACGGGGCGCGAAGTCACCCGCGCACCATATCTGAGCAGGCGATCAGATGCGGTGCGCGCCCTCCACCTGCTGGTCCTCGGTGGTGAACGCCTCGTTGCCGTCGGCGTCGCGCAGGTCGGTGGCCACGTAGGCCGCCGTTTCCGGCGCGGCGATGGTGGAACCGTCCTCGGTGGTGTAGTGCGGGTCGTGCTCCACCTCGGTGGTGTCCCACGCCTCCTCGTCACCCTCCTGGCGGCGTCGCTCGGCCTCCTCGGGCGGGAGCACCTTGCGCCACCGCTTGGTGGCCAGCGGCAGCAGTTCGCCGGCGTCCTCGCGCATGGCGCGGTTCAGGGCCCACATCATGAGGTAGCCCATGACGAAGAAGGGCAGGCCCACGATGGTGATGATGTCCTGCAGGGCCGCGATGACGTCGCTGTCGGGATCGGGGTTGTAGGTCAGCAGCACCACGGCCACCACACCGGTGGCGACGGCCCACAGGGCGCGCTGGAGGACCGGGGAGCGGTCGTCCTCGTCGTGGCCGCGGGCCATGTAGTCCATGACCAGCGAGGCCGAGTCCATCGAGGTGACGAAGAACAGCACCACGATGACGACCGCGAGGACCGAGACCACCGAGGCCAGGGGGAAGTGGTCGAGGAACTCGAACAGCGCCACCTCGGGGCCCTGCTCCAGGACCGAGGTGACCAGCTTGCCACCGTCCTTGCCGCCGATGATGTCGAAGCTGGCGAACCCGAAGATGCCGAACCAGACGACCGAGAAGGTCACCGGGGCGGCCAGCACGCCGAAGACGAACTCGCGGATGGTGCGGCCGCGGGAGATGCGGGCGATGAAGATGCCCACGAAGGGCGACCACGTGATGGTCCACGCCCAGTAGAAGATCGTCCAGCTCTGCTGCCAGCCCGGGTTGTCGCCGAAGGCGTCGTTCCAGAAGGCCAGGTAGGGCAGGCGCTGCGCGTACAGGCCCACCGACTCGACGGCGCCCTTGAGCAGGTAGAGGGTGGGTCCGCTGATCACGATGAAGACCATCAGCAGGACGGCGGCGAGGATGTTGGCGTTGGAGAGCATCTTGATGCCCTTGTCGAGGCCCGCCATGACGGAGGCCAGGGCCATCAGGGTGACTCCGCCGATGATGAGCGCGATGCTCAGGGCGCTCTGGTCGATGCCGAACACCCGCGCCAGGCCCGCGTTGATCTGCAGCGTGCCCAGGGCAATCGTCAGGGCGACGCCGAACAGGGTGCCCACGATCGAGACGATGTCGATGGCCTTGCCGACCGGGCCGTGGATGCCCTTGTCACCCAGCAGCGGGTGGAACAACGAGGAGACCCGCGGCGGCAGGTTGCGCTGGTACATGAAGTACGCGAACGCCAGCGAGGGCAGCGTGAAGATCGTCCACGTGTGCAGCCCGAAGTGGTAGAGGGTGAAGCTGATGGCCTCCCGGGCGGCGTCGTCGGACTGGGGCTTGACGTCGGCCATCGGGGGGTTGGCGAAGTGGTTCACCGGCTCGGCGACGCCCCAGAACATGAGGATCGACCCGATGCCGGCGGCGAAGAGCATGCTGAACCACACGAGGAACTTGTGCTCGGGCGGTTCGTCCCGCGGGCTCAGGCGGATGCGGCCGAAGCGGCTGAGCGCCGTCACGACGAGGTAGATGAGGAAGACCGTCACGCCCAGGATGTAGAACCACCCCAGGTTCTCGATGATCCAGTCGGCGCCCGTGGCAAAGGTCGACGCCATGGTCGTGGGGAAGGCGAGGGTCAGGATGATGAAGGCTGCGGTGAGCGCGATCGACCCGAAGAAGATGACGGGTGACGTCCGCAGGCCCAGCTTGTCGTGGAGTGACTGCAACATGGGGGTTCCTGGGTCGGGGGTGTGTGCGCTCGCGGACTCCCTCCCGACGCCCGTCCGGGCGCCCCGGGCCGGGGGCCCGCGACCGGTCGATCGGACCCACCATAACGTCGTGACGCGCGAGGGCAAGCTCTCCCGGCCGCTCGGTGATGGGTTCCCCGGGCGCCGCCGGGCGAGACAGGTGTCGCCCCGGCGGCCCACGCGCCGAGGGGCCATGAAGGGTCACCTCGACAGTCGAGGTGACCCTTCATGGCCCCCTCACGTCCCGGGACGGGTGGTCCGGACGGGACCATCCTGAGCCCCGCGGGCCACCCCGCCCCGCTCAGTCGAGCAGGCCGAGCTCCTGCGCGCGCAGCACCGCATCGGTCCGGTTGACCGCCCCCAGCGCCGTGAACGCGTGCACCAGGTGCGTCTTCACCGTCGCCTCGCCGATGCCGAGCTCCCGCGCCACCTGCCGGTTGGTCAGGCCGCGCGCCACGCCTCGGAGCACCTCCAGCTCGCGGGCGGTGAGCGTCGCCGCGGCCGCCGGCTCCGGGGCAGGCGTGCGCCGCCCGGCCACCAGGTGCGCCGCAGCGGCCGGGGCCAGCACCGTCTCGCCCGCGGCGGCGCGGTGCACGCCATCGCGCAGGGTGGCCGGCGGGGCGTCCTTGAGCAGGTACCCGGCGGCCCCGGCCTCCACGGCGCGCAGCACGTCGTCGCCGGAGTCGTGGGCGGTGAGCACCAACATCGGCGTGGCCACCCCGGCCGCGCGCAGGTCGCGGATGAGCGCCGCCCCGTCCGGCCCGGACCCCAGGTGCAGGTCCACCACCACCAGGTCCGGCACCGCCCCGGCCAGCGGCCCGCCCGACCCGGTGAGCACCGTCATCGCCTCGGCGTGCGAACCGGCCTCGGCCACCACCTCGATGTCGCCGCCGGCCGCCAGCACCGCCGACATGCCGGCCCGCACCACGGGGTGGTCGTCCACGAGCACCACCCGGGTGGTGGGGCGCGGTGTGGCCTGGGCGCTCATGCGGGGACCTCCACGGTGAGTCGGGTGCCGCCACGCGGCGGAGAGTGCAGCTCCAGCGTGCCGCCCAGGTCGGCGGCCCGGTCTCGCGCCCCGGTGAGCCCGGTGCCGCGGGTGGCGCCCCCGTCGGTGCGCGGCGGGGCGTCCAGGCGGGCCCCGCCGCGGCCGTCGTCGGCCACCACCAGACGCACGTGGTCGTCGCCGAAGGTGAGCGTGACCGTGGCCCGAGTGGCGCCGGCGTGCTCGGTGACGTTGCCCAGCGCCCCCTGCGCGATGCGGAGCAGACCCACCTCGGTGGCGGTGGGCAGCTGGCGCTCGGTGCCGGTGACGACGAGCTCGGTGGGCGGGTCCACCACGGCCTCGGCGGCCTGGCGCAGCGCGTCGGTGAGGCTGCGGCCGTCCTCGCGGCGCAGGGCCTCCACCACGCGGCGCGACTCGGCGAGCCCGTCGCGCGCCACGTCCTCGATGCGGTCCAGCAGTGGGTCGCGGTCGGGGCCCTCGGGCACGGCGCCGGTGAGCAGCACCACGCTCGTGAAGGACTGCACCACGGTGTCGTGCAGGTCGCGGGCGATGCGGTGGCGCTCGGCCAGTGCCCCGGCCTCGGCGTGGGCGGCGGCCAGGGCGGCGCGGGTGTCGCGCAGCTCGTCCACGAGGGCCGCCCGGGTCTCGGACTCCTGGCGCACGCGCGTCATCGTCCAGGCGCCGAGCACGCACGCGGCACCACCGATGGCGGGGCCCACCACGCCGCCGAGCCCCCCGTCGGGGGAGGCGAGTTCGGCGCTCGCGACGAGGGCGGTGAGCACCGCGACGGCGGGGACGGCCCAGCGCAGCGGCTGGTGCATGAGCCAGAGCACGAACAGCGGGAAGGCCACCCACGCGAACGCCGGGTGCAGGTGCATGAGCACGGCCCACCCGAGGCTCAGCGCCACCAGCCAGGCGAGGTTGGCCCGGGTGGGGGAGAGGGGGGTGGAGCCGGCGACGCGGCGGGTGAAGGCTCCGCCGAGGGTGAGCCACCAGACGGCACCGGCCAGGCCAAAGGTCCACCACGGCAGGGCGGGGTCCGTGTCCGGGGGCGTGGGGCGGGGGCTGGCCCCGGACTGCCACGTGGCCAGGGCGAGGAGGGCCAGCATCAGCACCTGCGCCATCACCCGGGTCACGCGTTCCATGGGGTCACCGTAGGTGGTGGGCGGGTCGACGCCGGCCCGTGGCGGGTGGTGCGGGGCCGTGTGGCGTGGGCGCACGGGAACCGTCGCCGGGCACGGGAAACCTCACGGGCGCACGTGGAACTTCCCGTGCGGTGGCCACCTTTCCCGTGCAGCGCACGGTTTCCCGCGCCGCGAGCAGGGGCCGGTGTCGGACCCGGCCCCTGGCGGTGTGGGCCCCCTCCTGGACCTGCCCGCCCGCCATCCACCGAACGGTTGAGGTCGCACCCCACCGGTCAGCCGATGGAATCCGCCTCCCCGGGCGGTGAACTGGTTCATGCCCGGACAACCGACCGGGCAGGATCGAGGAGGACGAGATGTTCGTGGCACTGCGCGACGCATGGTTCGCGCGCGGACGGTTCGCGGTCATGGGTCTGGTGGTGGCACTGGTGTCGCTGCTGGTCGTGGCCCTCAGCGGCCTCACGGCCGGGCTGGGTGCGCAGAGCGTCTCGGCCGTCAAGGCCCTGCCGGGCGAGTCGGTGGTCGTCGCCTCGCCGAGCAATGGCGAGAAGGTGGAGCTCTCGCGCAGCCAGCTCTCCGCTGAGCAGGTGGCCGGCAACGAGCAGCACGCGGTGGGCATGGCCACCGCACGCATCGCCACCGACGGCAGCACCGAGACCGTCTCCGTCATCGGCATCGACCCCGACGGCCCCCTCTCCGAGGCCGCCGGTGGCCACCTCGTGCGCGACGCGAAGGTCAACCGCGACGGCACCCTCACCGGTGTGGGCAAGGACGACGAGTACCTGGACCTCAACCACCTGCCGGCCGTGTGGCTCCCCATGGACACCTGGCAGCAGCTGCCCATGGCCACCGGCTCGGCCGCCACCGCCCTGGTGCTCCCCGAGGCCGACCCGAAGGCCCCCGCCGGCACCACCGTCATGGACCGCGGCGAGGCCCTCCAGGCCGTGGGCTCCTACGCCTCCGAGCAGGGCTCGCTCAACCTCATCCGCGGCCTGCTGCTCGTGGTCTCCGCGGTGGTGGTGAGTGCCTTCCTCACCGTCTGGACCATCCAGCGCACCGGCGACCTGGCGGTGATGCGCGCCCTCGGCGCCCGCCGCCGCACCCTGGTCACCGACGTGCTCACGCAGGGCCTGCTGCTCCTCGTGGTCGGCGGAGGCTTCGGTGCCCTCGTGGCCGCCGCCCTGGGCGCCTGGGTCGTCACCACCGGCGCCGTGCCCTTCGAACTCTCCGTCCTGACCACCGTCGTCCCGTGGCTGCTGCTCGTGGCCGCCGGACTCGTGGGCGGCGCCCTGGCCGTCCGCCGCGTCCTGACCATTGACCCCGCGCTGGCCCTGGAGGGAGCCCGATGAGCCTCGAACTGACTGATGTGACCGTGAGCTTCCCCGATGGCGACGACGTGCGCCACGTGCTGGACGGTTTCTCCCTCGAGGTGGCGCCCGGCGAGATCATCGCCCTCACCGGGCCGTCCGGCTCGGGCAAGTCCACCGCGCTCGCCGTGGCCGGCCTGCTGCGCCACCCCGATGGGGGCAGCGTGCGGTTGGGTGGCCGGGAGTGCGGCGATCTCGGCGCCTCGGAGCGTGACGCCGTGCGCCGCGACACCGTGGGCCTGGTGTTCCAGCAGGCCAAGCTGCTGCCGGCCCTGACGGCTCTGGAGCAGCTGGAGCTGGTGGCCCGTCTGCGGGGCGCGCGCGGCAAGGACCTGGCCGCCGCCCGTGAGCGCGCCCGGAGCCTGTTGGCCGAGATGGACCTTCCCGGCGTGGAGGGGCTCCGCCCGCACCAGCTCTCCGGTGGCCAGCAGCAGCGCATCTCCATCGCCCGCGCCATCATGGGCGACCCCAAGGTGCTGCTCGTGGACGAGCCGACCTCGGCCCTGGACCCGGCCCGTGCCGGCGAGGTGTTCGCCCGTCTGGTGGACATCGCCCGGGAGCACGACGTGGCCACCGTGGTGGTGACCCACGACGAGCGACACCTGGGACTCATGGACCGGGTGCTGACGATGGACTCGGGGCGTGCCGTCCTGGCCGATGCCGTGGGTGGGTGGCGGCGGGAGGAGACGGCGGACTCCCACGAGCCGGTTGCGGCGGGGAAGGCCCGCCGCAGGGGCGCCTCCTTGTTGACGGTCTGAGCCCTCGCGGGTCAGTCCCGCGTGAGGTCCGCCCAAACCCCGCGCGGGCGGGAGTCGGAGATCCTGCGCAAGGGGCTGCCCTGGAGCATCGGTAGGCTGGTGGTGGCCTGCCTCATCGTCGGCCTGCAGGCCACCGTGCTGGAAGGACGGATGCCGTGACGACTGCCCAGATCGAGGGCGCTGCAGGCGCCTCTCTCCCACCCTCCCGCCCCCGCCGGGTTGCCCTGTTCGCCACCTGTTTCAACGACACCATGTGGCCCGAGGCGCCCAAGGCCACGGTCCGACTGCTGGAGCGTCTTGGGGTGCAGGTCGACTTCCCGATGGAGCAGACCTGCTGCGGCCAGATGTTCACCAACACCGGGTACGGGCCGCGGGCCGCCGGACTGGTGCGCTCCTTCATCGACACCTTCGGTGACTACGACGCGGTGGTGGCCCCCTCGGGCTCCTGCGTGGGCTCGGTGCGCCACCAGCACACCGGCATCGCCCGCGCCGTGGGCGACACCGGCCTGGAGCGAGATGCCGCCGCGCTGGCCCCGCGCGTGCACGAGCTCTCGGAGTTCCTCGTCGACGTGCTGGGGGTCACCGATGTGGGGGCCTTCTTCCCGCACTCGGTGACCTACCACCCCACCTGCCACTCACTGCGCATGCTGCGCGTCGGCGACCGCCCCTTGCAGCTGCTCCGGGCGGTGCGCGGCATCGACCTGCGCGAGCTGCCGGGGGCGCAGGAGTGCTGCGGCTTCGGCGGCACCTTCGCCGTGAAGAACTCCGACGTCTCGGTGGCGATGGGGGCCGAGAAGGCCCGGCAGGTGACGGCCACCGGCGCCGAGGTCGTGGTGGCCGGGGACAACTCGTGCCTGGCCCAGATCGGCGGAGTGCTCGGCCGGCAGCGGTCCGGCGTGCGCACCCTGCACCTGGCCGAGGTGCTCGCATCCACCCAGGAGGACCCAGCATGACGACCATTCCCGGACCGGTCCAGCAGACCTCGCCCACCTTCCTGGGCATGCCTCCCTTCCCGGAAGCGGCCCGCGAGGCGCTGGGCAAGAGCACGCAGCGGCGCAACCTGCACCACGCCACCCACACCATCCGCGCCAAGCGGGCCGAGGTGGTCGGCGAGGTCGACCAGTGGGAGCAGCTCCGACTGGCCGGGGAGGCCACCAAGGACGAGGCGCTGCGCCACCTGCCGCACTATCTCGAGCAGCTCGAGGAGCAGCTGACCGCCCGTGGGGCCACCGTGCACTGGGCCCGCGACGCTGCCGAGGCGAACCGCATCGTCATCGACATCGCCCGGGCCAAGGGGGCCGAGGAGGTGGTGAAGGTCAAGTCGATGGCCACCCAGGAGATCGAGCTGAACGAGGCCCTGGAGGGCGCGGGCATCCACGCCTGGGAGACCGACCTGGCCGAGCTCATCGTGCAACTCGGCGGTGACCTGCCCAGCCACATCCTGGTGCCGGCGATCCACCGCAACCGCAGCGAGGTGCGGGACATCTTCCGCGCCGAGATGGGCCGGGTGGGCCGCCCGGCGCCGGCGGACCTCACCGACGAACCCGCCCGCCTGGCCGAGGCGGCCCGGGTGCACCTGCGCGAGAAGTTCCTGCGCGCCAAGGTCGCGGTCTCCGGGGCCAACTTCGCCGTGGCCGAGACCGGCAGCCTGGTGGTGGTGGAGTCCGAGGGCAACGGCCGGATGTGCCTGACCCTGCCCGAGACCCTGGTCTCGGTGGTCGGCATCGAGAAGGTGCTGCCCCGCTGGGAGGACCTGGAGTCGATGCTGCAGCTGCTGCCGCGTTCGAGCACCGGCGAGCGGATGAACCCGTACACCACCGTCTGGAGCGGGGTGCACCCCGGCGACGGGCCGCAGGAGGTGCACGTGGTGCTGCTGGACAACGGGCGGTCCCATGCCCTGGCGGACACCACCGGCCGGCAGGCGCTGCGCTGCATCCGCTGCTCGGCCTGCCTGAACGTCTGCCCGGTCTACGAGCGCACCGGTGGCCACGCCTACGGCTCGGTCTACCCCGGCCCCATCGGCGCCGTGCTCAACCCGCTGCTGCGCGGGGTGTCCTCCGAGGTGGACGCCTCCCTGCCCTACGCCTCCAGCCTGTGCGGCGCCTGCTTCGACGCCTGCCCGGTGCGCATCGACATCCCCACGCTGCTGGTGGAGGGTCGGGAGCGCTCGGTGGAGGCCGGCGGGCACCGGGCCGAGGCGGCGGCGATGAAGGCGGCCACCTGGGTGATGTCCGACCACCGCCGGTTGGAGGCTGCTCAACGGGCCGCCACCACCGTGGGTCGACTGCGGGGTGACCGGCCGTTCCGGGCGCTGCCCGGCCTCGGCGCGTGGACCGGGGCGCGGGACCTTTCGGCGCCACCCGCGGAGACCTTCCGCCAGTGGTGGGCCCGCGAGCACGGTGACGACACGACCGAGAAAGGCGAGCGATGAGCGCCCGCAGCGAGATCCTGGACCGACTGCGCGGCGCGCTCGCCGACGTGGACGGTGCCCCCGACCCGCAGGTCGGGCACCGCACCATGCCCACCATGCAGGGCGCCGAACCACCTGCCGAGGGGGTGCTGGAGCGCTTCACCGAGGTGGTGCGTGACTACCGGGCCACCGTGCAGCCCGTCACCTCCGCCGACCTGCCGCGGGCCGTGGCTGGCGCCCTGCAGGTGGCCGGGTGCTCCTCGGTGGTCGTCCCCACCGGCCTCGATGACCGGTGGCTGTCCGAGGTGCGCCACGGGTCGATGCGGGTGGTCGCCGAGCAGGAGGTCGACACCGCGGGGCTGGACGGGGTGGATGCGGTGGTCACCGCCGCCGCAGTCGGCATCGCCGCGACCGGGACGATCGTGCTCGACCATGGCCCGGACCAGGGGCGCCGCGCGCTGAGCCTGGTGCCGGACACCCACGTCTGTGTGGTCCGCGCCGAGCAGGTGGTGGCCGATGTGCCGCAGGCCGTGGCTCGCCTGCACCCCGATGCGGAGGCTGCCCAGCCGCAGACGTGGATCAGCGGTCCGAGTGCGACCAGCGACATCGAGCTGGAGCGGGTGGAGGGAGTCCACGGGCCCCGCACCCTGATCGTGCTGCTGGTCACCGACTGAGCTCAGCCGTGCCGGCGGGAGACCCCGTCGGCGATCGCCCGCTGCACCGCCGTGGCCGCCGCTTGCTGCACCTGCAGCAGAGTGGTGGTCACGGCGTCGGCGTCCTCCGGCAGCGGCCGCGTGCCGGTGGCCAGGCCGAACACCACGTCACCGTCCACCAGGCTGTGCACCGGATCGAGCGCGCGGGCCATGCCGGCGTGCGCGGCGCGGCACACGGCCTCGGTCTGGGCCACGGTGAGCGCCAGGTCGGTCGCGACGACGGCCAGCGTCGTGTTCGTGCCGTGCCGCGGGGTCGATGCCGGGGAGTCACCCAGGTCCTGTGCGCCGGGGTGGGTGGGGGCATCGCTGAGCACCCCCGTGGTGGGCACCGGGTCGCACAGGTCGGCCGGGTCCACCGTCACCGGCGTGCCGTGCGCGTTCACCGCTACCAGCGCGCCGACCACGGGCCCGCCGCCATCCTCGTCGCCGCCCAGCCGCACCGATGCGGTGCCCAGTCCACCGGGCCGGCTCGCCCCCATCACCCGCGCCCCGGTGCCGGCGCCCACCCGCCCGCGGGTCACCTCCGCCCCCTCGGGCTGTGCGGCGGCGTCCTGCGCGGCGGCCCGCCCCATCGCTGCGTCCGGCCGGGTGGGGGCGCCGGCGGAGTCCCGCACCACCCCACCCCGCGCGAGGTCGTAGAGCGCGGCCCCGGGCACGATCGGCACGATGCCGCCCGGCGTCGGGAAGCCGCGCCCGGCCTCCTCGCACCACGCCTGCACGCCGGTCACCGAAGCCAGTCCGAAGGCCGAGCCGCCGGTGAGCACCACGGCATCGACGGTGGGGACGAGCGAGGCCGGGTGGAGTGCGTCGGTCTCGTGGGTGGCCGGCCCTCCGCCGCGGACGTCCACGGCGCCCACCGTGCCGGGCGGCGGGAGCACGACGGTGACGCCGGTGCGCCACCCGTCGTCGGTGCGCTGGGCGTGGCCGACCCGCAGGCCGGGGACATCGGTGATGCTGCCGGGGGAGGTCATGGGGCGCAGGGTAGGGGGTGGGGTGTCCTGGACCTCGGGTCGTGGGTCCGTCCGCTGATCTCTGGCGTGAACATCTGCCGAACACTCAAGCGGAGCGCTGCGTAGCGCTTGACACACACACGGTGAGGCTTGATGGCGATGCGCCCCACACACGGCGTCATCACACACAGGGAGAACATCATGCGAAAGGTCCTTGCGGCCACAGCTGCCGTGCTCGTCATGACCGGCGGCTCAGCTGCGGCGGGGGTGGCGGTCAGCGCGACCACCGGTGGTCATGCCAAGAACTCCGGCGGATCCGACTGGAGCCGTCACATCTACGTCTGAGACACCCTCGACGACGGCCACGAGATGGAAGGGCAGGCCCGCATGGGCGGTTACACCGCATTCGTGCGCGATTCCGCCGGGGGTTCCTGCGGCCACATGGTCCAATCGACCAGCATCAAGGAGTTCCGCTCCTGCCGGCTCAAGCTCATCGACAACTGCGGGGGCTGGGTGGCTCCCCGCCGCTGAGTCCGTGCTGGAGCGCGGGACGGCCCAGGTGGTCGTCCCGCGCTCGTGTCCTCCGGTGTGCACTCCCGGTCGGGAGTCCCTTCGTTCCTTTCCGTCCTGTGTCGTCTTGCCTAGAGAGGTGCGTCGTCTGATGACTGTTCCCGCGTTGGAGCTCGTGGAGCTCGGTGTTTCGTATGACCGTCCGGTGGTGGAGGGTTTCTCGCTGCGGGTGGAGCGGGGCGAGTCGGTGGCGTTGATGGGGCCGAGCGGGTCGGGCAAGAGCAGCATCCTGTCCTGCGTGGTGGGGATGCAGCGGCCCACGCGCGGCCGGGTGACCGTGGACGGGCACGAGATGTCCTCGCTGCGGGCGGGACAGCGAGCGCGCCTGCGGCGTGAGTTGGTGGGGGTGGCCTACCAGGAGTCGGGTTTGTTGCCGGAGTTGTCGGTGGCCGAGAACGTGGCGGTGACGTTGTTGTTCGACGGTGTGCCGCGGGGTGAGGCGTTGGGGTTGGCGCGGGAGTCGTTGGCGGCGGTGGGGTTGGCCGGGCATGCGGACAAGGCGGTGGACGAGATCTCTGGTGGGCAGGCGCAGCGGGTGTCGATCGCGCGGGCGTTGGTGCGGCCGGGGGCGGTGTTGTTGGTGGCTGATGAGCCGACGGCGAGTCTCGACCGGGTGGCGGCCGGCGAGGTGATCGACCTGATCGCCGAGCGAGTGCGTGCGCGGGGTGTGGGGGCGTTGATCGCGACGCATGATCCGGCGGTGGCTGCGGCGTGTGATGCCGTGGTGGACCTGCGGGGGCGGGCGTGAGTTCGTCGTGGGGTGCTGCCTGGCGGGTGGCGCGGGGGTTGGCGTTGTCGGGCAGCCCCCGGCAGCGGTGGCGTCAGGTGAGTCTGGTGGTCTCCTCGGTGGTGGCCACGGTGGCGCTGTTGGTCGGGGTGATGCTGGTGCGGCAGGTGGTGCTGGCCGACGCGCACCTGGGCGCCCGCCAGCCCGTGATGGGGGCTCCTGCCACGGCCACCTGGGCAAAGACCATGCCGGTGCTTCCTGGTGGGGTGGGGCAGATTCCGGTGCAGTGGATCGAGCCCGACCCCGGTCACGAGGACGACCCGGCTCTGGTGCCGCCGGGGTTGGACCGGTTGCCCGCGCCGGGTGAGGCCGTGGTTTCGCCGGGTCTGGTGCGGCAGGGGCTGACGGCCGAGGACCTGGGGTTGCGGCCGAGCACGGCCGGGTCGGGTGAGGGGGGGTGTCATCGGGGACGACTTCCTGATCTCCCGGAGCGAGGGCTACGCCATCGCTCGCCCGCCACAGGGGCAGCAGCTCGACCGAGACATGTCGGAGCGCATCTCGGGATACGGGCCCGGCGAGTCGAAGGTGACCTGGACCGAGACCACGCTCGACGTGCCGGCAGGTATCCCGGGACTCATGTCCGTTCTCGCGCTCGTGGTGTTCCCTGCGGTGCTGCTCCTGGGCACGGCGGCGCGAGCGGTGTCCGGCGTCACCCGGGATCGTGCCCGGCACCTGTGGGCGCTGGGCGTCAGCCGCGTGGCGATCCGGCAGGTGGTCGTCCTCGAGACGGCTGTCCTGTGCGGGCTCGGTGCCGCGGCGGGTGGCCTGCTGTGGGGCCTGACTCTCAGCCACCGAAACTCCTGGCCCGGCAACGACGCCCTTCTCCTGCCGGCTGCGCGGATCCCCCTCTGGTGGGCCCTGCCCGTCGTGCTCGGGGTCGTCCTGCTGGGGTCGGTGTGGGCGGCCACGGCGAGCACGTCGGAGCGACGTGCCGGTGCTCGGTTCTCGCTCGGTGACTGGGGGTTGGCCCCGCTGGTCCTCGGTCTGCTGGCTCTGGCGGTCGCCATCCCCCTGCCCGTGTGGTTGGGCTCCGCCAGCTCCGACTTCTCGCTCTTCATGCTCATGGGGGGTGCCGTGCTGGTCATCGTCGGGCTACCGCTCGGCCTGCCCGTGCTGTCACGGTGGGCGGCACGGCTGTTCGCCCGGTCGGCCCACCCCACCCGGTGGCTGGCGGCCAAGCGTCTCGGGGGTGGTGCCACGCGCCTGGCCAGGGCCGGTGCGTTCGTCGGGGTGCTCGTCTTCATCGTGGGTTCCGAGGTGTCGTTGTACAACGGCACCCAGAGCGGCCCCGCCTTCGCCCAGGCGGCGGGGGAGACCAAGGTCTGGAGCGCCTACTGGGACGACGCGCCCGCGCGATTCCCGGATGACCTGGCGCAACGGGCTGCGGCGGCGGGCGGAGAGGTGGCCCGATCGCGGGTGGGTGCAGACGGGTCCCGTCATGGCACGGCGGTGGTCTTTCGCGACTGCCATGCCGCGCGGGAGTTCTTCGGCATGGACGTACCCGTCGACACCTGTGGGGGTGCGTCCACGGAGGGGGCTGATGCAGTGCGTCTGTTCACGGACGTGGCCATCGGGGACCCTGAGCGGTGGGAGCCGTCCGACACCGTGTACGTCAGTGGGCCACTGGACTGGGACGCGGCCGATGCCCTACGGCTCTTCGAGGGCACCACGAGGCCGGCGGTGATGCAGGTGCTGGGGCCGGACGACGACTTCCAGCACCCGGGCACCGACTGGATGCGAACCGGCGTGCTCGCTGCGTCAGCACTCCTTCTGGTGGGTCTCCTGCGCACTTTGGGCGACCGTGCCCTGGAATCCGCGCAGGAGCACCGCCTGCTGGAGCGGGCGGGGCTGGACCCGGCAGAGGCGGCTCGCACCACGATGGTGGCCACGCTCCTGCCGGTGGTGATCTCCGTGCCCATCGCCCTCGTCGCGGCGTGGCTGTTCGCGTACGTCGGGGGCACTGCGGACTACACCCAGCAGAACTACCTGGAGGTCACACTGGTCGCGCTCCTGACGGCTGGCCTGTGTGTGGTCGTGATGGTTGCCACGCTGCTGTGGCAACGGCGTCGGGCGGACTGAGGAAGGTGTCGGGGTTGGCTGCGCCGCCCCGAGATCACCTCAGCCCACCCGCAGCACCACCTTGCCGACGTGCTGGGACTCCTTGAGCAGCTGGTGTGCCCGCTGTGCCTCGGTGATCGGCAGCACCTCCTGCACCACCGGGCGGATCTCCCCGGCCTCGATGCGGGGCCAGAGGTTCTCGCGCACGGCCGCCACGATGCGGGCCTTGTCCGGGCGGGGCCGCCCTCGCAGGGAGGTGGCCTGCACGGTGAGGCGGCGCTGCAGCATCAGGCCCAGGTTGATCTCGCCCTCGCGCCCGCCCATGAGGCCGATGACGACGAGCCGGCCGTCCTTGGCCAGGGCCTGCAGGTTGCGGCCCAGGTAGTCGGCGCCGATGAGGTCGAGGACCACGTCGACGCCGTCGGCGGTGGCGTCGCGGACGGCCTCGACGAAGTCGGTCTCCTTGTAGTTGACGAGGATCTCGGCGCCCAGCTCGCGGCAGCGGTCGAGCTTCTCCTGCGAGCCGGCGGTCACGGCCACCCGGGCCCCCAGCGCGCGCGCCACCTGGATGCCCATGGTGCCGATGCCGGACGAACCGCCGTGCAGCAGGACGGTCTCCCCGGCGGCCAGGTGCCCCGCATCGACGAGGTTGGACCACACGGTGCAGGCGACCTCGGGCAGGGCGGCGGCGGTCACCAGGTCGACGCCCGCGGGGACGGGCAGCAGCTGGCCCACCGGCACGACGACCTGCTCGGCGTAGCCGCCGCCGGCCAGCAGGGCGCAGACCTCGTCGCCCACCTGCCAGTCGCCCGTGTCGCCGGCGCCCAGGGCGGCGATGCGGCCGCTCACCTCCAGGCCGATCACCTCGCTCTCACCGGGCGGCGGCGGGTACTTGCCGGCGGCCTGCACCAGGTCGGCCCGGTTGACGCCGGCGGCCGCCACCTCCACGAGGACCTCGCCCTCGCCGGGGGTGGGGTCCTCGACCTCGGACAGGGTCAGGGCCGGCTTCTCGCCGGAGTCGTCGATCACGATGGCGCGCACAGTGCCTCCTCGATGGGGTGTGCCCCGACCCTAGTGAGTCGTCGGCGGCACGGCGCGAGGAAGGGTGACAGAACAACTACGCGACGTCGTAGAACTTGGTATCCTCGGCGTCCTCGTGCGGCAGGCGGCCGCACCCGCACCCGCTCCGTGGAGGAAACCATGCACCGTCGCCTCATCGCCCTGGCAGCCACCGGGCTGCTGTTCGTCACCGCCTGCTCGCAGGACGGGGCCTCCGACGGCGACGGCAGCAGCTCTGATGCGGCGACCAGTTCCGATGCGGCGACCAGCTCGGGCGCGGCCTCGGGTTCGCAGGACCCGTCGACCCAGTCCCCGCCCCCGGTGGGGGCGGTCGGCCTGTACGACGGCTGGGTGAAGGCCACCGAGGACGACATGACGGCCGTCTTCGGGCGCCTGCAGAACCCGTTGCCGGTGGACGTGACCTTCGTGAGCGGTTCCACGGACGTGGCGGAGTCGGTCGAGCTCCACGAGGTCGCCGGTGGGTCCATGCAGCCCGTCGAGGGCGGCATGACCGTTCCGTCGGGTGAGGTCCTGGAGCTCGAGCCCGGCGGCCTCCACATCATGCTGATGGGGGTCAAGAAGCCGATCGTCGCCGGTGACGAGGTGGTCATCACCCTCGAGGACGCCGACGGCAAGACCTACCCGCTCACCGCCGAGGCGCGCACCTTCGACGGCGGGGGCGAGAAGTACTCCGGCGGCGACGGCCACGACCACGAGCACTGAGGAGGGCGCGTGACCTCCCGGACCCCGCGTGAGCCCGCCGGCGGGCCCGCCAGCCCGTCGCGCCGCAGCCTGCTCGGCGGTGGGCTCGTGGTGGCCGGCAGCGGCCTGGCCGGGTTCGCCGGCGCCCGCGCCACCGAACGACCTGCGGCGGTGCCGGCGCGCACCGAGACGCTCGCCCCCGGTCCGGCCGACGCGCTGGAGCCCGGGCGGCGCCGCCTGCTCACCCTGCCGGCCGACGCCGCATCGCCGGAGGAGGGCGCGTCGGTCGAGGCCCGCACCGTGGTGGACCCGCGCGGGCGCACCCAGGCCGGGGTGCTCACCGCGCCGCCCGCGCACGCCACGTGGGTGGCGCTCGACCTCGTCGAGGGTGCGGACCGTGACTCCCTGCGCCGCGTGATGCGGCTGTGGACCGCCGACATCGACCGCCTCACCCGGGGCGAGGGCACGCTCACCGACACCGAGCCGTGGCTGGCGGCGCTCCCCGCATCGTTGACCGTCACCGTGGGGTGGGGGCTCGGCGCGTACCTGGCCGCCGGGCTCGAGGCGGAGCGCCCCGCCTGGTGCCGGCCCCTGCCCGAGGTGGCGATCGACGGCGAGCTGGACCCCGGCTGGAGCGACGGCGAGCTGCTGCTGCAGGTGTGCGGCGACGACCCGCTGACCGTGCAGCACGCCGTGGGGCAGCTGGTGGCGTCCGTGCGCGACCTGGCCGTGGTGCGCTGGCGGCAGAACGGGTTCCGGCGCAGCCACGGCATGGCCCGCCCGGGTGCCCCGATGCGGAACCTCTTCGGCCAGGTGGACGGCACCAACAACCCGGGGGAGCGCGACCTGCCCGGGCTGGTGCACCGGGCCGACGGTTCCACCGCGATGGTCGTGCGGCGCGTGCGCTTCACCATGGACACCTGGGCCCAGGCACCGCAGCGGGTGCGCGAGGAGGCCATCGGGCGCGACCTGGCGCGCGGGGCGCCGCTCACCGGGAGCCACGAGCGCGACCCGGTGGACATCACCGCCCGGCACCCCGACGGGCGTCCCGTCATCCCGCACGACGCCCACGTGCGCCGCGTGGTGGACGCCAACCCGCGCCACCGCTTCCTGCGCCGTCCGTACAACTACGACGACGGGGGCGGGGACAGCGGACTGTTCTTCGTGGTGTTCTGCCAGGACCCGGCGGAGCAGTTCGTGCCCATCCTGCGGCGGATGGCGCAGAAGGACGCGCTCAACGAGTGGACCCGGCACGTCGGGTCGGCGGTGTTCCACGTGCTGCCGGGTGTCCCGGCCGGCGCGGACGCCTACCTGGGGAGCCACCTCCTCGACTCCTGACCGGGGCGGACGCGCCTTCCCAGCGCCCGCCCCGTCCTGTTCCCTCGCCCCCTCCCTCTCGTCCCCCTCCCGTTGAGTCGTCGCTTCTGGGGGTCAGGGGCACGCTCCAACCCCGACGGGCGACGACTCAACATCACCGAGGGGGCAGCGGGCTCCCGGCCCCGCCCTCACCCGAGCCGGCGTGCCACCTCCGCCGCCGCCTCCTGCGTGGCGGCCTCCATCGCGGCCACCTCCTCGGCGGACACGCGCTCGTGCTCGTAGGTCACCGCCACCGCCGCCGCCGGCACCCCCACGCGCCCGGGGGAGTCCACCGCCACCGCCACCGACGACAGCCCCGGCGTCACGGTGTCCCGCTCCCGCGCGATGCCGTCGGCCCGCACCGCCTGCAACGCCTCCCGCAGCGCCCGCGGCGTGCTCGGCGCACCGTCGCGCGCCACGAACGACCCCGCCTCGGGGAACAGCGCCCGCACCTGCTCCCGCGGCAGCGCGGCCAGCAGCGCCAGCCCGCTCGCGGTCCACGGCGCCGGCATCCGCACCCCCACGTCGGTCACCAGCGACGGCCTCCGGGGTGCCCGCTCCTCGGCCAGGTAGAGCACGTCCGTGCCGTGCAGCACCGCCAGGTGTCCGTTCTGCTGCACCCGGTCCACCAGCCGCCGCACCAGCGGCTGCCCCAACCGCTGCACGGACTGCTGCCGCGACGAGGCGAAGCCCAGCTCGTGCGCGGCCAGCCCCAGCATCCACTTGCGCTCCTCGGGCAGGTGGGTCACGAAGCCGGTCTCACGCAGGTCGTCCAGCGCCCGGTAGAGCGACGCCCGGGGGATGCCGGTCTCCCGCGCCAGGTGCCCGGCGGCCACGGGCGCGGCGTGGTGGGACAGGGCGCGCAGCACCAGGAGTGTGGGATGGGGCACAGGCAGAGGGTGTCACGATCTGGGCACGTCACCGGAATCGCCGTCGACGTGGGTGGGGTGCGGCCCCCGAGCGGCGTACCGTTCTCCCCGACAGACGCGCGCGCGACCGCCGCGTCGTCCCCGAACACATCGTTCATCCTCATCCACGCACCATCCGAAGGGAGGGTCCTCCCGTGGACACCTCAACCTGGCAGCTCGCTGCCATCGTGCTCTACTTCGCCATGATGGTGGCCATCGGCTTCTGGTCGATGACGCGCACCACCGACAAGGGCGACTACATGCTCGGCGGCCGCGGCCTGGGCCCGATCGCCTCGGCCCTCTCCGCCGGCGCCGCCGACATGTCCGGCTGGCTCCTCATGGGTCTGCCGGGCGCGCTGTACGCCTCCGGCCTCGTCGAGCTCTGGATCGCCATCGGCCTCACCGTCGGCGCCTGGGTCAACTGGAAGTTCGTCGCCCCGCGCCTGCGCTCCTACACGGAGGTCGCCGACGACTCCATCACCGTGCCCAGCTTCTTCAGCGCCCGCACGGACGACGAGAAGGGCCTGCTGCGCATCACGGCCGGCATCATCATCCTCATCTTCTTCACCTTCTACGTGTCCTCCGGCATGGTGGCCGGCGGCCGCTTCTTCCAGGCCTCCTTCGGCACCAGCTACCTCACGGGCATGCTCATCGTGTCCAGCGTCGTCATCCTCTACACGCTGGTGGGTGGCTTCCTCGCGGTGTCGTACACCGACGTGGTGCAGGGCCTGATGATGGCCGCCGCACTGGTCATCGTGCCGATCGTCGGCATGATCCACCTGGGTGGCCCGGGTGAGACCGTGGACGCCATCAAGTCCGTGGACCCGCACGTGCTCACGATGGTCGGTGGCGGCCTGACCGCCATGGGCCTGGTGTCCTCGCTGGCCTGGGGCCTGGGCTACTTCGGCCAGCCGCACATCATCACGCGCTTCATGGCGCTGCGCACCCCGCACGAGGCCGTGGCCGCGCGCCGCATCGGCATCGGCTGGATGGCGCTGGCCTGCCTCGGTGCCGCCGCCACCGCGCTGGTCGGCATCGGCGTCTACCAGCGCGATGCCGCGAAGCTGGCCGACCCGGAGACGGTCTTCATCGACCTGGGCATGCTGCTCTTCCACCCGTTCATCGCGGGCCTGATGCTGGCGGCCATCCTGGCGGCCATCATGTCCACCATCTCCAGCCAGCTCATCGTGTCGTCCTCGGCGCTCGTGGAGGACATCTACCTGGGTGTCACCGGCAAGGAGCTGCACGGCACGGCCGGTGCCAACGTGGGCCGCGCAGCCGTGCTGGTCATCGCCGTCATCGCCGGTTTGCTCTCGCTCAAGCCGTCGGACACCATCCTCGAGCTGGTGGCCTTCGCGTGGGCCGGCTTCGGTGCGGCCTTCGGCCCGATCGTGCTGCTGTCGCTCTACTGGCGTCGCCTGACCACGGCCGGTGCGCTGGCCGGCATGGTCACCGGTGCCGCGGTGGCCTTCGTGTGGGGTCGCTTCCTCGAGGGCGGCGTCTTCGAGCTGTACGAGATCGTCCCGGGCTTCGTGCTCAACCTCGTGGTGGCCGTGGTGGTGTCCCTGGTGACGCCGGAGCCCGGCCCGGAGGTGCGTGCCGAGTTCGACGAGGCCGTGCGCCGCACCAAGCGCGAGCAGGCGGCCATCGCGGGTCTCTGACCCCCGGCCGGTCCGCGCCCACCGCAGGGGCGGTGTCCCAGATCTGGGACACCGCCCCTGCTGCGTCGCTGGCCCCGCTCCCGGCGGCGCGGTTCGATGTGCGCATGACGCCGATCGCGACCCCCGCCCCCACCGACGCCCCGCAGACCGTGGTCCTCAGCCCGGCCCCGCTGACGCCCACCGAGGTCATCGCCGTGGCCCGCCACGACGCCCGGGTGGAGCTGGGTGACGAGGCCGTCGCCGCCATCCGCGCCGCACGTGAGCGCGTGGACGCCCTGGCCGACGACACCACCCCGCACTACGGCATCTCCACCGGGTTCGGCGCGCTGGCCAACACCTCCATCCCCACCGAGAAGCGCTCTCGCCTGCAGGTGGGCCTGGTGCGCTCCCACGCGGCCTCCTCCGGCCCCGAGGTGGAGCGCGAGGTGGTGCGCGCCACGATCCTGCTGCGCCTGCACACCCTGGCCACCGGCCGCACCGGTGTCTCCCCGGAGGCCGCGCAGGTCTACGCCGACCTGCTCAACCACGGCATCACCCCGGTGGTGCGCGAGTTCGGTTCGCTGGGCTGCTCGGGCGACCTGGCCCCGCTGGCGCACTGCGCGCTGGCCGTCATGGGCGAGGGCGAGGTGCGCGTGGGCTCCGCCGAGCAGGTGGACGAGCGCGGCGTCTCCACCGGTGCCGTGCAGCCGGCCGGCGCCGCGCTGGCCGCGGTGGGCGTGGAGCCCGCCGAGCTGCGCGAGAAGGAGGGCCTGGCCCTCATCAACGGCACCGACGGCATGCTCGGCCAGCTGCTCATGGCGATGGCGGACCTGCGCCACCTGGCGAGCGTGGCCGACGTGACCGCCGCCATGAGCATCGAGGGTCTCCTGGGCACCGACGCCGTGTTCGCCGAGGACCTGCAGGCCCTGCGCCCGCAGGCCGGTCAGGCCGACTCCGCGGCCAACCTCCGCGCGGTGCTGGCGGGTTCCGACATCGTGCAGTCCCACAAGGACGACTGCTCCCTGGTGCAGGACGCGTACTCGCTGCGCTGCGCCCCGCAGGTGGCCTCCGGCCTGCGCGACACCCTGCGCCACGCCGAGACGGTGGCCACCTCCGAGCTGGCCGCCGCGGTGGACAACCCGGCCGTGCTGGCCGACGGCCGCGTGGAGTCCAACGGCAACTTCCACGGCGCCCCGCTGGCCTACGTACTGGACTTCCTGGCCATCCCCGCCGCCGACCTGGCGAGCGTGGCCGAGCGCCGCACCGACCGCTTCCTGGACCCGGCCCGCAACAACGGCCTCAACGCCTTCCTGGCCGAGGACCCGGGCACGGACTCGGGTCTGATGATCGCCCAGTACACGCAGGCCGCTTTGGTGAGCGAGCTCAAGCGCCTCGCGGTGCCGGCGAGCGTGGACTCCATCCCGTCCTCGGCCATGCAGGAGGACCACGTGTCGATGGGGTGGTCGGCCGCCCGCAAGCTGCGCCGCACCGTGGACGCGCTGCGCCGCGTGCTGGCCATCGAGCTGTACACCGCCGCGCGCGGCATCGAGCTGCGCGGCGTCGAGCGTGGCTCGGCCGAGTCGCCGGTGGCGCCGTCGCCGGCCACGGGTGCCGTCATCGCCGCGCTGCGCGAGACCGTGCAGGGCCCGGGCGAGGACCGCTACCTCTCCCCGGAGATCGAGGCCACCGTGGAGTTCATCGCCTCCGGCCGTGCCCTGGCCGCGGCCGAGGGTGTGACCGGCCCGCTGCGCTGACGCGGACCCGTCCACGGCGCCCGGGGAGCAGGCCTCCCCGGGCGCCGTCGTGGGTGCATGGCCGGGCGGCGCTGGGCTCTGCTGTGCTCTTCCCGTTGGGTCGTCGTTCGTTGGGGTGGGTGGGGTGTGTCGACCCCGGTGCGCGACGACTCAACGCTCTGGGGCCGCCGGCGGCTGCCCGTGGGCCGTCGGCCGGGTCGCCCGGGGTGGGCGGGTCAGGGGTTGGGGACGAGTTGGGTGACCAGGGTGGTGGGGGTGAGGGTGGTGGGTTCGCCCTTCACGGTGACCTCGAGGCCGAGGGGGCGCCAGGGGCCGTTGTCCAGGGAGTAGCGGCCGGTGTAGGTGGCGGTGATGCGGGGGTGGAGGGTGCCGGCCTTGGTGTAGGTGTGGGTGATGTTGCCGTCGGGGTACTCGCCGCCGGTGTCGACGGTGGGGCCGTGCTGGTCGCCGTCGCCGAAGTGGTAGGTGACGTTCTTGAGTTCGGGGAGGATCTTCAGGTCGTGGCCGAGCATCTGTGATGGGGGGATGGTGCGGGTCTCGTTGGGGCCGTAGCCCTTGTCGGCGAAGGTGGTGGTGAAGTAGACGGGTTTGTTGACCAGGGGGTCGGTGCGGGGCGGGTCCCAGGTGGGGGCGGGTAGGGCGAACTTCGTGACCTTGAAGGCCTTGGCGATGCGCTTGTCGGCCACTTCCCCGGAGCGGCCGGGGACGGCCTCGGGGTAACACGTGACACCGGTGAACGACCAACCTTGGACGACCTCGTCGTCCTGGGTGCGCAGGATCCGTTCGGAGATGGTGACCAAGGGGCCGTCGCCCAGGTAGCCGTCGCAGCCGTGGCGCGAGAGGTTGCAGTCCGCGCCGTGCTCGTCGGGTCCGGGGCGGATGCCCGGGCAGGTGTGTTGGACGACGTACTCGTAGTACAAGGTCGGAGGCTTCCCGGGCGCCGGCGGCGCGGACTTCGGCGGGTTCTTGTCCTCAAGCTGCTCGAGGTCTTTCAGCGTCAGGCCCGTCGAGACTCCGTCGTCGTACTCCTGACATGCGAAGTCATACTCATCCGCACACTCGGCGGGCCCGTTCGCCACAGCCGCGAGCAAGGCCAAGGTGATCACGAGGCGTCCGGCTCGTAGTAGGGGGCGTCATTGGGGTGCATCTTCTCGATCGTCCACCCCTTGTCATAGGTAAGGCGGAAGACGTATCCAACCTCCGGCAGCTCCGTGGTCTTACCGACGACGGACCCGGTCTCGTCCCGGATCACGCTCGCGTTCTGGCGGAACGCCACGGTGATTTCGTAGCCATCCCCCATGCTGTGAGGCTCCCCCGCCCCGAGCACTTCATAGACCACCTTGTCAGCTTGAGCATTCTGTTCCGCAGACTGCTGCACCACGCGGACGTGGCGGGCGCAGGTGTTGCAGTCCTCACCGGCGTACTTGTCCAGGACTCCCGCCTTCGGGTGCTCGTAGAGGTAGCTCAGGGTCTCGATGTACCAGCGGGCGAAGGCCTCGGCACCCTCGGCGGTGTTCTCCTTCGCGGCGGCCGGCATCGGCGGCGGGGCCGGAACCTCGCTGGAGCTCTTGCTCGGCCGGGGCGAGTGCGGGGGGCTGGACTCGTTCGAGGGTGAGGCATCAGCCGAGTCGGACTCGCTCGGTGTGGGAGACCCAGAGGACTCCTGCGCGTCCGGCGACCCCGAGGAACCCGAGGCACTCGGCGAGGTCACGGGCACGGAGGGCTCCACCGCATCAGGCGTGGTCGACGACGACCCGCCACCCTCCGCATCGGAGGAGCACGCCCCCACCAACAGGGCCCCGCACACGGCGAGCACGGCGGTCTTCACGGGCAGCGAGCGAGTGGGCATGAGGGGTCTCCCGGTGCGACGAAGGGCAACACCGGCACCTTGGCACAGCGCGTCACCCCGCCGGCAGGGTTTTCCACAGGTTCCCGATAACGATTCCCCCAAGACACGTCGACGGCCCACTGCCCCTGCGGAGGATCCACCCCTCGCAGTTGTCGGTCCCGGGTGGCAGGATGACCCGCGACGACGGAACGAGGTGACGGTGATGGGCATCCCCACCCCCCTGAACTGGCCGGTGCTGCGCCAGTTCCGCGAGGGCGACCCGCTGGGTCGCGGACGCGCGGTGACCAGCCGTGCCACGCGCGAGACCAGCAACCGCACCGTCACCGCCGACCGCGTGGCCCAGAGCGTCTGCCCGTACTGCGCGGTGGGTTGCGGCCAGCGTGTCTTCGTCAAGGACGAGAAGGTCGTCCAGATCGAGGGCGACCCGGACAGCCCCATCAGCCGCGGCCGTCTGTGCCCCAAGGGCTCGGCCAGCGAGCAGCTGGTCAACAGCCCCACCCGTGTCACGCAGGTGCTCTACCGGCGCCCCGGCGGCACCGAGTGGGAGGTGCTGGACCGCGACACCGCCATCGACATGGTGGCCGACCGCTTCCTGGAGTCCCGCCGCAACGGCTGGCAGGACCATGACGAGCACGGCCGCCCGCTGCGCCGCACGATGGGGGTCGCGGCCCTCGGCGGCGCCACCCTCGACAACGAGGAGAACTACCTCATCAAGAAGCTGTTCACCGCGGCGGGCGCGGTGCAGATCGAGAACCAGGCGCGTATTTGACACTCCGCCACGGTCCCCAGTCTGGGGTCCTCGTTCGGACGCGGCGGCGCCACGCAGTCGTTGCAGGACATGGCCAACGCCGACTGCATCGTCATCCAGGGCTCGAACATGGCCGAGTGCCACCCGGTGGGTTTCCAGTGGGTCAGTGAGGCCAAGAAGCGCGGTGCGCGGATCATCCACGTCGACCCGCGGTTCACGCGCACCTCGGCCGTGGCCGACACCCACGTGCCCATCCGCGTGGGCACCGACGTGGTGCTGCTGGGTGCCCTCATCAACCACGTGCTGAGCAACGGGCTGTACTTCGAGGAGTACGTCCGGGCGTACACCAACGCCGCCACGCTGGTGCGTGAGGACTTCCGCGACACCGAGGACCTCGACGGCCTGTTCTCCGGCTACGACCCGGAGAAGGGCTCCTACGACACCGCCACCTGGGCCTACGCCTCGCCCGACGACGGCGGCGTGGAGGAGTCCGAGGGCGGCCACGAGCACGGCGGGTCCAAGAGCCAGCGCGCCGAGGGCGAGTCCCACGGCTCGGGTGGTCCCGCGCTGGAGCACGCCAAGGTGATCCGCGACGAGACGATGCAGGACCCGCACTGCGTGCTGCAGGTGCTGCGCCGCCACTACGCGCGCTACACGCCCGAGATGGTGCAGGAGGTCTGCGGCATCCCCCCGGAGCAGTTCGCCGACCTGGCCGATGCCGTGACGTCCAACTCCGGCCGTGAGCGCACCACCTGCTTCGCCTACGCGGTGGGCTGGACCCAGCACAGCCTGGGCGCCCAGTTCATCCGTGCGGCGGCGGTGCTGCAGCTGCTGCTGGGCAACATGGGCCGCCCCGGCGGCGGCATCATGGCGCTGCGTGGGCACGCCAGCATCCAGGGCTCCACGGACATCCCCACGCTGTTCAACCTGCTGCCGGGCTACCTGCCCATGCCCACGGCCGGCAAGCACGACACCCTGGAGGACTACGTCTCCTCCATCTCCTCGCCGCGGCAGAAGGGCTACTGGACCAGCGCCGACGCCTACACCGTCAGCCTGCTCAAGGCCTGGTGGGGCGATGCCGCGACGCCGGAGAACGACTTCGCGTTCGACTACCTGCCCCGCATCAACGGCACGCACGGCACCTACCAGACGGTCATGGGCCAGATCGCCGGCGACGTGGAGGGCTACTTCGTGCTGGGGCAGAACCCGGCGGTCGGCTCGGCCAACGGACGCATGCAGCGCGAGGGCCTGGCGAACCTCAAGTGGCTGGTGGTGCGCGACTTCCAGCTCATCGAGTCGGCCACCTTCTGGAAGGACGGCCCGGAGGTCGAGTCCGGGGAGTGGCGTCCGGAGGACATCGACACCGAGGTGTTCTTCATGCCGGCGGCCAACCACGTGGAGAAGGCCGGCACCTTCACGCAGACCCAGCGCCTGCTGCAGTGGCGCCACCAGGCCGTGCAGCCGCCGGGCGACGCGCAGAGCGAGCTGGAGTTCTTCCACGAGCTGGGCGTGCGCATCCGCGAGCGCCTGGCCGACTCCACCGACCCGCGCGACCGGCCGCTGCTGGACCTCACGTGGGACTACCCGCGCGACGAGCACGGCGAGGTGGACGGCGAGGCCGTGCTGCGTGAGGTGAACGGCCGCCACCTGACCGGCGAGAAGGCCGGGCAGATGCTGGACTCCTACACCGAGATGCGGGCCGACGGCTCCACCGACGGCGGCTGCTGGATCTACACCGGTGTCTTCGCCGGTGGGGTGAACCACTCCAAGAACCGGGTGCCCGGCCGGGAGCAGGACGAGACGGCCGCGCAGTGGGGCTGGGCGTGGCCGGCCAACCGCCGCATCCTGTACAACCGTGCCTCGGCCGACCCCGAGGGCAGGCCGTGGAGCGAGCGCAAGAAGCTCGTCTGGTGGGACGCCGAGGCGGGCCGCTGGACGGGTGACGACGTGCCGGACTTCCCGGCCGACAAGGACCCCGCCTACCGCCCGGACCCCGACACGGGGGGCGCGGAGGCGCTGGCCGGCGACGACCCGTTCATCATGCAGGCCGACGGCAAGGGCTGGCTGTACGCACCCAAGGGCATGGTCGACGGCCCGATGCCGGCGCACTACGAGGCGCAGGAGTCGCCCGTGGCCAACGTGGTCTACGGGCAGCAGGCCAGCCCCACCCGGGTGCTCTTCCCGCGGCAGGACAACGTCTTCGCGCCGAGCGCGGGGGCGGCGGGCTCGGAGGTCTACCCCTTCGTGTTCACCACCTACCGCCTCACCGAGCAGCACACGGCTGGTGGCATGAGCCGCTGGCTGCCCTACCTGGCCGAGCTGCAGCCCGAGATGTTCTGCGAGGTCTCCCCGGAGCTCGCCGAGCTGCGTGGGCTGGAGAACGGCGGGTGGGCCACCATCGTGAGCCCGCGTGCCGCCATCGAGGCCCGGGTGCTGGTCACCGAGCGCATGCGCCCGATGCAGGCCGGCGACCAGGTGGTGCACACCGTGGGCCTGCCGTACCACTGGGGCGTCGGTGGCGAGGCCGTGGTGTCCGGTGACGCCGCCAACGACCTGCTGGGCGTGGCGCTGGACCCCAACGTGCACATCCAGGAGAGCAAGGTGGGCTCGTGCGAGGTGCTGCCGGGCCGCCGCCCGCGCGGTGCCGCGCTGGCCGAGCTCGTGGAGGAGCACCGCCGCCGCGCCGGGGCCACGCCGGAGGTGGGCACCGACAACGCCGCGGTGACCACGCGCGCGGAGCTGGCCGAGGAGATGGAGGGAGACCCCCGATGAGCCGTCTGGGCAACCAGCTGGCCGGACCCACCGACCCCGCGGCCGACGCGGGCTGGGAGCCGACCCCGCGCAAGGGCTTCTTCACCGACACGTCCATCTGCATCGGCTGCAAGGCCTGCGAGGTGGCGTGCAAGGAGTGGAACGCGCTGCCCATGGACGACCTGGGCGCCACCGGCAACTCCTACGACAACACCGGCGACCTGGGCGCGAGCACCTGGCGGCACGTGGCGTTCGTGGAGCAGTCCGCCGAGCGCATCGAGACCGCGCGGGAGTCCGGGCGCCGGCTGGTGGACCTCGGCATGCCGTCGGTCGGTGCGCCCGCCGTGCCCGATGGGGGAGCGCCCGCCCCGTCCGGCGGGCCGGTGACCGACCTGCTCGCCGCCCAGCAGGCCCGGGCCGAGGGCACGGTGCCGGACTTCCGGTGGCTCATGTCCTCGGACGTGTGCAAGCACTGCACCCACGCCGGCTGCCTCGACGTGTGCCCCACCGGCGCGCTCTTCCGCAGCGAGTTCGGCACCGTCGTGGTGCAGGCCGACGTGTGCAACGGCTGCGGCTACTGCGTGGGGGCCTGCCCGTTCGGCGTCATCGAGCGGCGCGAGGACGAGACCGGGGGCCGTGGCCACGTGGACGGCGGTGAGGTGCCCCGCATCGGCATCGCCCAGAAGTGCACGCTCTGCTACGACCGCATCGGCCACGACCAGACGCCCGCCTGCGCGCAGACCTGCCCCACCACGTCCATCCAGTTCGGCGACCACGACGAGATGGTGCGCCGCGCCCACGAACGCGTGGACCTGCTGCGCGGCAACGGCTTCCCGGAGGCGCGGCTCTACGGCGCCAACGAGCACGACGGAGTGGGCGGCACCGGGTCGGTGTTCCTGCTGCTCGACGAGCCCGAGGTGTACGGCCTCCCGCCGGACCCCGTGGTGCCCACCGCCCACCTGCCGCAGATGTACCGCACCGCCGTGGGCGCCGCCGCCGGGCTGCTGGGCGCCGTGGCCCTGTCCTTCCTGGGAGGCCGCCGGTGACCACGAGCGAGTTCGACTCCTACTTCCCGGCCGAGTACGCCGGCCCCCGGCGACGCCGCCGTCGGGGCGCCGCGCGCGATCTGGCCGCCCGGGGCACCGACTGGCTCACCGGCCGGGCGCGGGGCCGCGGTGAGCAGCCGGTGGTCCCGGAACCGGAGTTCTCCAGCTACTACGGGCAGGGTGTGGTCAAGGCCGTGCCGTGGCGGCACGAGATCAGCGTCTACCTGTTCACCGGCGGTGTGGCCGGCGGGTCGGGGCTGCTGGCGGTCGGCGCGCACCTGGCCGGTCACGACGCGCTGCGCACCAGCGCGCGCCTGACGGCCCTGGCGGCCGCGGGCGCGAGCGGCGTGGCCCTCATCGCCGACCTGGGGCGGCCCGAGCGCTTCCTCAACAGGCTCCGCACGCTCAAGCTCACCTCGCCCATGTCGGTGGGCACGTGGATCTTCAGCGGCTACAGCGCCAGCGCGGGGCTGGCCGCGGCCTGCGAGGTCGACCGCCTGCTCGGCGGCCGCCGCGGTGGGCCGGGCCTGCCGGTGCTGGGGGCGCTGCTCCGCCCGTTCGATGCCGTGGGCACGGCCGGGTTGGCGCTGTTCTCCGCGCCGCTGGCCGCCTACACCGCGGTGCTGCTGAGTGACACGGCCACCCCGGTGTGGTTCGAGAGCCGCCGCCACCTGCCGCAGGTGTTCGTCTCCTCCGCGGCGCTGGCCTCCGGCGGCGTGCAGATGGTGCTGCTGCCCACCGGGGCCGCTGGCCCGGCCCGCCGGCTGGCGGCGCTGGGGGCGCTCGGCGACCTCGTGGCCGTGCACCGCCTCGAGCAGCACCTGGAGCACGAGGGTGTGCTGGAGCCCCTGCACACCGGCCACCCCGGCACGATGATGCGCACCGCCAAGGCCTGCGTCCTCGGTGGCGGCCTGGGAGCTCTCGCGGCCGGCGCCCTGCGTGGCACGCCGGCGGGACGCGTGGTCTCGGTGGCCTCCGGGCTGGCGCTCGCGGCGGCCTCGGCGCTGACCCGTTTCGCCGTCGTGGAGGGCGGTCAGGCCTCGGCCCGCGACCCGCGCTTCACCGTGGAGCCGCAGCGCCGCCGCCTCGCGGCCCGCCGTGCCGCCGGCCAGGTGGGCGACTCCATCACCACCTGAGGCCGTGCGCGCCCGGCCGGATGCGGTCCGTCAGGTCAGGCCACCTGCACGGTCACGCCCTCACCGAGGGACCCGCTGGCCACCGTCTCGCCGATGACGGGGGCGCCCGGCACCTCGCCCACCACGAGCAGCCCACCGGAGGTCTGCGCGTCGGCCAGCAGCACCAGCTCGTCCTCGCCCACGCCCTCGGCGCGCAGGTGCGGCCGCACCCAGTCCAGGTTGCGGCGCGACCCACCGGGCACGAAGCCCTGGCCCAGCAGCTCGCGGGCGGCCCGGAGCACGGGCACCGCCCCGGCATCGATGCGGGCGGCCACGCCCGAGGCGCGGCACATCTTGTGCAGGTGCCCCAGCAGGCCGAACCCGGTGACGTCCGTGGCGGCGCGCACCCCGGCGTCCACCGCGGCACGGCTCGCGGTGTCGTTGAGGGTGGTCATGAGCTCCACGGCCTCGGGGTGGCGGGTGCCGGTGGCCTTGTGGTGGTTGTTGAGCACGCCCACGCCGAGCGGCTTGGTGAGGCTGATGGGCAGGCCGGGCTCGGCGGCGTCGTTGCGCAGCAGGCGGTCGGGGCCCACGGTGCCGGTGACCGCCATGCCGTAGGTGGGCTCCGGTGCGTCGATGCTGTGCCCCCCGATGACGGGGCAGCCCGCCCGGGTGGCCACCTCCAGGCCGCCGCGGAGCACCTCGGCGAGCAGCTCGGTGGGCAGCAGCTCGCGCGGCCAGGCCACGAGGTTGATGGCCATGACCGGGGTGCCGCCCATGGCGTACACGTCGGAGAGGGCGTTGGCCGCGGCGATGCGGCCCCAGTCGGCGGCGTCGTCCTGGACGGGGGTGAAGAAGTCGGCGGTGGAGACCACGGCCAGGCGGTCGGACACGCGGACCACGGCGCCGTCGTCGCCGTCGTCGAGGCCCACGAGCACCTCTGCGGTCGGGGCGGGTCCGGCGGTGTGGCCCTGGGGGGCGGGGCCGCCCGGGTCGCTGGCGTCGCCGGGCCCGCCGGGCAGTGCACCCCGCAGTGCGGCCACGGCGTCCTCGAGCTCACCGGGCGGGATCTTGCAGGCACACCCTCCGCCGCGGGCGTACTGGGTCAGGCGGACGACATCGGTCATGGGTCCAGACTAGGAGCGCCCGGGCGCCGCCCCCTCACCCCGGCCCTCGGCAGCCCTCCGCCGGTCGGTGCTCCCGCACCGCGCCGCTTCGCTGACCTACGCTGTGCCACGGAGGCGTCTGGGTTCCTGGTGGGCCCCCCGGTCTTCAACACCGGCGAGGGCGAGTACCTCGTCCTGGCGGGTTCGATTCCCGTCCGCCTCCGCCAACGTCTCCCGTGCCGAGATGCGCACCGGTGCGGAACTCGGTCTGCCACCTGCACCAGATCCGCACCGGTGCCGAGGTCGACCGTCGAGTTCGGCACCGGTGCGGTTCTCGTCGTGGGCGGCGACCGAGTTCGGCACCGGTGCGGAAACCGAAGGCCACCCACGCCGCCCCACCCCGCCTGCCGGACACCCGCCGCCTACCCTCGTCCCATGACCGGCGCGCCCCCCGCCCCCGATGCCGCACGCGGCCCCACCCCGGACCCGCGCCGCCGCATCCCCCGCACCGATGCCGCGCTCGCCGACCCGCGCCTCGCCCCGGCCCTGACCCGCCTGGACCGCCGCACCGTCCGCGATGCCGTGACCGCCGCCCAGCAGCGCGCCCGCGCCGGCGAGATCACCCCCGAGCAGGTGGTCGACGCCGCCGCGGCCGCCCTGCCGCAGCACGCCACCAGCCTCACACCCGTGCTCAACGCCACCGGCATCGTGGTGCACACCAACCTCGGCCGCGCCCCGCTCGCCGCGGCCGCCCGCCGCGCGCTCCAGGAGGCCGCCGGCCACGTCGACGTGGAACTCGACCTCGCCACCGGCACCCGCGGCCCGCGCGCCACCGGCCTCCTCGACGCCCTCCGCCGCGCGGTCCCCGCCGCCGGCGACGCCCTCGTGGTCAACAACGGCGCCGCCGCCCTGGTGCTCGCCACTACCGCCCTGGCCGCCGGCCGCGAGGTCGTCGTCAGCCGCGGCGAGCTGGTCGAGATCGGCGACGGCTTCCGCCTCCCGGACCTCATCGCCAGCACCGGCGCCCGCCTCCGTGAGGTCGGCACCACCAACCGCACCCACCTGCGCGACTACGCCGAGGCCGTCACCCCGGACACGGGCTGCATCCTCAAGGTGCACCCGTCCAACTTCCGCGTGGAGGGCTTCACCTCCGGCGTCGATGCCGGCGAGCTCGCCACCCTGGGCGTCCCGGTGGTGCACGACGTCGGCAGCGGCCTGCTCGCCCCCGACCCCGCCCTGCCCACCGAGCCCGACCTCACCACCGCCCTGGCCGCCGGCGCCCACCTCGTGACGGCGAGCGGCGACAAGCTCCTCGGCGGTCCGCAGGCCGGCCTCGTCCTGGGCGATGTCGCGCTCGTCCAGCGCCTGCGTCGTCACCCGTTGGCCCGCGCCCTGCGCATCGACAAGCTCACCGCCGCCGCGCTCGAGGCCACCCTGCGCAGCCCGTCCACCCCCGTGGCCGACGCGCTCCACGCCACGCCGGACGCCCTCGCCGCGCGCACCCGCGCCCTGGCCGCCCAGCTCGGCCTCGAGGTCGTGCCGGTCGAGGGCCGTGTCGGCGGCGGCGGGGCGCCGGGGGTCCCGCTGCCGGGGTGGGCGCTGGTCCTCCCCTCCGATGCCGTGGCGCGCCTCCGCCGTCCTCCGGCGGGCACCGCGACGGTGCTGGCCCGCGTCGAGGGCGGGGTGGGGCTGGTCGACCTGCGCTGCATCGACCCCGCCGACGAGCCCGCCCTGGTCGATGCCGTGCGCGTCGCCCTGGGCGAGCCCGCGCCCGCCCCTGCCCCCGGGCCGACCCCCACGGACCCCACCCGATGAGGCGCGTCCTGGCCACCGCCGGCCATGTGGACCACGGCAAGTCCACCCTCGTGCGGGCCCTCACCGGGCGCGACCCCGACCGCCTCGCCCAGGAGAAGGCGCGCGGCCTCACCATCGAGCTGGGCTTCGCGTGGACCACGCTCCCGTCCGGCACCGAGGTGGCCTTCGTCGACGTCCCCGGCCACCGTCGCTTCATCGGCACCATGCTCAGCGGGCTCGGCCCGGCGCCCGCGGTGGTCTTCGTGGTGGCGGCCGACCAGGGATGGCAGGCGCAGTCCACCGAGCACCTGGCGGCCGTCCGCGCCCTCGGCGTCCGCGACCTGCTCCTCGTGGTCACCCGCTGCGACCTCGCCGAACCCGCCGAGACCCTCGTCACCGCCCGCGCGCACCTGGAGGCGGCGGGGCTCGCGGTCCCGCACGTGTGCGTGGCGGCTCCCACCGGCCAGGGCATGGACGAGCTCCGCGCGGCGCTGGACGCCCTCGCCGCCCGCACCCCCGAGCCGGATCCGGCAGCGCCCGTGCGCCTCTGGGCGGACCGCGCGTTCACGGTCGGCGGCAGTGGCACCGTGGTCACCGGCACCCTCGGCGCGGGCACGCTGGCCGTCGGCGACGAGCTCGACCTCCTCGACGCCCACGGCGCCCCCACCCGCGTGGCCGTCCGCGGCCTCCAGAGCCAGGACGCGCCGCTCGAGCAGGTGGGCCCGGTCTCGCGGGTGGCGGTCAACCTCCGCCGCACCGCGGTCGATGCCGTGGGGCGCGGCGCCGTGCTCCTCACCCCCGGCGCGTGGGAGAGCTCCGCCGTGGTCGACCTCGCGCTGGCCCCGGTCGATGACACGGGCGCCCCGCCGCAGCAGGCCACGCTCCACGTGGGCTCGGCCGACGTCGAGGCGCACGTGCGGCCACTCGGCGGGCACCACGTACGCCTCACCCTCGCGGCGCCCCTGCCGTGGCGGGTGGGCGACCGCGCCATCCTCCGTGACCCGGGCAGCCGGCGCGTCTGGTCGGCCACCGTCCGCGAGGTGGACCCGCTCCCGCTGCGCCGCCGGGGCGCGGCCGCCGCCCGGGCCGCCGCGCTGGAGGCCGCCGGGGGAGACCCGGCCGCGCTGCGCCGCCTCCGCCTGGCCGACCGCCGGGTGCAGGACGTCGCCCTGCTGGAGCGCCTCGGCCTCGCCCCCGCGTCCGAGGACGTCGCCACCCCCACCGAGGTCCGTCACGGCGACGTGGTGGTCGACCCCGCCGCCTGGTCCGCCTGGCGCACCGCCCTGTCCGATGCGGTGGCCGCCCACCACCGCACCCAGCCGCTGAGCGCCGGCGTGCCGCTCGCCGAGGCCGCCCACGCCATCGGCCTGCCGGCCCAGCACGCCACCCTGGTGCCCGAGCTGGCGCGCCAGGTCGGCCTCGCGGTCGACGACGGCCGCGTCCACGACCCCGCTGCCGCCGGCCTGGGCCCGGCCGAGGCGGCCGTCACCCAGGTGGAGGCCTGGCTGCGCGAGGACCCCTTCGCCGCGCCCGAGGCCCGCGAGCTCGACGACCTCGGTCTCGGCGCCCGGGAGCTCGCGGCCGCCGCACGCGCTGGCCGCCTGCTGCGCCTGCCGGGGGAGGTCGTCCTCCTCCCGGACGCCCCCGCCCGCGCGATGCGGGAGCTCGCCGCCCTCCCGCAGCCGTTCACCCTCAGTGTGGCCCGGCAGGCGCTCGGCACCACGCGGCGGGTGGCGGTCCCGCTGCTGGAGCACCTCGACGGCCGAGGCTGGACCCGCCGGGTGGACGGCCAGCAGCGCGAGGTCGTCCGCTGACGGGCCGCGCTCGTCGCCTCCCGACGCCCCTCGTCCCACCCGCTGCCTGTCCCACATCTGGGACACCTCGCCCCGCCCCCACCTGCCGCCCCGGCGCGACGGCTGGTGGAATGGCCGCACCAGCGCCGGGGTGCACCCACCACCGGCCACCGGGCCTCGCCCGGCCGACCGAGTCGAAGGAGACACCCATGGAAGGCGCCCGCCCCGTCCGCGCCCCGCGCGGCACCGAGCTGACCTGCAAGAGCTGGCAGACCGAGGCCCCGCTGCGCATGCTCATGAACAACCTCGACCCGGAGGTCGCCGAGCGCCCGGACGACCTCGTGGTCTACGGCGGCACCGGCCGCGCGGCCCGCTCCTGGGAGGCCTTCGACGCCATCGTGGCCAGCCTCAAGGAGCTCGAGGACGACGAGACCCTCCTCGTGCAGTCCGGCAAGCCGGTCGGCGTCATCCGCACCAACGTGTGGGCCCCCCGCGTGCTCATCGCCAACTCCAACCTCGTGGGCGACTGGGCCACCTGGGAGCACTTCCGCAAGCTCGAGGCCGAGGGCCTCATGATGTACGGCCAGATGACGGCCGGCTCGTGGATCTACATCGCCACCCAGGGCATCCTCCAGGGCACCTACGAGACCTTCGCCGCGGTGGCCACCAAGCGCTTCGGTGGCACCCTCGCAGGCACCATCACCCTCACCGGTGGATGCGGTGGCATGGGTGGCGCGCAGCCGCTGGCCGTCACCCTCAACGACGGCGTGTGCCTCATCGTGGACGTGGACCGCACCCGCCTGGAGCGCCGCGTGGGCAAGCGCTACCTGCACGAGATCGCCGACGACCTGGACGACGCCATCGCCCGGGCCAACAAGGCCAAGGAGGAGAAGCGCGGCCTGTCCATCGGCATCGTCGGCAACGCGGCCGAGGTGTTCCCGGCCCTGCTCGAGCGCCACAAGGCCGGCGACCTGCAGATCGACGTCGTCACCGACCAGACCTCCGCCCACGACCCGCTGAGCTACCTGCCGGTCGAGTTCACGATGGAGAACTGGCACGCCGAGGCGGAGAAGGACCCGGAGGGCTTCACCAAGAAGGCCCAGTCCGCCATGGCCGCCCACGTCAAGGCGATGGTGGAGTTCCAGGACGCGGGCGCCGAGGTGTTCGACTACGGCAACTCCATCCGCGACGAGGCGCGCAAGGCCGGGTACGACCGGGCGTTCGAGTTCCCCGGCTTCGTGCCGGCCTACATCCGCCCGCTGTTCTGCGAGGGGCTCGGCCCGTTCCGCTGGGTGGCGCTCTCGGGCGACCCGGAGGACATCAAGGTGACCGACCAGGCCCTCAAGGAGCTCTTCCCCGAGGACGAGAAGCTCCACAAGTGGCTGGACGCCGCCGACGAGTTCGTGGAGTTCGAGGGGCTGCCGGCGCGCATCTGCTGGCTGGGCTACGGCGAGCGCCACAAGGCGGGGATGCTGTTCAACCAGCTGGTGCGTGAGGGCAAGGTGTCGGCGCCGATCGTCATCGGCCGGGATCACCTGGACTCGGGCTCGGTGGCCAGCCCGTACCGGGAGACCGAGGCGATGAAGGACGGCACGGACGCCGTGGCCGACTGGCCGCTGCTCAACGCGCTGACCTCCGCGAGCTCGGGGGCGTCGTGGACGTCGATCCACCATGGTGGTGGGGTGGGCATCGGGCGGTCGATCCATGCGGGGCAGGTGGGGCTGGCCGACGGCACCGACCTGGCCGAGCTGAAGCTGGAGCGGCTGCTGACGAACGACCCGGGCATGGGTGTGTTGCGCCACGTGGACGCGGGGTACGAGCGGGCCATCGAGGTGGCCGACGAGCGGGGCGTGCGCGTGCCGATGATGGACGCCGCCCGCCGCAAGGCCCGGGCGTTCGAGGACCCGGTGGCCGAGGACTGATCCGGACTGTCCCGGGCCTGCGTGCCCGCATGCGCATCGGTCCGTATCTCGACTGGCGAGATGCGGACCGATGCGCGTCTCGGGGGTTCCGCCGGTGCGGGTGGCTCGATCAGGTGGTGGTGGGGCGCAGGAGGTCGGGGCAGCAGCCGGGGTCGGGCCAGTCGGCGAACTCGACCCCCATGCGCTGGCGCCAGGCCTCGGCCTGGTTGTCGCACTCCTCGGTGTCCCAGACGGGGTGGGGGTGGCGGCCGACTTCTTCGAGGCGGACCGTGATGTCGGCCGCGGTGAGGGCGTCGGCGACGCGTTGGGTAACGACCATGTTGAGCGTGTCGCCGGGGTGGTAGAAGCCGCTGCCGTCCCGGCCGTCGGGGGTGGGGTCGGTGCAGTAGGACTCGAGGGTCCACACGGCAGGGAGTTTCACGGTCCTCACGTGTTCGTCATGGAAGGTCTCGGAGTAGGTCGGTGAGGTTCCGGTGATCTCCAGTGCCCACCATGCTCCGGGTTTGAGGGCCTGCATCTTGTCCGAAGGTGGGGGGAGCTCGTGGAAGCGGACGCCGGTTGCTCCCACGGCCTCGATGGTGTCCTTGAAGGAGTCGTGGACGACGGTGCCGATGATGTCCAGCGGGATGCCGAGTTCGTGCAGTCCGTTGGCGTTGGTGAGGTCGCCCTTGAGGGTCCGTCGGTCGGTGGTCTCGAGGTGGCCGTTGCGGTACACCAGCCCGTTTCCCATGTACTTGTCCTGCAGGAAAAAGTGCGGTTCGGTGCTCGCCTGCCGAGTCGTCGAGCCGGGCGACTGGTGCCGACGTTGCGGCTGCCAGGGCGTTGCGCGGGACACCGTGACCAGGTAACTGGCGCACGAGCCGTGTGGATGGCGCCCGACCACGCTGCTGCTCACCGTGCGCCGGTACCGGTGCACCGAGTGCGGCCACGTATGGCGTCAGGACACCACCGCCGCTGCCGAGCCGCGGGCGAAGATCTCCCGCGGTGGGCTGCGCTGGGCGTTGCTCGCGCTGGTCGTGCAGCACCTGACCATCGCCCGGGTCGCCGAGGCGTTGGCGGTGGTGTGGGACACCGCCAACGACGCCGTCCTGGCCGAGGGCCGGCGCGTCCTGATCGGTGACCCGGCCCGGTTCGAGGGGGTGAAGGTGTTCGGGGTCGACGAGCACGTGTGGCGGCACACCAGGAAGGGCGACACGTACGTCACCGTCATCATCGACCTCACCCCGGTCCGGGACGGTACGGGGCCCTCCCGCCTGCTGGACGTGGTCGAGGGCCGCAGCAAGAAGGCGTCCAAAGACTGGCTCGCGCAGCGGGACCAGGCCTGGTGCGACGGGATCGAGGTCGTCGCCATGGACGGGTTCGCCGGGTTCAAGACCGCCACCACCGAGGAACTGTCGGACGCGGTCACTGTCATGGACCCGTTCCACGTCATCCGGTTGGCTGGCGACGCCCTGGATGAGTGCCGCCGCGTTCAGCAGGAGGTGCACGGGCACCGCGGCCGCAAGGACGACCCGCTCTACTCGGCGCGCCGGACCCTGCACACCGGCGCCGACCTGCTCGCCGACCGCCAGGACGAGCGCCTCGACAAGCTGTTCACCGGGGACCGGCACGTCCAGATCAAGTGCACCTGGGTCATCTACCAGCGCATGATCTCCGCCTACCGAGACCCCAACCGGGTCGCCGGCCGCGTCGAGATGAGCTCGGTGATCGATGCCCCCGCCGACGGGGTGCCCCGACCGCTGGTCGAGCTGCGCAAGCTCGGCCGCAC
This sequence comes from Kytococcus schroeteri, assembly GCF_042433515.1. Classification (NCBI taxonomy): domain Bacteria; kingdom Bacillati; phylum Actinomycetota; class Actinomycetes; order Micrococcales; family Kytococcaceae; genus Kytococcus; species Kytococcus schroeteri. The sequence continues at coordinate 2,716 of NZ_JBHLVH010000003.1, read as the reverse complement.
CCTGGCCAGACGCGTCTGTGATGTCCTGGCCTACTTCGAGCGACCCCGCACCAGCAACGGACCTACCGAGGCCGTGAATGGACGACTTGAGCATCTTCGCGGGCTGGCCCTCGGGTTCGGCAACCTCACCCACTACATCGCCCGAGCACTCCTCGAAGCTGGCGGATTCAGGCCCCGACTACACCCTCGTTTGCGAAGAGCCTGGAACCCATGCGGATTTAAACAAGACCTCAAAATATTTTACTTGCGAGGCGCACTCTGGAACAAGTGCCCATGAGGCGAATAGGGGTCAATCGATGCCCAGAGCACCCTTGTCCCACTGAAGTAGTTCAGTATGGTCGCAGTTATTGCACCTACCTTGAACGAGACGGGGCCGGTGGAACATCACTGTTGATCCTATCGCCCGGGGTTGATGGCTCTTCCGATCTGAGGGTGTAGCAGTGGTGGTGTGACACCCAATCCAGAATGGGCGGAACCCGGGCGAGGTGATCGGCTGGAGTCCGCCAATATGCTTCTTCCGCAGCGCGTTCGACAGGGGCGCGGCGGTGTGCTAACTTCCCTACATGAATATCGTGAACTCAATTGCAGCAAGTCTTGCCGGCGCCGTACTCATCACGGGCTCAACATTCGCTTCGGCCGATGAGGGATCTGGGGCGACCTCGCCCACTGTCGCTGCCGATCAAGCCTATCAGGCGGAGATTGAAGGTGTCGAGGAAAATGAGCAGTCCGCGGATGAATCACTTACTGGGGATGATATCGCTTCCCTCGCCGCACAGGGAGAGGTTGTAGAGTTTGCCGTGATGGGAAAGGAACTCGGGGGAGTTGGCAGTGAAGTCCCCGTGTCCCTTGAATCCAGTGTTGCTGCCCTAGATTCCGCCTCTGAGGTCGATGCAAATGATCTCACCCAAGGTGCAAGGGAACTAGAGTCGCTCGCTCTCCCGGCGCCAGATGGCCGCTATAATACGGTGTCCCACTGGAAGGACAGGGAGGGTCGGGGGGTGCATCTGCGCAAAGGCTATTACGAGCCGGCCACGGCTTTCACTAAGGAGCGAGGCTTTGGGCATATCAAGATGTACCGCAAGCACAACGTGACCAAGACTGCCGCTTATGCGTCTACCAGGATGTACACGTCAACCATCAAGAAGGACGAAAAGCGCGAATATCTAGCCCCAGTGAATTACGTTACATGCAGTGGCCGATGGATCTTTCGCACCTGCAAGGTGACCACAAGAACTGTCCTTGTGACTATCCATGATGGGCGCACGCTCCGTGACGGGAAGTCCTTTGGGATCGTCACATCGTATTGCACGGGGTACATCCGTTGCCCTGATTGGGTAAAGCGTGCTGCGAACATCTGACCTGTCTGGCATGAGTGGCGGAGGGAAGATATGCCTCGGACTTTGACAGTGGACCAAGTGCGTGAGGGACTGCCGGTCCTCTGTCGCGAAGACACAGTTGAACCAGTTCTCTATGGGTTGGTACGCATCCTCTATGGCCATCCGGGGCGGGTCCTGCTGGGTGCTGGACCCGATCACGTAATGGTCGAATGGCTCGGGGCAGACCAAGAGTGGGGTTTGGACTGCGTGGGTTATGGTCGGATCGGCCCCAGGTTGGACACTTATGGTTTGAACGTCCCCGAGTCGGACAAGGAGTGGCAGGAAGCGGTAGCAAGAAGCCGTTCTACCCTCATCTATACATCTTGTGCAGACTGATCTCTCTGGTAACGGGGCTGTGTCAAGGCCTTGAAGGCAACGGTTTCATAACGGTCTCTTTGCAGGAGTTCGTGGAGTTCGAGGGGCTGCCGGCGCGCATCTGCTGGCTGGGCTACGGCGAGCGCCACAAGGCGGGGATGCTGTTCAACCAGCTGGTGCGTGAGGGCAAGGTGTCGGCGCCGATCGTCATCGGTCGCGACCACCTGGACTCGGGTTCGGTGGCCTCCCCGTACCGGGAGACCGAGTCGATGAAGGACGGCACGGACGCGGTGGCCGACTGGCCGCTGCTGAACGCCATGACCTCGGTGTCCTCGGGTGCGTCGTGGACGTCCATCCACCACGGCGGTGGCGTCGGCATCGGTCGTTCCATCCACGCCGGTCAGGTGGGTCTGGCCGACGGCACCGAGCTGGCCGCGGCCAAGCTCGAGGCGCTGCTGACGAACGACCCGGCCATGGGTGTGTTCCGCCACGTCGACGCGGGCTACGAGCGCGCCATCGAGGTGGCCGAGGAGCGTGGCGCCCGTGTCCCGATGATGGACGCGGCGCGCGCCACCGCGGCGAAGTACAGCGACACGGTCGCCGAGGACTGACGGCTGCGCCAGGGGTGAGCTGAACCCAGCACGACGGGCCACCCGGGAGCCTCCCGGGTGGCCCGTCGGCGTCTCCGCCCCTCGTGTCCCGCCGCGGTCCACAGGGAGTGCGGTCCGCTCGGTGTGGCCGTTTGCGTCTGGCGTGGAGTGTGTGTATTGTTCCTCCTCGTTGCCCAGCCGGGTGGCCCGCTCCGGGAGACTGGAGAGTGTGGGTCCGGGGTCTGGGTGGCGGCAACCTCTTTCTCTCAGGTCTGGTGATCTGGTCTGTCCTTTGCGGGGCGGGTTGGTGAGCGGGGCTGGGATGGTGTAAGGTTGTGGATCGCCCCTGAACGAGATCGCGCTGAGTGTGCGGTGGGTGTTGGGGAGTGTTTGGTCCTTGAGAACTCAACAGTGTGTCATGAATCGATGCCAAAT
>NZ_JBHLVH010000029.1:0-656 GCF_042433515.1 Kytococcus schroeteri | reverse complement strand
CGCGAGGGCCTTGCGTTGGGAGTCGGTGAACACCCGGGTCTGCCGGCCCAGGTCCAGGACGGCCGAGTCGCTGCCCATGACCACCGGGACGATCCCGGCCGTGGCGGCCAGGCGGCGGACCTGCCCGGCCGAGACCTCCTCGTCGTGGTCGGTGACCCCGACCCGGTCAGTGACCCCGCGGAGGGTGTCCAGGTCGGTGCGCACCAGCAGGATCGCGGTCGAGGGTGTGGACAGGTGGTCGGTGGGCAGGTGGGAGACGAGCTCGGCGAAGGCCTTGCCCTGCTCGTGGGCCCAGTCCACCTCACGCTCGCCCCACGAGGAACCCTCCTGCCCGTCGGCGGTCGCGGTGGTGGTGGTCCGGTGGCGTGCGAGTCGGCGGGGGCTGGTCATGGCCTGCAGGACCTTGGCCAGCATCCGGCCCTGGAGGACCGGGAGGGTGAACCGTCCGGTCATCGTCCCGTCACCCTCCTCGCGGATCCAGAACGACGCGGCCGCCCACGCCTTGTCCTCCTGGGCAGCCACCCGGGTGTTCTCGTGGGTGTCAGCCACGGCGGTGGTGTAGCCGAGGTCCTCCAGGACGCGGCGGGCCGCGCGCCGCAACGCCCGCACCGAGAGCTTCTGGGCCCTGACCGTGAGGACCTCCTCGGCGCGCAACC